>NZ_JBFJVE010000097.1:0-10935 GCF_041624275.1 Shimia sp.
CGCAATGCTTGTCGATCAGCTCTTCGAAGGAAATCGACATCGCCTCCTCGACCACACAGGGGTTGTTCACATGACCCGAGATGCCGAAGATCTTGGTGCCCGCGTTGTTCGGGCGGCCGAAGGACGAGAACCATTCGGGGCCGCGACGCAGGATGGTCGGCACAACGGCGATGGATTCGACGTTGTTCACCGTGGTCGGGCAGCCATAAAGGCCGGCGCCTGCCGGGAAGGGCGGCTTCATGCGCGGCATGCCCTTCTTGCCCTCGAGGCTTTCCAGCAGCGCGGTTTCCTCGCCGCAGATATAGGCGCCTGCCCCGTGATGCAGGAACAGGTCAAAATCCCAGCCCGAGCCGGCGGCGTTGCGGCCCAGAAGACCGGCGTCATAGGCTTCGTCGATGGCGTTCTGCAGGGCTTCACGCTCGCGGATGTATTCACCGCGAATGTAGATGTAGCAGGTATGCGCGTTCATCGCGAACGAAGCGATCAGCGCGCCCTCGATCAGGGTGTGCGGATCATGACGCATGATCTCGCGGTCCTTGCAGGTGCCGGGCTCGGATTCATCGGCGTTGATCACCAGATAGGCCGGGCGACCATCGCTTTCCTTGGGCATGAAGGACCATTTGAGACCGGTCGGGAAGCCCGCCCCGCCCCGGCCGCGCAGGCCCGATGCCTTCATCTGGTCGATGATCCAGTCACGTCCGTTCTGGATAATCTTTGCCGTGCCGTCCCAATGGCCGCGCGCCTTTGCGCCCGCGAGCGTGCGCTCGTGCATGCCGTAGAGGTTGGTAAAGATACGGTCCTGATCCTTGAGCATCCTGTTACCCTTGCGTTCCCTGGCGCCCGCGCCAGATCTGAAAAATGTTCACCAGCGCCCAGATCAACGCCGCGATCGCGGCGAAATCGAACAGCAGCGCATAGCGCCCCGGCAGGCCCGCAGCCCTGCCCACGAACTGGGCGGCGATCCAGAGCAGCATGGTGCCGGCGATCACAAGGGCGACGATGCGCCCCTTGCGTGCCTGCTGCTGTTCTGTCAGCCCCCCGGTCATCCCTTAGTCCTCGTAGACGCCGCCTTTGGCGACCTTCTTGGAAAACTCGGTTTCTTCGCCTGCCGCCAGCTTCCCGGCCTGCTCGATCCAGCCATCACGCTCGATGCGTCCCTTGAAGGTCAGGCGGTTGTCGACCCAGGCGATCTGTTCCTTGGTCCAGGCGGCGATCTGGTCGAAGTGGTAGAAGCCCAGCTCGTTCAGCGTCTGCTCGAGCTTGGGTCCGACCCCCTTGATCTTCTTGAGATCGTCGGCGCCGCCCTCGCGGGCCGCCCCGAGGATCTCGGGCGCCTGTTCGGCAACCTCTTCGACCGCCTCTTCGGCCGCCGGTGCGGCGGCGGCGGGTGCCGGCTTGGGCGCCTCGGCCTTCTTGGCCTCTTCCGCCTGTTTGGCAGCCGGTTTCGCGGCTTCCGGCGCGGCCGGCGGTTGCGGCTTGGACGGATCGCGGCCGGCGACGGTGCCGTCGGCGCCGATCCAGGGGGTGCGCAGCGGCACTTCGGTGCCGTCGATGCGTTTCACCGTGTCGCCGATGTCGGTCGCCAGCTGCGCCGAGGCGTTGTACTTGGTCTTGCCGCTTTCATATTCCTTGAGCGAGGTCAGACCCGACAGCGGCTCGGAAGCAAAGCGGCCGTTCATCGGACCCGGTGCCGGAACCTTGCCGGCGGCGAGATCGTCGAGCAGCTGTGCAAAGCCTTCGGCGGTCATGTCCTCGTAATAGTCCTTGCCGATCTGCGCCATCGGCGCATTGGTGCAGGCGCCGAGGCATTCGACCTCTTCCCAGGAGAACTTGCCGTCCGCCGACAGGGTATGCGGCTTGTCGGCGATCTTTTCCTTGCAGACCGCGATCAGGTCTTCGGCGCCGCAGATCATGCAGGACAGGGTGCCGCAGATCTGGATATGCGCCACCGAGCCGACCGGCTGCATCTGGAACATGAAATAGAAGGAACAGACCTCGAGCACCCGGATATAGGCCATGCCGAGCATGTCGGCGATGGTCTCGATGGCGGGTTTGCTGACCCAGCCTTCCTGCTCCTGGGCGCGCCACAGCAGCGGGATCACCGCCGAGGCCTGACGGCCCTCGGGGTATTTGCTGATCTGGCCCTTGGCCCAGGCCAGGTTGGCCTCGGTGAATGCGAAACTCTCGGGTTGTTCGCTATGAAGACGACGAAGCATTAGCGGTCAATCTCCCCAAAAACGATGTCGATTGTGCCGATGATGGCCGCGATGTCGGCCAGCTGGTGGCCCGTCGAAATATGGTCCAGCGATTGCAGGTGCAGATAGCCCGGCGCCCGCAGTTTCGCGCGATACGGACGGTTGGAGCCATCGGCCACCATGTAGACGCCGAACTCGCCCTTGGGCGCTTCGACGGCGGCATAGACTTCGCCGGCGGGCACGTGGAAACCTTCGGTGTAAAGCTTGAAGTGGTGGATCAGGCTTTCCATGTTGGTCTTCATGTCGTCGCGCTTGGGCGGGGTCAGCTTGCCGCGCGCCAGCACGTCGCCGGTGGCTTCGCGCAGCTTGACGATCGCCTGGCGGATGATCTTGGTCGATTCCCGCATTTCCGCGACCCGCATCAGGTAGCGGTCATAGCAGTCGCCGTTCTTGCCGACCGGGATCTGGAACTCGAACTCGTCATAGCATTCATAGGGCTGCGCGCGGCGCAGGTCCCAGGCCAGGCCGGCCGAACGCGCCATGACGCCGGAATAGCCGTGCTGCAGGGCGGTATCGACGTCGACGACGGCGATGCCCACGTTGCGCTGCTTGAAGATCCGGTTCTCGGTCAGAAGACCTTCGATGTCGTCGAGGATGCCGGGGAAGCCGATCGCCCATTCCTCGATGTCGTCGAGCAGCGCATCGGGCAGATCCTGATGCACGCCGCCGGGGCGGAAATAGTTCGCGTGCAGACGCGCGCCACAGGCCCGTTCATAGAAGATCATCAGCTTTTCGCGCTCTTCGAAACCCCAGAGGTTGGGGGTCAGCGCGCCCACGTCCATGGCCTGCGAACAGACGTTCATGATGTGGTTCAGCACCCGGCCGATCTCGCAGTAGAGCACCCGGATCAGCTGCGCGCGGCGCGGCACCTCGGTGCCGGTCAGCTTTTCGATCGCCAGGCACCATGCGTGTTCCTGGTTCATCGGCGCCACGTAGTCGAGGCGGTCCAGATAGGGCAGGTTCTGCAGGTAGGTGCGGCTCTCCATCAGCTTTTCGGTGCCGCGATGCAGCAGGCCGACATGCGGGTCGCAGCGCTCGACGATCTCGCCGTCAAGCTCGAGCACCAGACGCAGCACGCCGTGCGCCGCCGGGTGCTGCGGACCGAAGTTGATGTTGAAGTTGCGGATTTTCTGTTCGCCGACCAGCGCGTCCGTGCTGCCGTCGTTATATCTGGAGCCGTCCATCACTTCGCCCCCTCTTTCTCGTCACCCGGAAGGATGTACTCAGCCCCTTCCCAGGGGCTCATGAAGTCAAACTGGCGGTAATCCTGGGTCAGTTTCACCGGCTCGTAGACGACGCGTTTCTCGACTTCGTCGTAACGCACTTCGGTGTAGCCCGTGGTCGGGAAATCCTTGCGCAGCGGGTGACCGCGGAAACCGTAGTCGGTCAGCAGGCGGCGCAGGTCCGGGTGGTCGGTGAAGACGATGCCGAACATGTCGAAGGTCTCGCGCTCGAACCAGTTGGCGCAGGGATGGACGCCGGTGATCGACGGCACCATTTCATCCTCGCGCAGGCTGACCCGCAGGCGGATGCGCTGGTTCTGGTACATCGACAGCAGGTGATAGACCACGGTGAAACGCTTGGCGCGCTCGGGGTAGTCCACGGCGGTAACATCGACCAGGGTGGAAAACTTGCAGTTCGGGTCCGACCGCAGGAATTCTACGAAGCCGGCGATATTGGCCGGGGTCACGTCGACATTCAGCTCGCCATGAGCCACTTCCCAGCCCAGAACGCAATCGGTGCGCTTGAACTCGAGGTGAGCGCCCAGTTCTTTCAGTGCTTCACTCATCTTTCAATCGTCCCCGTGCGGCGGATCTTGCGGTGCAGTTGCAGGATGCCATAAAGCAGCGCTTCGGCGGTCGGCGGGCAGCCGGGTACGTAGACGTCGACCGGCACGATCCGGTCGCAGCCGCGCACGACGCTGTAGGAATAGTGGTAGTAGCCGCCGCCATTGGCACAGGAGCCCATCGACAGCACATAGCGCGGCTCGGGCATCTGGTCATAGACCTTGCGCAGCGCCGGGGCCATCTTGTTGGTCAGCGTGCCGGCGACGATCATCAGGTCGGACTGGCGCGGAGAGGCGCGCGGCGCGGTGCCGTAGCGCTCGAGGTCATAGCGCGGCATCGAGGTATGGATCATCTCGACCGCACAGCAGGCCAGGCCGAAGGTCATCCAGTGCAACGAGCCGGTGCGGGCCCAGTTGATCATGTCCTCGGTCGAGGTCAGCAGGAAACCCTTGTCCTGCAACTCGGCATTCAGCGCCTGGGTGACAGCTTCCTTGTCAGTCCCGGACACCGTGTTCGCCCCGGTCATCACTCCCATTCCAGGGCTCCCTTCTTCCACTCATAGGCAAATCCGATGGTCAGCACGGCAAGGAACACCATCATCGACCAGAAGCCGACCATGCTGATGTCCTTGAAACCCACCGCCCAGGGAAAGAGCATGGCAATCTCAAGGTCGAAAATGATGAACAGGATCGACACGAGGTAGAACCGGACATCGAATTTCATGCGCGCGTCGTCGAAGGCATTGAAACCGCACTCGTAAGCGCTCACCTTTTCGGGGTCGGGGTTTCGGACGGCCAGGACAACAGCTGCGAGGATCAGGACGAGGCCAAGTGCGATAGCGATGGCCAGAAAGACGAGAATGGGAAGGTATTCCCTCAGCATCTCTTCCACGGGGTGGCTCCTTTCATGCACGGGTCAAATGACGTGCAGTCAGATGGCTGTTTTGACTAAGGGGGGTTTACCCCTGCCCCTTGGCAGGGTCAACCAATGCCCACAACATTCAATAAGCGATATGTAATGTTTTTTTAACCTGCATACAAAGGTATACAGGGCTTTCCGGCCGGGCTGCGTCAATAAGTCAGCCGATGCGCCCCCTGCTTTTAAAGGCTTTCCCGCACGCAGCGCATCGATTCTCCGACACCGAATTTGATGCAGCCGAGAGGCATCTTTTTGGCCGGGGCCTGCACGCCGCGACCTTTCGGAGCAGGACTGCGACAATTTACTTGGCAGCCACCCCGCGAACCGCCCGCTTTGCCGGGCAAAAGCCCGTCGCGGGAAGGCCCGCAGCGCCCATCCTGCCCCGCCTCGCGGTCAGCTGCCGCCCCACGAGGGTTTGCGCCGCTCGAAGAAGGCCGCGATTCCCTCGACCGATTCCGGGCTTTCCCAGCGGGCCACGAGGGCGGCGATGGTGTGGTCGATCACCGCATCGTCGATGCGCGGGCCAAGGGTGCGCACCAGTGCCTTGGCCGAGGCCACGGCCCCCGGCGCGCAGCTCAGATAGGGCAGGATCTCGGACTCGATGGCCGCATCCAGCTCTTCGGCGGGCACCGCCTTGGCCAGAATGTCCAGTTCCACCGCCTCGGCGGCATCGAACAGCCGCGCCGACATGAACACCCGGCGCGCCCGCGCCTCGCCCATGCGGGCCACCACATAGGGGCCGATGGTGGCCGGGATCAGCCCCAGGCGGGTCTCGGTCAGCCCCATGGTCAGCCCCTCGACACCGACCGCCACGTCGCAGACGCAGGCCATGCCGACGCCGCCGCCGAAGGTGTTGCCCTGAACCCGGCCGATCAGCGGCTTGGGCAGGGTGTTCAGCGCTTGCAGCATCTCGGCCAGAATGCGCGCCTCGCCAGCGCGGGTCGCCGGGTCCATGCCCTGCTGGGCCTTCATCCAGCCCAGATCGCCGCCGGCGCAGAAGCTCTTGCCCTCGCCGGTCAGCACCACCACGCGCACCGCATCGTCGGCGCCGAGGTCGGCGGCGGCCTGTTTCAGCTCGCGCAGCATCTCGCCCGACATGGCGTTGTGTTTCTCGGGCCGGTTCAGCGCCAGCGTCGCCACGCCACGCGCGTCGATGTCCACCTTGATCGTTTCAAACATAGCCACTCCTTTCAGCCCTGTGCCTGGCGCATCGCGCGCGCCATCTCTGCCGCTTCGTCAAGCACCCCGGCATCAAGCCCGGTTTCATACCCCAGCGCGATCAGCCGCGCATTCACCGCCTCGGTGGCGACATTGCCCTTGGCCCCGGGCGCATAGGGGCAGCCGCCAAGGCCACCGACCGCAGCGTCGAACACCCGCAATCCGCGCTCGAGCGAGGCCTCGATATTGGCCAGCGCCCGTCCGGCCGTGTCATGATAGTGCCCCGCCAGCCTGTCCGCCGGCACCTCTTGCAGCACCGCGTCCAGCATATCCGAGATGGTCTCGGGCCGGCCCTGACCGATGGTGTCGCCGAGCGAGATCTCGTAGCATCCCATCGCCAGCAGGGCCGCCGCCACCTCGGCCACCTTGGCCGGCGGCGTCGATCCGTCATAGGGGCAGTCGGTGACGCAGGAGACATAGCCCCGCACCGGGATGCCGGCCGATTTCGCCGCCTCGGCCACCGGCGCGAACCGGGCCAGAGACTCGGCGATGCTGGCGTTGATATTGGCCTTGGAGAACCCTTCCGAGGCGGAGCCGAAAATGGCGATCTCGTCGGCCCCTGCCGCCATCGCCCCGTCGAACCCCTTCATGTTCGGGGTCAGCGCGGCATAGGACACGCCCGCGACGCGGGTGATCCCGGCCAGCACATCGGCGGAATCCGCCATCTGCGGCACCCATTTGGGGCTGACGAAACTGGCGACCTCGATCCGGCGGAAGCCGGCGCGTCCGAGGCAGTCGACCAGCGCGATCTTTTCCGCCGTCGGGATCAGGCGCTTTTCATTCTGCAGCCCGTCGCGGGGGCCCATTTCGAAAATCTCGACATACTCAGCCATCCGGCACCTCGTAGAACGCTTTGCGATAAATCCGTGGCGCGCCCTTTGGGGGCTGCGCCTGTTGCCAGGCAGGGCGCGCCCGCAGCCTTTCAAGATAGGACAGCAGATGCGGCATTGCGTCTAAACGCAGGAACCGCGTCGCCACGTCGATGCCATAGCCCATGGCGCAATCGACGCCGCTGAAGCCGCGCGCCATCAGATAGTCGCGCCCGTCGCCGAGGATCAGCTCGAGCCGCCCCAGCACCTTGGCCAGCCGCCGGGTCTCGAGGCTGATCTGCGTCGGCGAGCGCATCGCCGGCTCGTAAAGCACGATATGCGACTGGGTGAGATTGGCCAGATGCTGGCCCACGGTCTCGGCATAATGCAGCATGTCCAGCCAGGCCATGCGTTCGGGGTCCCCGGCCGAGCGCCCCAGCCCGGCCTCGGGGCAGCGCTCGCAGAGATACTCGATCATCGCGCCGCTTTCGCACATCACCGCGCCATCCACCTCGAGCGCCGGCACTCGCGCCGCCGGGTTGATCGCCAGGTATTCCGGGCTGCGCAGCGACTTGTCGAAAAAGTCGTGCACCCGCAGCTCATAGTCCAGCCCCAGTTCCTCGAGCAGCCACAGCACCCGGACCGAGCGCGCCTCATGCGCGTGATGGAGAACCAGTTTCATCGCCTAGGCCCCCGGCACGTCGTAGAAGTCCTTCTTGTAGAACTCCTGTGGTCCGTCCAGCGCCCGCGCCTCCTGATAGGCGGGCCGCGCCTCGATCCGCGCCATATAGGCCCGCACGTTGGGAAAGCGGTCCATGCGCACGTAATAGGGCGCGGCAAAAAGGTTGAACCCCATCATCGCGTCGGCGGCGGAAAAGCCGCTTTCCAACAGCCAGTCGCGCTGCCCAAGCACATGCTCCAGCGCCTTCAGCGTCGCTGCCAGCCGCGCCGCCTCGAGCTTCAGCACCACCGGCGAGGCCGGGGTCGGATCGCCCATGAACAGGTGCTGCATGTTGAGGCTGGCCAGAATGCTGGCCTGGGTCTCGGCAAAGCCCAGCCACTCCAGATAGGGCACCCGCTCGGCATCGCCCGGCAGCCGGCCCAGCCCGTGCAGCGGCCGGGTCTCGGTCAGGTATTCGACGATCGCCTGGCTTTCGAAGATGGTGATGCCGTCGATCTCCAGCGCCGGCACCCGCCCCACCGGCGAGATCGACTTGAACTCGGCGGCCCTGAGCGAGCCGTCGGTGATCGAATAATGCCTGAGATCGGCACGCAGTCCCATTTCCTCGAGCAGCCACAGGATGCGGAACGAACGCGAAAACGGGATATGGTGCAGAAGGATCATGCCGCCGCCTCGTCAGCCTCGTCCTCGAGCCGGATCAGCGGCGCCCCGTCCTGGACCTGGTCGCCGGCATGGGCCAGCACCTCGGCGACCACGCCGTCGCGCGCCGCCAGCAACGAATGCTCCATCTTCATGGCTTCCAGAATGGCCAGCTTGTCGCCTTCCTTCACCTCCTGGCCGGCCTCGGCAAAGACCGCCTTGACCTGTCCCGGCATCGGCGCCGCGATCAGGTTGCCGGCCGCGCCGGCCTGCTCTTCGCGCACCAAGGGGTCGATGACGTGGAACCCGTAGGCATTGCCCCAGAACACCGTCAGATCATCGCCCGAGCGCGCGGTCCGGGCCCGCACCTTGGTCTGGTCCACCCACCAGGTGCCGGCATCGAAATGCACCCTGTGGCTGGTCTCGCCGAGATCGACGTCGTAAAGCCCCTGCCCCAGAACCGTCACCCGGGCGTCGATGCGCGCCTCGTTGTGGTCAAGCGAGATCGACTGCACCAGAGGCGTCCACAGCACCAGGCCGCCGGCAACCGGGCCACCGTCCTCGGCGACCAGCCCCAGCGCGCTGACCGCGGCAAAGGCGCGGATGCTGCTGTCGGCCACCGGGGCCTCTGCAAGCGCCTCGAGGTGGCGTTCGATCAGGCCGGTATCGACATTGCCGCCGGCAAAATCCTTCTGCGCCGACAGCTGGCTGAGAAAGGCGATATTGGTCACCGTGCCGCCGATGTCGGTGTGGCGCAGCGCCCGCTCGAGCTGTTTCAGCGCCACCGCCCGGGTCGGACCATGCACCACCAGCTTGGCGATCATCGGGTCGTACCAGGGGCTGATGCTGTCGCCCTGGCGCACGCCGCTGTCGATGCGCGCCTCTTCGGGGAAATTCAGATGCGACAGGGTGCCGGTGGCGGGCAGGAAGCCCTTGGGCACGTCCTCGGCATAGATCCGCGCCTCGAAGGCATGGCCGGTGATGCCCAGTTGCTCCTGGCGCTTGGGCAGGGCCTCGCCGGCGGCGACGCGCAGCTGCCATTCGACCAGGTCGACGCCGGTGATCGCCTCGGTCACCGGGTGTTCGACCTGCAACCGGGTGTTCATCTCCATGAACCAGAAACCGTCGGCGCGCAGCCCGTCCGAGCCGTCGACGATGAATTCCACCGTGCCGGCCCCCTTGTAGCCGATCGCCTCGGCAGCGCGCACCCCGGCCTGCCCCATGGCCTCGCGCACCTCAGGGCTCATCCCCGGCGCCGGGGCCTCCTCGATGACCTTCTGGTGGCGGCGCTGCAAGGAACAGTCACGCTCGAACAGATGCACCGCATGGGTGCCGTCACCGAAGACCTGCACCTCGACATGGCGCGGATGGGTGACGTATTTCTCGATCAGCACGTCGGCATTGCCGAAGGCGGTGGTCGCCTCGCCCCGGGCCGAGGCCAGCGCGTCCATGAAATCCTCGGGGCGTTCCACCAGCCGCATGCCCTTGCCGCCGCCGCCGGCCACCGCCTTGATCAGCACCGGATAGCCGATGCCGTCCGCCGCCCCCGCAAGATGTTCGGGATCCTGGTTCTTGCCGTGATAGCCGGGCACCACCGGCACCCCGGCCTCTTCCATCAGCGCCTTGGCGGCATCCTTGAGCCCCATGGCGCGGATCGCCTTGGCCGAGGGGCCGATGAAGACCAGCCCCGCCGCCTCGACCGCCTCGACGAAATCCGGGTTCTCCGACAGGAAGCCATAGCCGGGATGGATCGCCTCGGCGCCGGTTTCCAGCGCGGCGGCGATGATCACCTCGCCCCTGAGATAGCTCTCGGCCGGTGCCGCAGCGCCGATATGCACCGCCTCGTCAGCCAGCGCCACATGTTTGGCCTGGGCATCCGCATCCGAATAGACGGCGACGGTCCTGACCCCCATCGCGCGCGCCGTTTCCATGACCCGGCAGGCGATTTCACCGCGGTTTGCAATCAGTATCTTGTTGAACATCATCCGGCCTCCCGACCCAATTTTCTCTTGCCTGAAATATCCCGGGGGCATGGGGGCTGGCCCCCATCCGACCCTGCGCCCGGGGGCCACGCCCCCGGTGTCGCATCACATCCGGAACACACCAAACTTGGTCTCTTCAATCGGCGCGCAAAGCGACGCACTCAACGACATCGCCAGCACGTCACGGGTCTTGCGCGGGTCGACGATGCCGTCGTCCCACATCCGCGCCGAGCCATAAAGCGGGTGGCCCTGATGCTCGAACATGTCCAGCGTCGGCTGGCGGAACGCCGCCTCTGCCTCGGCCGACCAGCTGCCGCCGTCGCGTTCGATCGCATCGCGTTTCACCGTCGCCAGCACCCCGGCGGCCTGTTCGCCACCCATCACCGAGACCCGGCTGCCTGGCCAGGTCCACAGGAACCGCGGACTATAGGCGCGCCCGGCCATGCCGTAGTTGCCGGCCCCGAAGGAGCCGCCGACGATCATGGTGATTTTCGGCACTTTGGTGGTCGCCACGGCGGTCACCATCTTGGCGCCGTGGCGGGCGATGCCCTCGGCCTCGTATTTCTGCCCGACCATGAAGCCGGTGATATTCTGCAGGAACAACAGCGGGATGCCGCGCTGCGAGCAGAGTTCGACAAAATGCGC
>NZ_JBFJVE010000098.1:0-10917 GCF_041624275.1 Shimia sp.
CAAGGGGCTGTCGAAACAAAAGGCCCTGCGCCGCCACGCCCTGCGCAACGCGCTGATCCCGGTGCTGACCATCATCGGCTTGCAGTTTTCCTTCATGCTGGCCGGCGCCATCATCATCGAGAACGTCTTCTACCTGCCCGGCCTTGGGCGGCTGATCTTCCAGAGCATTTCGCAGCGTGACCTGATCGTGGTGGAAAGCGTGGTGATGCTCCTGGTCTTTGCCGTGGTGGTGGTGAATTTCCTCGTCGATCTCACCTATGCGCTGGTCGATCCGCGCCTCAGGGGGAGGCAATGATGCGCCTGCCCTCTGACGCCCCCCGCAGCGTCTCGCCCCTGCGCGCGGTCTCGCGCTCGCTCAATCTTTCCCTGGGTCTGGTCCTGATCCTGATCTTCTTTGGCGCGGCGCTGGTCTCGCTGATCTGGACGCCTTATGACGTGGCTGCGCTGGACATACCCAACAAGCTGAAGCCCCCCGGCTGGCCGCATCTGATGGGCACCGATCACTTTGGGCGCGACGTGTTTTCGATGATCCTGGTGGGGGCCCGCACCTCGATCGCCGTGGCGGTGGTCGCGGTGGGCATCGGCATGGGGCTGGGCGTGCCCCTGGGGCTGACCGCCGCGGCGCGGCCCGGCAGTTTTCTTGACGAGCTGATCATGCGCGGCAACGATCTGGTCTTTGCCTTCCCGGCGCTGCTGATCGCCATCATGATCACCGCCGTCTTCGGCCCCGGCGCGGTCAATGCCATCCTTGCCATCGGCATTTTCAACATCCCGGTCTTTGCCCGCCTCTCGCGCGGCGCGGCGCTCAGCCTCTGGACCCGCGACTTCGTGCTCTCGGCGCGGGTCGCCGGCAAGGGGGCGCTGCGCATCTCCTACGAACACATCCTGCCCAATATCCTCAACCTGTTGATCGTGCAGGGCACCATCCAGTTCAGCTTGGGCATTCTGGCCGAGGCCGGGCTCAGCTATGTCGGGCTGGGCGCGCAGCCGCCGATCCCCAGCTGGGGCCGCATGCTGGCCGAAAGCCAGACGATGATTTCCTTTGCGCCGCATCTGGCGCTGTTTCCGGGGCTGGCCATCGTGCTCACGGTGCTGGGGCTGAACCTCATGGGCGACGGGCTGCGCGACCTTCTTGATCCCAAGATCCGGAGGGAACGCTGATGGCGCTTCTGTCGATCAACCACCTGACCCTCTCGATCCATGGCACGCCCATCCTGCGCGATGTGTCGATGTCCTTGCAGCCCGGCAAGGTCCTGGGCGTGATCGGAGAGTCCGGCTCCGGCAAGAGCATGACCGCCAATGCCGTGATGCGGCTTTTGCCGAATGGCGCCGCCTGCACCGGGCAGATCGTCCTGGAAGAGCGCGACCTTTTGGACCTCGGCGAAACCCGGATGAACACCCTGCGCGGGCGCGACATCGGCATGATCTTTCAGGAACCGATGACCGCGCTCAACCCGGTGCAGACCATCGGCGATCAGGTGGCAGAGACCATCCTGATCCACAAGGCCGCGTCCAAGGCGGACGCGCTGCGCATCGCCCGCGAAACGCTGAACCGGGTCGGCCTGCCGGAAAAGACGTTCCCGATGAGCCGTTATCCGCACGAGCTTTCCGGCGGGCAGCGGCAAAGGGTGGTGATCGCCATGGCCATTGCCCTGCGCCCCAGGCTGCTGATCGCAGACGAGCCCACCACCGCGCTGGACGTGACCACCCAGGCGCAGATCCTGCGGCTGTTGAAACGGCTGGTTCAGGAAGACGGCATGGGGCTGATCCTGAGCACCCATGATCTGGCCGTGGTCTCGGACATGGCCGATGACATCGTGATCATGAAGCGCGGCGAAGTGGTCGAAGAGGGCCCGGCCGCCACGCTTTATCGCCAGATGAAGCACCCCTATACCAAGGCCCTGTTCGCGGCCTCGGGGCATGTGCCCGACCGGGCCCCGGCCGCGGAATCGGCACAGACCCCGCTGCTCGAGGTCCGCAATGTGGTGCGCGACTACAGCCTGCCGCGCACGCGGTTGTTCAGGGCGCCGGGGCATTTCCGCGCCGTCGATGACGTGAGCTTTGCGATCCGTCGCGGCGAAAGCCTGGGGCTGGTCGGCGAAAGCGGCTGCGGGAAATCCACCCTGACCCGCGCGCTTCTGGGGCTGGAAACGGTGCAGGGCGGCGAGATCCTTTTCGACGGCAAGCCGATGGTCGAGAACGGGCGGGTGGTGCCGGGCATCCGGCGCAAGATGCAGGTGGTGTTTCAGGACCCCTACGGATCTTTCAACCCCCGCCACAAAGTCGCGCGGCTGATCACCGAACCCTACCACCTGTTGCCCGATCCCCCCAAGGGCGCCGAGCGCGACCGCGCCATCGCCGAGGCGCTGGAAAGCGTCGACATGCCGGCGGCGGCGGCCGACAAATACATCCACGAGTTTTCCGGCGGCCAGCGCCAGCGCATCGCCATTGCCCGGGCGCTGATCATCCGGCCCGAGCTGATCATCCTCGACGAAGCGGTTTCGGCGCTGGATGTGTCGGTACGCGCACAGGTGCTCGATCTGTTGTCGGATCTCTCCGCGCGCCTTGGGCTGACCTATCTTTTCATCTCGCACGATCTGTCCGTGGTGCGCGCCATCACCGACCGGGTTCTGGTGATGAAATCGGGGCGCATCGTCGAGCACGGCGCCACCGAAGCGGTCTTCAAGGCCCCGCGCCACGATTACACGAAAACCCTTATAGACGCCGCGCCACGATTGCCGGACGTGGCCCGAGAAAGGACCGCAGGATGACATTACAGGATGATCTCTGGTTTCCCACCGACCGCTGCCTGATCGGTGGCATCTGGGCGGCACCGCAAAGCGGCGCCACGCTCGACCTCATCGACCCGTCGGACGGTACCCGCCTGTGTCCGGTGGCCCGCGGCGGCGCCGGCGACATCGACGCCGCCGTGCGCGCCGCCCGCAGCGCGCTGGACGGGCCATGGGGCGCCATGACGGCGGCCGAGCGCGGCCGCATCCTGACCCGGATCGGGCAGCTGGTGCTCGAGCGGGCCGACCGGCTTGCCCGGCTCGAGTCGCGCGACGTCGGCAAACCCCTGACCCAGGCCCGCAACGATGCCATCGCCCTGGCCCGCTACATGGAGTTCTATGGCGGCGCCGCCGACAAGGTGCATGGCCAGACCATTCCCTACCAGCGGGGCTATACCGTCTATACCCTGCGCCAGCCACATGGGGTGACCGGCCATATCGTGCCCTGGAACTACCCGATGCAGATCATCGGCCGCTCGGTCGGGGCGGCGCTGGCGATGGGCAATGCCGCCGTGCTGAAACCGGCCGAAGAGGCCTGCCTCACGGCGCTGGCCTTTGCCGAACTGGCCATCGAGGCCGGGCTGCCCAAGGGCGCGCTGAACGTGGTGCCGGGGCTGGGCGAGGAAGCCGGCGCGGCGCTCAGCGCCCACCCGGGCGTCGATCACATTTCTTTCACCGGCTCGGTCGGGGTCGGCGGTCTGGTGCAATCCTCGGCCGCCGCCAATGTGGTGCCGGTGACGCTGGAGCTGGGCGGCAAGTCCCCGCAGCTGGTCTTCGACGATGCCGACCTCGACCGCGCGCTGCCGTTTCTGGTCAATGCCGGCATCCAGAACGCCGGCCAGACCTGCTCGGCGTCGTCACGCATTCTGGTGCAGGCCGGCATCTTCGACGAGGTGCGCGACCGCATGGCGGCGCGTTACCGGGATCTGCGGGTCGGCCCGGCGATGGCCGATCTGGACGTCGGGCCGCTGGTATCGGCACGTCAGCAAGAGATCGTCTCGGGCTTCCTTGCGCTGGCTGCTAAGCGCGACGTCGCCGCCCGCGCCACGCTGCCCGCCGACCTGCCCGCCGGCGGCAGCTATGTCGCGCCGACCCTGCTGGCCCCGGTCGCCGCCGATCACCCTCTGGCCCAGCAGGAGATCTTCGGCCCGGTACAGGTGATGATCCCGTTCGAGGACGAGGCCGAGGCGCTGCGCATCGCCAACGGCACCGAATTCGGTCTCGTCGCCTCGGTCTGGACCGCCGATGGCGGGCGCCAGATGCGGCTGGCCAGCCGGCTGCGCGCGGGGCAGGTCTTCGTCAACAACTACGGCGCCGGCGGGGGGGTCGAACTGCCTTTCGGCGGCGTCGGAAAATCGGGCCACGGGCGCGAAAAGGGCTTCGAAGCACTTTACGGTTTCTCGACGGTGAAAACCGTCGCAACATATCACGGATAGGGGGACAACATGAGACTGCAAGGAAAAACCGCCGTCGTCACCGGGGGCGCATCGGGTTTCGGCGCCGGCATCGCGCGCAAATTCGTCGCCGAGGGCGCGCGCGTCATCATTGCCGACCTCAACGGCGGTCTGGCCCGCGACCGGGCGGCCGAACTTGGCAGCGCCGCGATCCCGGTGACGGTCAATGTCGCCGAGAACGACTCGGTCGCGGCGCTGGCGGATGTGGTCGACCGCGATTTCGGCCACCTCGATATTCTGGTCAACAATGCCGGCGTCACCCATCTGCCGAAACCGCTGGAAGAGGTCGGCGACGACGAGTTCGACCGCATCATCGGCGTCAACACCCGCGCCATCTTTCTGGCGGCGCGCCATTTCGTGCCCGCCATGAAGGCCGCCGGCAAGGGGGCGATCCTCAATATCGCCTCGACCGGCGGCGTCAGCCCGCGCCCCAACCTGACCTGGTACAATGCTTCCAAGGGCTGGGCGATCACCGCGACCCGTAGCATGGCCGTCGAACTGGCCCCCTTCGGGGTGCGCGTCAACGCCATCAACCCGGTCGCCGGGGAAACCCCGCTGCTGAAATCCTTCATGGGAGAAGACTCGCCCGAGATGCGCGCCAAGTTCCTGTCGACCATCCCGCTGGGCCGGTTTTCCACCCCCGAGGACATCGGCGCGGCGGCCTGCTACCTGTGTTCGGACGAGGCGTCGATGGTCACCGGCGTCTGCCTCGAGGTCGACGGCGGGCGCTGCATCTGAGCCCGGGCCGACCCGGCCGGGGTTACAGTGCCTGATTGCGATGGAGATCGTACAGCCAGTCGCAGAACTGGATGACCTCGCGCCGCATCGGGCGGGCGTCCGGCAGCACCAGAAAGAAACTGCGGCTCATCGGCAGCTTGCAGTCGAGGGGCGAGACCAGCAGCCCCCGATCGAGGTAGGTTTTCGAGAAGCTCTCCGAGATGATCGCCGCCCCGGTGCCGCCCGAGAGGATCTGCAGCGCCATCAGCGAGGAATCGGCCCGCATCATGCCGGGCACCGGCGGCAGGTCGCGCCCGTACAGCGCCGCCAGCCGCCCCCAGTCGGTTTCCGAACCGATGATCTGCACCGCCTTTTCCGCCAGCGCCTCGAGGGTCGGGCCCGCATCACAGGCGGCGGCGACGGCCGGATGGCACAGCACTTCGGACGAGCGATGCCCGAGATGGCGAATATCGCGCTCGTCCCAGTCACCATGACCATAGCGGATCTCGACGTCGAAGGCCGCGTCCTCGGTGCGGTCGGTCCAGACCGCGCTGGTCAGCTGCACCTCGATTTCGGGATGCGCGGCGTGAAACCCGGCCAGCAGGGGGGCCAGCACCAGCGTCCCGTAGCTGATCGAGGCATGGACCCGCAGCCTGCGTTTCTGGCGTGCACCGAACAGCCCGTCGGTGGCCTCGCGCATCTCGGCAAACCCCTTGCGCACCGGCTGCGCATAGGCCTGCCCGAGATCTGTCAGCGCCACGCCGCGCGGCAGCCTGACGAACAGGCTTGCCCCGAGATGCTGTTCCAGCAGCTTGATCTGCTGGCTGACGGCAGCCGGAGTCAGGTTCAGCGCCTCGGCGGCGGCGGTGAAACTGCCCAACCGGGCCGCCGCCTCGAAGGACCTGAGCCAGGTGACATGTGGCAGTTTTGTCATTCTCCCCCTCCGCCGGGCACCGGAAAACGCCTCCGGGGCCGTCGAAGAGTTAAATGAAATTAAGCCACCCCGGTCAAAGGTAAAATCACACTTGATGCGGCCCGGCCGCCCATGCCCGCCGGGCCGCCGGCGCCCCGGCGCGGCGGTTCATCCGCCGGTCTGCGACCGCCCGGCGCCTTTCGGGATCACCTCATAGCCCGGCGCCTCGGGTTCGTCGTCGGTCATTTCCGCCGGAAAGCCCGGCGCCAGCACGTCAAGCCCGGTGGCCTCTTCGAGGCGGCGGATGACATTGGGCGACAATTCGCGCGCGCCATAACGGGCGATGGCGTCGTCGAAGATCCGGATCATCAGCGGGTTCATCTCAAGCGGCACCCCGGCCCGGTTCGCCACCTCCTGAAACAGGCCGATGTCCTTGCGCACAAGGTCCATGGTGAATGAAATATCGCGCGACCCGTTGAGGATCACCTGGCTTTCGGTCTCGTGCGAGAAGCTGTTGCCCGAGGAGATCCGGATCGCCTCGTAGGTCGTGTTGAGATCCATCCCCGCCGCCTTGGCGGTGGTCAGCGCCTCGCTGCTGGCAACAAGATGCGCCGTCGCAAGGTAGTTGGTCAGCACTTTCAGCACCGAGGCCGAGCCCAGGGGCCCGGTGTGCAGGATGCGCCGCCCCATGGTGGTGAGCAGCGGCAGAATGGCTTCGAACGTGGCCCGTTCGCAGCCGGCGAAAATGGCGATATTGCCGGTATCCGCACGATGGCAGCCGCCGGACACCGGGCAATCCACCGCCGCCCCGCCGCGCGCGATCACCTCGGCGCCAAGGCGCTTGACCTCGGCCTCGTCGGTGGTCGACATCTCCATCCAGACCTTGCCCCCGGTGACTTCGGGCAGCATCTTTTGCATCACCGCGTCCGAGGCGGCGGGCGACGGCAGGCAGGTGATGACCGCATCGCAGTCGCGCATCATCTGCGCCGGGCCTTCGCCCGCCTTCGCGCCACGGTCGACGAACCCCGCCACCAGTCCACCGTCGAGATCATGCACCGTCAGATCGACGCCGTTGCGCAGCAGCGACCCCGAAAGCTTGCCGCCGACGTTGCCGAGCCCGATGAACCCTACCTTCATTGTCCTGCTCCTTCCTGGCCCGAGGCCGGTTGTCACGGGCCGACCGGCCCCGGTCTCCATGTTCCAGATCGAAAGCGGTTCAGGAAACGAATTTTTCGCCCCCTGAGACCCCATGGAACTTAAGGCTCGACCTGCGCGGGATCAGTCAGCCCAAAGCCGGCCGGCACTCAGCCCAAAGCCGGCCGGAACAAGGCAAAACGCGCCCCGAAGGGCGCGCCGTGACATTTGGAGCAGTCGGGACCGGAGCGGTTCAGCCCAGCCGGTCGAGAAACGCCGACAGGATCGCCCGGTCGCCGTCGGCCAGTTCGGCAACGCGGCTGCGCCACAGGGTCGCCTGCGAGCGCAGGATCGGCCCGTCACCAAGGATCTTCAGGTGGTTGGCACGCAGCGTCTCGCCGGTCGAGGTGATGTCGGCAATGGCCTCGGCGGTCTCGTTCTTGACCACGCCCTCGGTCGCCCCCTGACTGTCGACCAGCTGGTAATCAGCGATGCCGTTGTCCTGAAGGTACTCGCGCACGATGCGGTGATATTTGGTCGCCACGCGCATGCGGAAGCCGTGTTTCTTGCGAAAGGCGGCCGCCACCGCGTCCAGATCATCGAGATTGTCGACATCGACCCAGCAGGCGGGCACCGCCAGGATCAGGTCGGCCTGACCGAACCCCAGGGGCGCGATCTCTTTCAGCTGCTGCTCCCAGCGCGGCAGTTTCTCGCGCACCAGATCGGTGCCTGTCACCCCGAGATGGATCCGCCCGGCCGCCAGCTCGCGCGGGATTTCCCCGGCCGAGAGCAGCACCAGCTCGACCCCGTCAACGCCCTGCACGGCGCCGGCGTATTCGCGGTCCGAACCGGTGCGCTCGAGCATCACGCCGCGCGCCTTGAACCAGTCGAAGGTCTTGTCCATCAGCCGCCCTTTCGAGGGCACACCCAGCTTGATCGTCACGGCTTTGCCTCCAGGTCGAGAAGAAGTCCGGCGCGGATCACCCCGCCCACGGCCGGGATCGCACGCCCCTGCCCCAGCACCCGGGTCAGCGCGTCATAGCGGCCACCCGATGCGACCGGCGGCAGATCGGCGCGCGCGGTCGCCGAAAACCCGAAGACGAAACCGTCGTAATACTCCATCGAGGTCCGCCCGTAGCTGGCCTCGAAATCCAGCCCGTCGACGTCGATGCCGCGCGCCGCCAGGGCCTCGATACGATCCTTGAGGCAGAACACCGCCTCGTTGATCGCCGGCAGGTCCACGGCGATGTCGCGCAGGTGTTCCAGCGCGAAGGGCAGTTTCTGGCGCACCGACAGGATCGCCTCGATCAGTTCCACCTGCCCGGCCGAGATCGGCGGCTCGGCGGCATCCTCGCGCAGCGCCTCGATGCGGGCCGCGATCTCCGACGGGTCGCGCAGACCGATCAGCGGGTAATCATGCCGCATGGCATCGCTGGCCGCCAACAGCGCCGCGCGGCTCGCGGGCACTGGCGCGCGTCCCGAGAACCGGTCCAGCAGCGCGCGGAACCGCCGCGGGCGCCAGATATGGCGCATCAGCGCCGCCTTGCGCCGCTCGGAGGTCTCAAGACCCGCCACCGCGGCCATCAGGATACCGATGTCGCCGGTCGCGGCGCGCACCTCGATGTCGCCGAGCGCCCGCTGGATCAGCGCAAATACCTCGGCATCCGCCGCCGCCGGGTTTTCTCGATCGAAGACCTCGAACCCGACCTGGGTGTATTCGTTGGGCTTTTCGGGGTCATCCTCCTGACGGCGGAAGACCTCGCCGGCATAGGTGTAACGCGCCGGCTCGGCGCCGTGCTCCATATGCATCTGCACCACCGGCACGGTGAAGTCCGGGCGCAGCATCTGCTCGCCGCGCAACGCGTCCGAGGTCACATAGGCGCGGGCGCGGATGTCCTCGCCGTAAAGGTCCAGCAGCACCTCGGCCGGTTGCAGAACCGCGGTCTCGACCGGGCGCGCCCCGGCCGCCTCGAACTGGGCGCGCAGCTCGGCTGCGCGGGCTCGGATTCGGGCTTTCTGTGGCATCAGCTTGTCTGCCCCTCAAGGATCTCGCGCACCTTGGCGACCAATTGGCCGCGCGGCACCTCGAACTGGCTGGGGCGTTCCTTCCATTCTTCCAGCGTGGCGCTTTCGGCGATCTTGGCGCCAAGGATCAGGTCCTTGATCTGCACGATGCCCTTGTCCTTCTCGTCGCCGCCCTCGATCACCGCCACCGGGCTGCCACGGCGATCCGCATATTTCAGCTGGTTGCCGAAGTTCTTCGGGTTGCCGAGATAGACCTCGGCGCGGATGCCGGCGTTGCGCAGCTCGGCGACCATCGCCTGATAGTCGGCCATGCGGGCGCGGTCCATCACCGTGACCACCACCGGACCCGTCTCGGTGCCGCCGATGCGGCCCTTTTCGCGCAGCGCCGCCAGCAGCCGATCGACACCGATCGACACGCCGGTCGCGGGCACCTCCTGTCCGGTAAAGCGTTTCACCAGATCGTCATAGCGCCCGCCGCCCGAGACCGAGCCGAACTGGCGCTTGCGGCCCTTTTCGTCAAAGATTTCAAAGGTCAGCTCGGCCTCGAACACCGGGCCGGTGTAATAGCCGAGGCCGCGCACCACCGAGGGGTCGATCTCGATCCGATCGGCGCCATAGCCGCCCGCCTCCAGCAGCTCCGCGATCTGTTCCAGCTCGGCAATGCCCTCGGCGCCCACATCCGAGCCCCCCACGGCCGCGCGCAGATTGGCAAAGGTCTTGGCGACATCGGCAGCCTTGGAGGTCAGGAAGGCCAGAACCGGCTCTGCCTGATCGTCGCTGAGCCCCACGCCGTCGATGAAAGCACCCGAGGCATCGAGGCGGCCCTTGGTCAGCAATTCGCGCACGCCTGCCTCGCCGACCTTGTCGAACTTGTCGATGGTGCGCAGCACATTGTCTCGCGCCGCCCGGTCGTCGCCAAGGCCCATCGCCTCGAGCACGCCGTTCAGAACCTTGCGGTTGTTGACCCGCACCAGATAGTCGCCGCGCGGGATGCCGACGGTCTCCAGCGTGTCCGACAGCATGGCGCAGATCTCGGCATCGGCCGCCATGGAGGCGGTGCCCACGGTGTCGGCATCGCATTGGTAGAACTGGCGGAACCGGCCGGGGCCCGGCTTTTCATTGCGCCAGACAGGGCCCATCGCATAGCGGCGATAGGGGGTCGGCAGATCGTTGCGGTGCTGGGCATAGACCCGCGCCAGCGGCGCCGTCAGGTCATAGCGCAGTGCCATCCAGTCGCCCTTGCCGTCCTCGTCCGCCTCCTGCCAGGCAAAGACGCCCTCGTTGGGGCGGTCGACATCGGGCAGGAACTTGCCCAGCGCCTCCACGGTTTCCACCGCGCTCGATTCCAGCGCGTCGAACCCATAGCGATGATAGACCCCGGCGATGCGATGCAGCATCTCGGCGCGCTCGGTCACCTCGGCGCCGAAATAGTCGCGGAAACCCTTGGGCGTGATCGCCTTGGGGCGCGGGGCTTTTTTCACTTTGGCCATGCTCGTGGTCCCTATGGGAATGGTTTCGCCAAGGGCTTTACCCAATGCCCGCCATGGGGGCAAGCAAACCCTCTGCCGCAGCCGGCGGCGCCGGGGCCTTTCTCTTGCCACAAGCATCCTCGGGGGTGAATTGCGCCAGAGGCGCAAGAGGGGGCAGACAGCCCCCGCCTGGTCGCCATCCTCGACTTCCCGGACCACCGCTCCGCGATGAAAGCCTCCGTCCGGAACTCCTCCTTGGGACACATGCGGATCACCACGATGCCGGCGCTCACCCGCGCCGCCTGGCGCGACCTGCTCCGCGAGATCTGGGGCGCTCCGACCGCGAACAATTGGTGGCGCGGCAGCCACCAAAAACCCTCCCGTCCAACAAAAAAATAGCCTGTTCCCCCTCCCCC
>NZ_JBFJVE010000099.1:0-10896 GCF_041624275.1 Shimia sp.
ATCGCCTCGTCAGTGTCGGCCGCGGCAGAAAGATATCCCATCCTGCGCCGGCCTCTCCGCTCAGAAGATACATCCCGGCGGCGGCGCTTCAAGCAGGAAGAGGGGTTTCCCCGCGTTCCGCCGGTCGCGACCGGTGGTTCAAAGGTCGGGCCCCGGCACCAGCCTCGAGCCGTCCGAGAAACGCGACAGCCGGAATCGCGACAGGTCATGGCCGAGCGGCGCGTCGCGGACCATGTCGGCCATGATGCGGCCAAAGGCGGGGCCGATGCCGAATCCGTGCCCGCACATGCCGGTGCAGATCAGCAGACCCGCGATCGGCCCCCGGTCGACCACCGGCACGATGTCGGGCATGGCGTCGATCATCCCGGCCCAGGCGGCGGTGATCCGCACCTCGCCCAGGGCCGGCAGCAGGGTCTCGAAGCCGGCGCGGATCTCGGCCACCTTGGCGGCATTGGGCGCCGGGTCAAGCATGCGCATGCGCTCGAAGGGCGTGACCGCATCGCCGCGCCAGCGCCGCCGGGTGCGCCAGCCGTCGGGATAGCCCGCCGGTCCGCGCAGCCGGTAGGCGCGGGCAAAGGGGCGGTTCAGCAGCTGCGGCAGGTAGGTCGTGAAATGACGGAAGGAATCGGGGCCGATGAAAGTCTCGTGATAGCCCGAGGCCGCCAGCGTGTAACCGCCGTCCATGCGGCGGCGAAAGGCCAGCCGGTCATCGGTGGCGCCGCCGGCATGGATCTCTGGCAGGGGCGCGGTGGCGGCCACCGTGGCGCGCACCGACAGCTGCGGAATGTCGATCCCCTCGTTGCGCAGGAACAGCGAGGACCAGGCGCCGCCGGCAACGATCACCTGCGGCGCCCTGACAAGCCCCTGCTCGGTGACGACGCCGGTGATGCGCCCGCCGCCGAGATCAAGACAGCGCGCCGCGCAGCCCTCGACGATCACCGCCCCGGCCCGCACCGCCGCCCGCGCCAGCGCCGGCACCGCCAGAAACGGCTCGGCCCGCATGTCCGAGGGCGTGTGCAGCGCGCCGCGATAGCGGTGGCTCATGCCCGGGATCAGCGCCTCCAGCGCGGCCGTTCCCAGCACCCGGCTGTCCAGCCCCATCGGCGCCGCCTCTTTCAGCCAGGCCTCGTAGCGGTCCACATCCGCATCGCTGCGGCCGAGAAAGCTCAGCCCGCAGGGGGTCAGGCCGATGTCCTCGTCCAGCTCCGCCGCCAGTTCGCACCACAGGCGGCGGGCCTCGATCATGATCGGCAGTTCGGCCAGGTCGCGGCCCTGCTGGCGGATCCAGCCCCAGTTGCGCGACGATTGCTCGCCGGCCACCCTGCCCTTCTCCAGAACCACCGGGCGCAGCCCCCTGCGGGCCAGGTAATAGGCGGCGCTGACGCCGATCACGCCGCCGCCGATGATCACCACGTCGGCCTGTTCGGGCAGCGGCCCGCCATGTTCGACCGGGTTGGCCAGCGAGATCGGAAAGCCGGGCATCATTTCGCGCCTTTGCCGCGGCGGCCGGGCCTGCGCCCGCCGCTGTGCAGCCATGCCAAAGCAGGCGAATCCGGGACGGCGCGCACCTTCAATAGCCGCTGTCGGTGGTCAGGATCAGATGCCCCGGCGACACCTCGCGGTACTGGCTGGCAGCCGGGTCATAGCCGAGCGGATGGATCGGCGAGGGGATCGGCTTGAAATTGAGATCCCGTTCCGACCTGCGCTGACGCGGATCGGCCACCGGCACCGCCTTCATCAGGGCCTGGGTATAGGGGTGCTGCGGATTCTCGAACACCGCGCGCCGGGGGCCGATCTCGACGATGCGGCCCAGATACATCACCCCGACATGGTGGCTGACCCGTTCGACCACCGCCATGTCATGGCTGATGAACAGATAGGACAGGCCCAGCTCGGCCTGCAGTTCCATCATCAGGTTCAGCACCTGCGCCTGCACCGAGACATCCAGCGCCGACACCGCCTCGTCGGCGACGATCAGTTTCGGGTTCAGCGCCAGCGCGCGGGCAATGGCGATCCGCTGCCGCTGGCCACCGGACAATTCATGCGGATAGCGTTTCATGAAACTGCGCGGCAGTTCCACCCGGTCGAACAGCATCGCCACCCGGTCCTGCAGCGCGCTGCCCCTGTGGGTGCCGTAGTTGCGCATCGGCTCGGCGACCTGTTCCATCAGCTGCATCTGCGGGTTGAGCGAGGCAAAGGGATCCTGGAAGATCATCTGCATGTCCTGTCGGGCGCGATGCAGATCCTTCTGGTTCAGCGCCAGCACATCGCGGCCGTCGAACTCGACCCGGCCCGAGAGCGGCTCGACCAGACGCAGGATCGACCGGCCCGCCGTCGATTTGCCACAGCCCGATTCGCCGACCAGCGACAGGGTCTGGCCCCTGTTCACGGTAAAGGACACATCCTCGACCGCGTGCACATTGGCCACGGTGCGCCGCAAAAGCCCGCCCTGCACCGGAAACCGCGTGGTCAGGTTGCGCACCGTCAGGATCGGCTCTCGGGTGCCGGGGATCTCGGCGGTTTCCCGGCTGTCGTCGCCGAACAGCTTCATCGGGCGCGGCAGGTCGGTGCCGCGCATCTCGCCCAGCTTCGGCACCGCGGCCAGGAGCGCCCGCGTGTAGTCGTGCTGCGGGTTCTCGAAGACCTCCTGAACGGTGCCCTCCTCGACCTTGTTGCCGCGGAACATCACCACCACGCGATCGGCCATCTGCGCCACCACCGCCATGTCATGGGTGATGAACATCACCGCGGTGCCGGTCTCGCGCTTCAGCCGGTCCATCAGCGCCAGGATTTCGGCCTGGATGGTGACGTCCAGCGCCGTGGTCGGCTCGTCCGCGATCAGCAGCCGCGGCTCGCAGGCCATCGCCATGGCAATCACCACCCGCTGGCGCATGCCGCCGCTGAGTTCATGCGGATACTGCCGGATGCGCCGTTCGGGTTCGGGGATGCGCACCTGCCGCAGCAGTTCCAGTGCCCGCGACTCGGCCGCCTGCCGGCTCATGCCCTTGTGCAGCCGCAGCCCCTCGGTCAGCTGGCGCCCGACCGTGAACACCGGGTTCAAGGCGGTCATCGGCTCCTGAAAGATCATCCCGATCTCGTTGCCGCGAATCGTGCGCATCAGATCCTGGCTGGTCTGCGCCAGGTCGATTTCGCCCGCTTTCTCGCGGTCGAAGATCAGGCGGCCGGCGGCGATCTGCCCGCCTCCGAACTCGACCAGCCGCATCAGCGACAGGCTGGACACCGACTTGCCCGAGCCGGATTCGCCAACAATACAAACCGTTTCGCCGGGCCTGACCTGAAACGACACGTCCTCGACGCCGGTCACGGGGCCGGATTTGGTCTGAAACTCGACCCGAAGGTTTTCGATGGATGCGATGGCATTGTCCAACATCGGCAAAGGTCCCCGTGATGTCTGCGGCTCCTGGCACGGACGCTAACGACAGCGCCACGGTGCTGTCAAACACCTGGCCCGCGCGCGCCAGGCTTGCGTAGCGTAAACCCGTCGCCAAGGGTTGCAATTTGCCGCACCTTGGTCTGAGATGAGCCCAGTTGCGAGGGGGAAATCTGACAGGACGCAATCCATGCGTGTGCCGCATTGCCCGACCTCTTACGACAAAACCACCCGAGCGCCGAAAAATGGCGCCGGTTCACAAGCACAGACAATGTGCCCAACATGGAGTGAGACATGAAAATCAAGTCACTGTTGCTGGGGGCCGTGGCGGCCACGGCACTGGCCCCGGCCGCCTTCGCGGAACGCGGATCGGACGGCCAGGTGAACATCATCTACTGGCAGGCGCCCTCGATCCTGAACCCGTTCCTGTCGGGCGGCACCAAGGATATCGAATCGGCCTCGCTGGTGATCGAGCCTCTGGGCCGCTACGACCCCGACGGCGCGCTGGTGCCCTATCTGGCCGAGGCGATTCCCACCGTCGCCAATGGCGGCGTCTCGGAAGACCTGAAGTCGATCACCTGGAAGCTGAAAGAGGGCCTGTTGTGGTCCGACGGCACCGCCGTCACCTCGGCCGACGTCAAGTTCACCGCCGATTACTGCATGCACCCCGAGGGCGGCTGTGCCCAGCTCGCCAAGTTCGATGGCGTGGACACCGTCGAGATCATCGACGACCTGACCGTGCGGGTGAATTTCTCGGAACCCAAGCCCAACCCCTATGGTCCCTTCATGGGCGGCCAGTCGCCGATCATCCAGGCCGCTCAGTTCGCGGACTGCATGGGCGCCAAGGCCCCGGAATGCACCGCGGCCAACTTCGGCCCGATCGGCACCGGCCCCTTCGTGGTCGACGAGTTCAAGCCCAATGACGTGATCTCGATGTCGGCCAACCCGAACTATCGCGACCCGGCCAAGCCGGCCTTTGCCTCGCTGACCTTCAAGGGTGGCGGCGATGCCACCGCGGCGGGCCGCGCGGTGCTCGAGACCGGCGAATTCGACTATGCCTGGAACCTGCAGCTGGCCCCCGACGTTCTGGCCAAGATGGCCGAGGGCGGCAAGGGCACCCCGATCGCGGCCTTCGGCTCGCTGGTCGAGCGGCTCGAGATGAACATGACCGACCCGAGCCCGTCGCTTGACGCCGACACCCGCTCGACGGTCAAGGCGCCGCACCCCTTCCTGTCCGACATCAACGTGCGCAAGGCGCTGTCGATGGCCATCGACCGCGAATTGCTGGTCGAAGTCGGCTATGGCCAGGCCGGCCGCCCCACCTGCAACCTGGTGCCGGGCCCGGCGGTCTACGCCTCGGACAACACCGACTGCCTGACCCAGGATATCGCCGGCGCCAACAAGCTGCTGGACGATGCCGGCTGGGTCCGGGGGTCGGACGGTGTTCGCGCCAAGGATGGCGTGCGCCTGTCGATCCTCTACCAGACCTCGACCAATGCCGTGCGTCAGGACTTCCAGGCGCTGATCAAGCAATGGTGGGGTGAAATCGGTGTCGAGACCGAGCTGCGCAACCTCAACGCCTCGGTCTTCTTCGGCGGCGATCCGGGTTCACCCGACACCTTCCAGAAGTTCTATGCCGACGTGGAAATGTATGCCAACAACTTCGATGGCACCGATCCGCAGGCCTATCTGTCGATGTATCGCTGCGGCAACGAACCCAAGCCGGAAAGCCAGTGGCAGGGTGAGAACATCAACCGGTTCTGCAACCCGGACTACGACAAGCTGATCGACGAACTGGGCCGCACCTCGGATCTTGAACAGCGCTATGCGCTGGCCAAGAAGATGAACGAGATGCTGACCAAGGACAGCTATACCGTGGTGCCGCTGGTCGATCGTGGCCGCGTGTCGGCCCATGCCAAGAGCCTTGGCGGCGTGGTCCTGAACACCTGGGATTCCGAGCTCTGGAATGCGGCCGACTGGTACCGCATCAAGTAAACCGACCTAAAACCGGACGCCCCCCTGCCTGCACGGGGGGCGTCTTCTCTTCTGCCCGGCACGCCGCCGACCCCAATCCCAGACCGACCTGCAAAGGCGCCGTTCATGCTGACATTCACCATACGACGACTGATCCTCGCCGTACCGACGCTTTTGTTCATCAGTCTCGTGATCTTCCTCTTGCTCGAACTTGCCCCCGGCGACCCGATGGCCCAGGTGCCGCTCACGGTGCCGCCCGAAGTCAAGGCCAAGATGCGCGAGGCGCTGGGACTCGGAGAGCCCCTGCATATCCGCTATTGGAAGTGGCTGGTCCAGTTCTTCTGGATCGAACCCCAGGTGCTGTTCGACAATATCTTCGGCACCGGTTTTGCCGAGGGAAAACAGCGCATTCTCAGCTGGCAGACCCGCTCGCCGGTGATGGACATGGTGGCTCAGCGTCTGCCCCAGACCCTGTGGGTGGTGGGCATGTCCTATATCGTCGGCATCCTGATCGCGCTGCCGATCGGCATCTATTCGGCCTATCGGCAATATTCGATCTTTGACCAGTCGGGCACTTTCGTCACCATGATCGGCTTCTCGATCCCGCCGTTTTTCACCGGCCCGCTGCTGATCATGGTCTTCGCCGTGCAGCTGGGCTGGTTCCCCTCGGTCTATGACACCACCCATGTGGTCGAGGACTGGGCCAGCTTCAAGACGCAGCTGCGCCAGATGATCATGCCGGTGATGGTGCTGGCGCTGCAGACCACGGCCCAGATCAGCCGGTTCATGCGCGCCTCGATGCTCGACAACCTGAACCAGGACTACGTGCGCACGGCGCGGGCCAAGGGGCTGCCGGAAAAGATCGTGGTGCTGGTCCACGTGCTGCGCAACTCGATGATCCCGGTGGTCACCGCCATCGCCCTCGGCGTCCCCGGCATCTTCGGCGGCGCCATCATCACCGAGGTGGTGTTCAAGGTGAACGGCATCGGCGATCAGCTGCTGAACGCGCTCTTTGCCAATGACCTGCCCTCGGTGCAGACCCTGACCTTCATGATCGCGGTGCTGATCGTGATCTTCAACCTCATTGCCGACGTCCTCTACGGCGTCCTTGACCCGAGGATCCGCTATGACTGAGCCTGTCCGGAAAATCGAAGCGCTGCAGGACAGTGGCCCCAGCGAGCCGCCGCAATCGCAATGGCGCGACGTCTGGGACCAGTTCCGCAAGCACAAGGGGGCGCTGATGGGCGGCGGCTTCCTGCTGCTGATCACCCTCGCGGTGCTGATCGGCGAATACGTCTGGACGCTGGATCCGCAAAAGCTCGACATCCGCAACAAGGATGTGCGCCCGATCTATACCGCGATCTGGGACAGCGGCGCCAAGGTGCAATGGGCCCACCCGCTGGGCACCGACAATCTCGGGCGCGATGCGCTGGCCAACATGATCGTCGGCGGGCGCACCTCGATGGCGGTGGGCTGGGTGGCGATGATCCTGGCGCTTGGCATCGGCACCTCGATCGGGGTGCTGGCAGGCTATTTCAAACGCCTCGACGGGCCGCTGATGCGCTTCACCGACCTGGTGCTGTCACTGCCCATCCTGCCGCTGCTGCTGGTCGCGGTGACCCTGTTCCGCGATCAGCTCAGGGCCGGTTTCGGCCCCGAGACCGGCATGTTCATCCTCATCGTCGGCGTCGTCGGCGTCACCTCTTGGATGCAGACCGCGCGCATCGTGCGCTCCGAGGTGCTGGCGCTGAAGGAACGCGAGTTCATCCTTGCCGCGCGCTCGATCGGCACCACGCCCGGCGCCATCATCCGCCGCCACCTGCTGCCCAACGTGATCTCGCCGATCATGGTCTCGGCCACGCTGGGCCTGGCGACGGCGATCATCACCGAAAGCGCCCTGTCCTTCCTCGGCGTCGGTTTCCCGCCCGATTTCCCGACCTGGGGCAAGATGCTCGCCGATTCGGTGCCGCGCATGGACCAATACCCCGAACGGGTGGTGCTGCCCGGTCTGGCGATCTCGCTCACCGTGCTCAGCGTCAACTATCTCGGCGACGGGCTGCGCGACGCGCTCGACCCGCGCATCCGCGGCCGCTGAGCGACAGGCAGACCGCCCCCCCGGGGGGGGCGGGTCTCAATGCATGCGGCTGCGGATCCGGCGCACCAGCCACCACACCACAAGCACCACCGGCAGGGTCAGCATCGCGGTCAACTGCCCCTTGGAGATCTCCAGCGCCTGCGCCGCCGGGTAGGCGGCGTAAGAGGCCAGCGACACCGCGTAATAGCTGATCGCCACCACCGAAAGCCCCTCGACCGTCTCCTGCAGGCGCAGCGCCAGATCGGCGCGCCGGTCCATGCTCTTGAGCAGCGCCTGGTTCTGGGCCGAACGGCTCACGTCGACCTTGGTGCGCAGCATCTCGCCGGCCCGCATCGCCCGGTGGGCCAGCGCCTCCATGCGCTTCTTGGTCGAGGCCACGGTACGCATCGCCGGATCATAGCGGCGCATCATGAAATCGGCAAAGCTCTGACGCCCGTTGTAACGCCGCTCGCGCATCACCGAGACCCGCTGGTCGACGATCGCCTCATAGGCCGAGGTGGCGCCGAAACGGAACGAGCTTTCGGCGATCATGTTCTCCAGTTCGGCCGAGCTTTGCAGCAACGCGTCCAGCGTCACCTCGGGCGCCGTGTCGCCGCGGGTGATCTGGGCCATCAGGTGGTTCAGCCGTTTCTCGACCTCGCCGATCGGCCCGTCCAGCGCCCGCACCCGGGCAAAGCCCAGCATCGACATGCTCTTGTAGGTCTCGATCTCGCACAGCCGCTGCACGATGCGCCCGACCCGCCGCTCCCCGGTGCCCGGCGAGACAAAGGCCGCCATGCGCATGTGGCCGTCCGGGTTGATGCGGAAATCGGTGGCGATCACCGCCGCATCGTCCAGGACCTCCGACACCGCCAGGCTCTCGGGCACGAACCACTCGCCGAGACAGGCGTCCAGCACCTGTTTGGCCGGGCGCTCCTCGATCCGGATCAGCGCCGAGGTCACCCGCAGGCCGGGCGCCTGGGCCAGCCAGTCCTCGGGAAAGACCTCGAAATCCGTCGGATCGAAGGCCCGGGCACTCAGCCCCGGCGTGAAGACAGTGTAGGTGACGAACTCGGTATGCTGCTCCCATTTCAGCACGTGGCGCCCGATCTGCCCCGAGTAATGCGTCGCCCCGGGCTGCGGATGCGCCACCCCGTGACGATCCAGAAGAGAGACCAGATGGGCCAGGTCCTGGTCGCGATCGCGCCCGACGGCGTTGACCGGCTGCTTGATCGCCAGGAACACCGCCGTGCAGGGCGCCTGCAGGGTGGGAAACGGCCGCGCATGCAGCTCATTGGCAAGCCGGTAGCGCAGCGGATGGTCTTCGATCGGGGTCATGGTGCTCTCCTGATATCTGCGCACCCTACCCACCGGGCAGGATTTGTAAAGAAAAAATGTTATTTTTCAATATGTTAGCCGAATACATAAGTATACAGAACAGGCAAGCCCCTGCAATTGCACGACAAATCAGCTTTCTCTTGCCCGAAATATCCCCGCCGGAGGCTCCCCACGGTGCCGCTCGCGCACCGCCAAAGGAAAAGGCGCCCTGTGTCCAGAGCGCCTTTGCCGGTGATGTGAATGGCCTTGCGGCGGTCAGTTGACCATCGTCAGCAGGGTGTCGAGGCTGGCCTTGGCGTCGCCGTAGAACATGCGGGTGTTCTCCTTGAAGAACAGCGGGTTCTCGATGCCGGAATAGCCGGTGCCCTGGCCGCGTTTCGACACGAAGACCTGTTTCGCCTTCCAGCATTCCAGCACCGGCATGCCGGCGATCGGCGAGTTGGGGTCGTCCTGGGCCGCCGGGTTGACGATGTCATTCGAGCCGATGACGATGGCCACATCCGTCGACGGGAAGTCGTCGTTGATCTCGTCCATCTCCATCACGATGTCATAGGGCACCTTGGCCTCGGCCAGGAGCACGTTCATATGCCCGGGCAGACGGCCCGCCACCGGGTGGATGGCGAAACGCACCTCCTTGCCCTTGGCGCGCAGGCGCCGGGTCAGCTCGGCGACATTCTGCTGCGCCTGCGCCACCGCCATGCCGTAGCCGGGGATGATGATGACGCTGTCGGCCTCGTCCAGCGCCGTGGCCACGCCCTCGGCGTCGATGGCGATCTGTTCGCCTTCGACTTCCATCGCCGGTCCCGCGGTGCCGCCGAAGCCGCCGAGGATCACCGAGACGAAGGAACGGTTCATCGCCTTGCACATGATGTAGCTGAGGATCGCACCCGAAGAGCCGACCAGCGCGCCGACCACGATCAACAGATCATTGCCCAGGCTGAAGCCGATCGCCGCCGCCGCCCAGCCCGAATAGCTGTTCAGCATCGAGACCACGACGGGCATGTCGGCGCCGCCGATGCCCATGATCAGGTGATAGCCGATGAACAGCGCCATCACGGTCAGGATCAACAGCGGCAGGATGCCGCCCGAGTTGAGGTACCAGATCAGCGACAGCAAGGAGAGGCCCGCCGCGCCGGCGTTCAGCATGTGGCCGCCGGGCAGTTTGGTCGCGGCGCTCGTGACCTTGCCCGAGAGCTTGCCATAGGCGATCACCGAGCCGGTGAAGGTCACCGCACCGATCCAGACGCCAAGCGACAGTTCGACCAGCAGGATGTTGATCTCGATCGGCGATTTCTTGGCGATCAGCTTGCCGAAGGCGCCCAGCTCCTTGATGGCATCGCCGCCGGCCGCCACCGCCGCCGCCGCGTTGCCGATCTCGAAATGGGCGTTGAAGCCGACGAAGACCGCCGCCAGGCCGACCAGCGCATGCATGCCGGCCACCAGTTCCGGCATCTGGGTCATCTCGACCTTGGAGGCCAGCATGTAGCCGATGAGGCCACCGGCCGCGATCAGCGGCACCGACAGCCACCACAGGCCGGCGCCGGGGCCGATCAGGGTGGCCGCAACCGCGAGCCCCATGCCGACAATGCCGTACCAGACCGCGCGCTTGGCGCTTTCCTGCCCCGAGAGCCCGCCGAGGCTGAGGATGAAGAGAACTGCCGCGACCACATAGGCCGCCGTGGTGAATCCGAATTCCATGATCCCGACTCCCTTAAGATTTCTGGAACATGGCGAGCATGCGCCGTGTCACGAGGAAGCCGCCAAAGATGTTGATCCCGGCCATGAAGACCGAAAGCGCGGCAAGCAGGATCACCAGGAAGGAGCCCGAGCCGATCTGCATCAGGGCGCCGAGGATGATGATCGACGAGATGGCATTGGTGACCGCCATCAGCGGCGTGTGCAGGCTGTGCGCCACGCCCCAGATCACCTGGAAGCCGACGAAGACCGCAAGCACGAAGACGATGAAATGCTGCATGAAGCTGGCCGGCGCGATCAGCCCCACCCCCAGCAGCAGGGCACCGCCCACCGCCAACAGGGTGACCTGGCTCTTGGTCTGTGCCTTGAAAGCGGCCACTTCGGCGGCGCGTTTCTCTTCCGGCGTCAGCTCGGGCACAACCTC
>NZ_JBFJVE010000100.1:0-10878 GCF_041624275.1 Shimia sp.
CGGGCATCGGCCAGCCGGTTCATGGCAAACAGCAGCAGGGCCCCCAGGCCGCTGAGGAACAGGGCGAGGACGACAATGTCGCCCTGCCGGTTGCGCAGCGCCTCCAGCCAGGGCGGCGCGGGCTTCACCGCGCCGGGACGGGTAAAGAACCTTTCGTCGGTGGCATGGTCGACCGTCAGCGTGACCGAGCCGGATTCGGGGCGGAACATGCCGTGCCGGCGCAGGGCAAGGACGTTCAGTGTCCAGTCCCGCGCCGGGTCGAACCCAAGCCGGCGGTCGGTGCGCAGGATCATCATGGCCCCGTCGTGCAGCGCCTCGGGCACCTGCGGCGAAAGCTCCACCGACAGGTCGCTGTCGCGCAGTGCTACCGGCAGCCCGTCCTGTTCCGCCGACAGCCAGTCGGGGGCGGTGTTGCGCACGAAATCGGGGCTGACCAGCCCGTGGCGGGCGGTCTCGATCACCAGAATGGGCTCGTCTTCGCTCGAGATGTCCAGAAAGCGCTGCAACTCGGCGTAGCCATCCTCGGACAGAAGCGTGCGGGCGATGGCAGGCGGGCCCAGATCGGCGATCCAGATATCGAGATAGGGCGCATCCGGCGCCGCCTTGGCCTCGGGGTCGTCGTCTTCCCAGAGCGTGCCCTCAAAGGCCGCGTCGATCTCGGCATTGCTGACCGTCTTGCGGGCGACAAGCCCCTGCGCCACGAGGTCCTGCCACGTCAGCACTTCGTCATGGTCGGGGTCGGGCCGGGCCGGGGGGCTTGCGGAAATGCCCTGCATCTTTTCCCGCGCCACCGCCAGTGCCGCCGCCATCACCGTTTCATGGGCGATGCGCACCGAGGCCGTCGCCTTGGTGACACCGTCCAGATAGACCAGCGTGCCCTTGCCGGCATCGCCATAGGGGGTGCCGACCACAATCGACGACGAAAGCGCGAGGCCGGGGTATTGCTCGAAGAACCTGTGGAACGGCGCCGCGCCGAGGCCCGAAACAAAGATCGGCTCGTTGTGCTCGATCAGGCGCACGTCAAGGAATTTCCCTTCCAGATCAAGCACGACCAGCACGTTGATCGGCGCGCCGGAAAAGCCGGGCAAGGGTGCCAGCGGTTCGGTCTCGAACACATAGCCGGCCTCGGCGCCGCCGGAGTTCAGCAACTGGTAGACCCCCTTGTCGTTCACCGGCTCGCCCAGGGCAAAGGGGGGCATGATCCGCGCCGCCAGGGCCGCCCGCTCGAGCGGGGCCGACTGGGCCGAGGCCGCCAGGATCCAGAACATCCCGGCAAGAAAGAAGTGAATCGCGCGCATGGACCAGAGCCTAGGGGCCATCCGCGCCCGCAACCTATGCGACTTTGGTCTCGGCCCGCGCCTACGACCAAAGGCCAATACGCAGGTCAGGGGGGTGTTGCTAGGATCATGAGACCCTAACCGGCTAGTGGAGGATGAAATGGCCTGGACTGCACCCAAACTGAAAGAAGTGAACTGCGGCATGGAAATCAACATGTACGCACCGTCCGAGGACGAGGGCCGCGACTACGAACGCGACCTGTTCTGATCCGCGACTGAACGGGGTCACGGCCATGCGGTTTCTGGTTCTTGGCGCTGCGGCGGGCGGAGGCCTGCCGCAATGGAATTGCGGTTGTCCCAACTGCATCGATGCGCGTCGCGGCAAGATCGCCTCGGCAAGCCAGTCGTCGCTGGCCGTGACCTTGAACGGGCGCGACTGGGCGGTGCTGAATGCCTCGCCCGATATCCGGGCGCAGATGCACCGCTGCCCGCAGATGCACCCGCGTGCATTGCGCGACACGCCGCTGGCTTCGGTCCTGGTGACAAATGGCGATATCGACCATATCGCAGGCCTGCTTTCCCTGCGCGAACAGTCGCCCTTCACCCTGTTCGGCACCTCCGAGATCCTCGGCGTTCTGGCCGAAAACCGGGTCTTCGACGCGGTTTCTGCCGCCAAGGTGACGCGCAGGGCGCTGGAGATCGGCCAGCCGTTCGATCTTCTGGAGGGGCTGAGCGCGCAGGTGTTTCCGGTGCCCGGCAAGGTGCCGCTGTTCATGGAGGGCGAGACGGTCGAGACCGATCTGGTCGGCGAACAGACCGTCGGCGTGCGCCTGAGTGACGGCGATGGCGTTGCCTATTATATTCCCGGCTGCGCCGATGTGACCCCGGAGCTGCTGGCCATCCTCGAGGATGCCGACCAGCTGTTCTTTGACGGCACGCTTTGGGACGACGCAGAAATGATCCGCTCGGGCACCGGGGTGAAAACCGGCCGGCGCATGGGGCATATCTCGATCAGCGGTGCCGGGGGCAGCATTGCCAAACTGGAAGGTTTGAGCGCGAACAAGACCTTCATTCATATCAACAACACGAACCCGGTCTGGCAGCCGGACAGCCCGGAGCGCGCCTTTGTGCAGGCTGCGGGCTGGACGGTTGCGGCCGACGGAATGGAGATTTCGACATGAATGCTCATACCCCCCCGACCCGCGAGCCGCTCGAGGCCCGCCTGCGTGCGATCGGCGCGGAACGCTATCACGACCGGCACCCGTTCCACCACAAGCTGCACAGCGGCGATTGCACGCCCGATCAGGTGCGGGCCTGGGTGATCAACCGCTGGGCCTATCAGGCGGCGATCCCGATGAAGGACGCAGCGTTCATGTCGCGCTGCGATGATCCGCAGATCCGCCGCGAATGGCGCTCGCGCATCGAAGACCATGATGGCGGCGTCGACGGGGGCGGCGGCATCCGCCGCTGGCTGAAACTGGCCGAGGCGGTGGGGCTCGACCCCGACTACGTGGCCTCGGGGCGCGGTGTCCTGCCGGCGACGCAATTCGCGGTCGATGCCTATGTGCGCTATGTGCGCGACATGCCGCTGTTGCAGGCGGTCGCTTCGTCGCTGACCGAACTCTTCGCCCCGTCGATCCACGAGCGCCGCATCGAAGGCATGCTGAAACACTATGATTTCGCCGATTCCGAAAGCATGTCCTATTTCCGCAGGCGTCTGACCGAAGCGCCCAAGGACGTCGAATTCGGCCTCGCATGGGTGCTGAAACATGCCGACACGCAGGACAAGGAAGATGCCGCCTGCGAGGCGCTGATCTTCAAGACTAACGTGCTCTGGGCGCAGCTTGACGCCCTGTGGGGCGCCTATGTGGAACCCGGTCGCGTGCCGCCCGGCGCATGGCGGCCGGGCGAGGGCATGGCATGAGCCTCGCCCTTGCCCCCGACGACCGGCCCTACCTGCCGCGCGGGGTGCGCGTGGTCGAAGACCGGGTGCGCGGCGGCAGGGTGCTTCTGGGGCCGGAAAAGGCGGTGGCCCTCGACGCGATCGGCGAGGCCATTCTGTCCCGCGTCGACGGTGAAACCCCCTTCGCCGGCATCATCGCCGACCTGGCCGCGACCTATGCCGCGCCCGAGGCCCGGATCGCCGAGGACGTGCAGCGGTTTCTCGCCGGGCTCAGGGCGCGGATGTTCGTAATGGTGACGTCATGAGCACGCCGCCCCCGATCGCCATGCTGGCGGAACTGACCCACCGCTGTCCGCTGGCATGCCCCTATTGCTCGAACCCGACCGATTTGCTGGGACGCGAACAGGAGCTCGACACCGCGACCTGGAGCCAGGTGTTCCGCCAGGCTGCCGAGATGGGGGTTCTGCAACTGCATCTGTCGGGGGGCGAGCCGGCCTCGCGCTCGGATATCGTCGAATTGATGCAGGCGGCGCATGACGCCGGGCTCTACACCAACCTGATCACCAGCGGCATCGGGCTGAGCGCGAAACGGCTGGATGCGCTGGAAGCGGCGGGGATGGACCATGTGCAGCTGTCGCTGCAAGGAACGCATTCGGCGCTGGCCGACTGGATCGGCGGCTACAAGGGCGGCTTCGAGCGCAAGATGAAAGTGGCGAGCGAGATCCGCGAACGCGGCATCCCGCTGACCCTGAACGCGGTGATGCACCGGCACAATCTCGACGATCTCGGGCGCACCATCGAAATGGCCGTGGAACTCGGTGCCCGGCGGCTGGAGGTGGCCTGCGTGCAGTTCCACGGCTGGGCCGCGCAGAACCGGGCACAGCTCTTGCCGACACGCGAGCAGACCGAAGCCGCCAAGGCGATCGTGGACGAGGCCGAAGCCCGCCTGCGCGGGACCCTGGCCTTCGATTTCGTTCCGCCGGACTATTACGCCGATTACCCAAAGGCCTGTATGGGCGGCTGGGGATCGGCCGGTCTGAACGTCGCGCCCGACGGCACGGTGCTGCCGTGCCATGCGGCCCAGACCATTCCCCACCTGCGTTTCGAAAACGTGCGCGAGCGGCCGCTGGCGGAAATCTGGTACCACAGCACCGCCTTCAACGCCTATCGCGGCACCGAGTGGATGCCGGACCCCTGTCAGGGCTGCGCGCGCAAGGAGATCGACTTCGGCGGCTGCCGCTGCCAGGCCCTTGCGCTGGCCGGGGACGCCTCAGCGACCGACCCGGTTTGCGGCAGGGCGCCGGGGCATGGCGCGGTTGTCGCGCTCCTGGACAGCGCCCGGCGGTCAGAGACCCCCATGCGCTGGCGCCATCTGGGGCAACGGCCGGGCCGGCATAAAACGGCCTGAAACGCCTCGGTCCGGGGCGCGGCGTTTCTTCGGGCTGACCACCGGGGGGGCAGGAAAGCTGCCGTGCAATCGCATTGGGTGACTGGTTTTCCCATGCCCGTCGCGGCGCTGCCACGCCGAGGGCGCGGCATCATGCGCCACAGCATGCGTCACCGGCTTCGTGTCACCGGCAAGTGTCGCCGGCAAGTGTCGCCAAGACGCCATGCCGATCCCGGAGTCGTCCAACCCACTGTCGTTGATTGATTTTCGGAAAAGTTGGCTGGGGTGGTAGGATTCGAACCTACGATACACGGTACCAAAAACCGCTGCCTTACCACTTGGCTACACCCCAACGGTGAGGCGCTAATTAATCCGAGCGGCGGGCGGGCGCAAGACCAAAACGTCAGATTTTTTCACCAAAATCCAAGCGGCTTCGCCATTGCCGCGCGGCAGGGGCCCCGGGCGTGCAAAGGCGCGCGGGTGGCCCCTGTTACGGCGTCAGAATGGCGCCGCGCGACGACGGTGCGACGACGGTGCGACGACGGTGCAATGACCGCGCAAGCAAGATGCGTGCAGGGCCTCGCGACCGGCAGCCCTCAGCGCGCCGGGCAGGCGGCCAGCGCCTCGATCCGCCCGGCATCCGGGGCGTGGCCGTCCCAGGCGCCTTCGGGCAGGGCGCGCAGCGCCTCGGTCAGGGCCTGCATCTCGGCCGCGCTGCGGATCTTCTTCTTGCGCAGCGACCGCATGGCAAAACAATCGGCCTCGGCCTCGGTGTTGTAGTCGGGGATCAGCGCGTGGTGGCCGCATTCATGGGCCAGCCAGAAATCGCGGGCCAGCGGCGCAAAAGCGTTCAGCCGTTCGGGGTTGAGCAGGATGATCGGCCGCCCGGCGCGGTCCTCGGTGGCGCCGCCAAGAGTCCCGAGCGCGGCATCGCCGATATAGGGCACCTCGAGCCCGGTCCAGGCGCGGCAGGTGGCGGGCTTGGCTTCGGCCAGCGGCGCCAGCAGGCACAGGGCAAGGGCAAGCGCCATGTTCTTCTTGGCGGGGGTCATCTCGGCAGGGGTCAACATCGTCTCCTCGGTATCGCTTCCTCGGTGCTTGCCCCGCTGTATCACGTCGGGCGGGCGCAAAAGCCGACATCGGTCAAGGATGCGACATTTTCCCGGCGCGGGGGGCGGAAATTGAAGCCGGCGCCGTCATGGTCTATCACCAAGGGAACGCAGGCGCCCGAGGTTTCCATGCCGCAAAAATTCGCACTCTGGTCGATTCTCGTGGCGCTCGCGGTGTTCGCGCTGAAACTGGTCGCCTGGCGCTGGACCGGGTCGGTGGCGCTGCTGTCGGACGCGCTGGAATCCATCGTCAACGTGGTCGCCGCGATGATCGCCTATTTCGCCCTGCGCCTGGCGGCCAAACCGGCCGACGCCGGCCATCCCTTTGGCCACAGCAAGGCCGAGTATCTGTCGGCGGTGGCCGAGGGGGCGATGATCCTGCTGGCGGCGGTGCTGGTACTGCGCGAGGCGATCGCGGCGCTGCCGGCGCCGACCCTCGGCGAGGCCCCGGCGGCGGGCATCGCCATCAACGTGGTGGCGGCGCTGGTCAACGGCGGCTGGGCGCTGGTGCTGCTGCGGGTCGGCCGCGCCCGCCGCTCGCCGGCGCTGGCGGCCAGCGCCCGCCACATCCTCGCCGATGTCCTCACCTCGGCCGGCGTGGTGGCGGGGCTGCTCCTGGCGCTGGCCACCGGCTGGCTGATTCTCGATCCGCTGCTGGCGATCCTGGTCGGGCTGCACATCCTACGCGAGGGTTGGCACGTGCTGTCGGATTCGGTCGACGGGCTGATGGATGCCTCGGTCGACGATGAGGAACTGGCCCTGATCGAGGCCGCCGTGGCCTCGGCCTCCGAACCGGCCTTGCAGGTCCACGACCTGCGCGCCCGCCGCTCGGCCTCGGTGGTCTTCGTCGAAATGCATCTGGTGGTGCCCAAGCGCATGAGCGTCGGCGAGGCGCATGACATCTGCGACCGGATCGAAGAGGCGGTCACCGCCGCGCTGCCCGCGGCCCGCGCCACGGTCCATGTCGAACCCGAAAGCGAACTGGTCTGAGAACCGTCGCGCCGCGCGGCAAATGAAAAGGCCCGGGACGAACCCGGGCCTTCTGCAGGGATCCTTGCGGTCTCAGCCCTGAAGGCTGCGGACCTCGATCTCGCCTTCCTCGCGGGCCTTCATGGCCCGGGCCACCGCGTGGCTGGCGGCGGCGGTGGTGAAATAGGGGATCTTGTCCATCAGCGCCACCGAGCGGATCTCGCGGCTGTCGTTGACCGCCTGGGCGCCCTCGGTGGTGTTCATCACCAGCGAGATGTCGCCGTTCTTCAGCGTGTCGACGATGTTGGGCCGCCCCTCATAGACCTTGTTGACGCGCTCGCAGGCCACGCCCTTTTCGGTCAGCCAGGCGGCGGTGCCCGAGGTGGCGACGATGCCAAAGCCCAGTTCGGTCAGGATCCGGGCCGCCTCGACCATCTCGTCGGTCTTGTCGGCATCCTTGATCGACACAAAGGCCTTGCCGGTGGTCGGCAGGATCATCCCGGCGCCAAGCTGCGCCTTGAGGAAGGCGCGGGCAAAGCTGCGGTCCCAGCCCATGACCTCGCCGGTCGAGCGCATCTCGGGGCCAAGGATGGTGTCGACGCCGGGGAAGCGGTTGAAGGGCATCACCGCCTCTTTCACCGAGTACCAGGGCATCATCGGGTCGGCCAGGGTCATCTGGTCGGCGATCGGCTGCGGGGTCGCGATGTCGGCGCCTTCCTCGTAGGGCGGGCGCAGCGGGAAGTTGGTCAGCGGCTCGCCGGCCATCAGCCGGGCGGCGATCGAGGCGATGGCGCTGTCGGTCGCCTTGGCGACGAAGGGCACGGTGCGCGAGGCGCGCGGGTTGACCTCGATCAGGAAGATCTCATCGCCCTTGACCGCAAACTGAATGTTCATCAGCCCGACCACATTCAGCGCCTTGGCCAGCGCCACGGTCTGGATCTTGATCTCTTCGATGATGCCCGCGTCCAGCGAATAGGGCGGCAGCGAACAGGCACTGTCGCCGGAATGCACGCCGGCCTCTTCGATATGCTGCATGATGCCGGCGATATGCACGTCCTTGCCGTCACAAAGCGCGTCCACGTCAAGCTCGGTCGCGCCGGCCAGATAGCTGTCCAGCAGCACCGGGCTGTCGCCCGAAACCACCACCGCCTCGGTGATGTACCGCTCGAGCTGGCCCATGTCGCGCACGATCTCCATGGCGCGGCCACCCAGCACATACGAGGGGCGCACCACCAGCGGGAAGCCGATGCTTTCGGCGATTGCCAGCGCCTGTGCGTCGGTCGAGGCGATGCCGTTCTTGGGCTGTTTCAGCTTCAGTTCGTTGACCAGCGCCTGGAACCGCTCGCGGTCCTCGGCAAGGTCGATGGCGTCCGGCGTGGTGCCGAGGATCGGGATGCCCTCGTCATGCAGCGCATTGGCCAGTTTCAGCGGGGTCTGGCCGCCGAACTGCACGATGACGCCGTGCAGGGTGCCGTTCTCCTGTTCGACGCGCAGGATTTCCATCACATGCTCGAAGGTCAGCGGCTCGAAATACAGACGGTCCGAGGTGTCATAGTCGGTCGACACGGTCTCGGGGTTGCAGTTGACCATGATGGTCTCGTAGCCCGCGTCGGTCAGCGCATAGCAGGCGTGACAGCAGCAATAGTCGAACTCGATGCCCTGGCCGATCCGGTTCGGGCCACCGCCGAGGATGACGACCTTTTTCTTGTCGCTGGGCCGCGCCTCGCATTCGACGTCGCCCATCATCGGCGCTTCGTAGGTCGAATACATATAGGGGGTCTGGGCCTCGAACTCGGCGGCGCAGGTGTCGATGCGCTTGAACACGGCGGTGACGCCGGCTTTGACGCGCTTGTTGCGGATGTCGCCTTCGCTATAGCCGGTCAGCTTGGCCAGCCGGGCATCGGTAAAGCCCAGCATCTTCAGCGCCCGCAGCCCCCGTTCATCCGACGGCAGGCCGTTTTCGCGCACATCGTTTTCCGCATCCACGATCTCGCGGATCCGCTCGAGGAACCACGGGTCGAACATGGTGACTTGGTGAATCTCTTCATTGCTGAGCCCATGGCGCATGGCCTGGGCAATGGTGCGCATCCGGTCCGGGGTGGTCTGGCTGATCGCCTTGATGACGGCGGCCTTGTCCGGCGCACCCGGGATTTCCACCTCGTCAAAGCCGGTAAGGCCCGATTCCATCGAGGCCAGCGCCTTTTGCAGCGATTCATGAATGGTGCGGCCGATCGACATCGCCTCACCGACCGATTTCATCGCCGTGGTCAGATAGGGCTCCGAGCCGGGGAATTTCTCGAAGGCGAATTTCGGGATTTTCGTCACCACATAGTCGATGGTCGGCTCGAACGAGGCCGGGGTCACCTTGGTGATGTCATTGTCCAATTCGTCCAGCGTGAAGCCCACCGCCAGTTTCGCGGCGATCTTGGCGATCGGGAAGCCGGTCGCCTTCGAGGCCAGCGCCGAAGAGCGGCTCACCCGCGGGTTCATCTCGATCACCACCATGCGGCCGTCGACCGGGTTCACCGCCCATTGCACGTTCGATCCGCCGGTCTCCACCCCGATCTCGCGCAGCACCGCGATCGAGTGGTTGCGCATGATCTGGTATTCCTTGTCGGTCAGCGTCAGCGCCGGGGCCACGGTGATCGAATCGCCGGTGTGCACGCCCATCGGGTCGACGTTCTCGATCGAGCAGACGATGATCGCGTTGTCGGCCTTGTCGCGCACCACCTCCATCTCGTATTCCTTCCAGCCCAGAAGGCTTTCGTCGACGAGGATCTGGTTCACCGGCGAGGCATCCATGCCGGTGCGGCAGAAATGCATGTAGTCTTCGCGGTTATAGGCCACGCCGCCGCCGGTGCCACCCATGGTGAACGCAGGGCGGATGATCGCCGGCAGGCCGATGTCCTCCAGCTCTTCCAGCGCCAGGCGCACGCCTTCGTCAAGGTCGGCCTCGCCGTTGTCCTTCTTGGGCGCGGTGACGATCGAGGCGCGCGGGTTCTCGATGCCAAGACGGTCCATCGCCTCGCGGAACAGCTTGCGGTCCTCGGCCATCTCGATGGCGTCGCGGGTGGCGCCGATCATCTCGACGCCGAATTTCTCCAGCACTCCCATTTCCTCGAGCGCCAGCGAGGTGTTGAGGCCGGTCTGCCCGCCCATGGTCGGCAACAGCGCGTCGGGGCGCTCCTTCTCGATGATCTTGGCGACGACCTCGGGGGTGATCGGCTCGATATAGGTGGCATCGGCCAGCCCGGGGTCGGTCATGATCGTCGCCGGGTTCGAGTTCACAAGGATCACGCGGTAGCCTTCTTCGCGCAGCGCCTTGCAGGCCTGCGCCCCCGAATAGTCGAATTCACAGGCCTGGCCGATCACGATCGGGCCGGCCCCGATAATCATGATCGAGGAGATGTCGGTTCTTTTGGGCATGGCGGACCTCGGGTGTTGGGGCGAGCAGGAGGGAGTGGAGTCGCCCGAAATCGCAAATTGTCGTGGGTTATAACTATCGCGGGACAAGGTGCAAGGGGGATCGGTTCGTTGACACGAATTGCCGCTTTCGACCCTGTCAATCGGCCCGGCAGCCATTATACGGGCGCCAGATCGCGCAATGGGGGCTGATTTGGAGATTCGCTTTGACCACGGGCCGGAGGGGCGGGCGGCCGAGTTTCGCGCCGCGCGCGGCATGGTCGTGGCCGAAACTCCCGCCGAAGTGCCCGCCGCGCTCGCGGCCCTCGACCGCGCCCGCCGCGACGGGTTCTGGCTGGCGGGCTATGCCTCCTACGAGCTGGGCTATGCGCTCGAGCCCCGGCTCGCGGCGCGGATGCCGGCGCGGCGGCGCCTGCCGCTGATCCGCTTCGGCCTTTATGACGCACCCGCCGCGGCGGGGCCCCTGCCGCCCGGCGGTTTCACGCTCGGGCAGTTCACCCCGCGCTGGAGCGCGGCGCAGTATGGCGCCGCCTTCGCGCGGGTGCATGAGCTGATCGGCGCCGGCGACATCTATCAGGCCAACCTGACCTTCCCGCTCGAGGCGCCCTTTTCCGGCGATCCGCGCGCGCTTTACGCCGCGCTGGCGGCGCAGCAGCCGGTCGGCCATGGCGCGCTGGTGCTGCAGGACGGGCTGCCGGACCTGCTCAGCCGCTCGCCCGAGCTGTTCTTTCGCACCGATGCCTCGGGCCGTATCGAGACCCGGCCGATGAAGGGCACCCAGCCGCGCAGCGCCGACCCGGCCGAGGACGC
>NZ_JBFJVE010000101.1:0-10688 GCF_041624275.1 Shimia sp.
CGACTGGACCGCGGTCACCCGCGACAAATCCCTCAGCGCCCAGTTCGAGCATTCGGTGGCGGTGACCGCCGACGGGGTCGAGATCTTCACCCTGTCGCCGGCGGGCCGTTTCCACCCGACCTGGGGCTGATCGCGGCCGGCGCGGTCGAGGGGGGCGCTGCCCCCCGGCCCGCAGGCCCCCCCGGAGTATTTCCGAAGAGATGAAGCCCATGGGCAGGCCGTCTGCGGGCCGCCTGCCAGCCGCCTGCGCGCGCCGGGCTCACCGGCGGTTAACCCCTTGCGGCTAGGTTCTGTTCCGTCGCGACACGCCGGGCCCGATGGTCCGGCACCCCAGGAGAAGGGGCCAAGGGGCCGACAGCCCCGGGGCCAGACCGAATCTTGTTCCGGTTTGCGGGATCGTCCCGTTCCACATATCCGATTGGCGGCGCCGCCACCTTTCATTGCCGAGATCACCCCTGCGGGCTGATCGGCCGCCACCACGGCAGCAGCGCTGCGGCCGGGGCGCTTTCGGCCGTGCCGGGGTGCCCTTGGCGCGGCCCGTTGCGCTATCCGTTACGCCATCCCTGGCGCTATTGGTTCCAGAAAGGTGACATGGGTGTCGCCGTATCTGCGCCCGTCCAGCAGGGTGAAGCCCTGCGGCGCCGGCTGCGGCGCGTTTTCCTCAAAGACGATCAGCGCCCCGGCGGCGATCCAGCCGCTCCGGGTCGCGGCCTCCAGCGCCTTCAGCCCCAGCCCCTTGCCATAGGGCGGATCGAGAAAGATCAGCGTTGCGGGCGGGCCGTCGCAGGCCGGCAGGCGGGTGGCGTCGCGGTTGATGAGCCGGGTCGCGGGTTTGCTGCGGGTGAGGCGGATGTTCTCGCGAATGAGGCTGCCCGCCTTGCGCCCGTCATCGACGAAGGTGACGCTTGTGGCGCCGCGCGACAGGGCCTCGAGCCCCAGCGCCCCGGTGCCGGCAAAGAGGTCGAGCACCACGGCCCCGCCGATCGGGTCGCCGAACCTGCCGCCCATCAGCACGTTGAACAGGCTTTCGCGCACCCGGTCGGTGGTGGGGCGCAGATGGGCGCCGGCATCGCCCTTGCCGAGGCTGGCCAGCGCCGTGCCGCGCATCTCTCCGGCGATGATCCTCATGGGCGCATCAGGGCTTTCATGTCGGTGCCGGGATCGGCGATCACCTCGGGTGCCGGCGATCTGCCGGCTTCGATCAGGCGCTTGCCGATCATGTAGTCGCGCGGTGCGTTCATCGCGTCGACCGCCAGCAGGGTCGCGCCCCGGTAGTACCAGAAGGAGACCGAACTGCCCTCGCCCCTGCGGGTGACGACGCTGTCATAGCCGCTGTTGAGGCCGGCGATCTGCAGTTTCACGTCGTATTGATCCGACCAGAACCACGGTTTGGCGACATAGTCCTTGTCGCCGCCCATGATGTTTTCGGCGACGCATTCGGCCTGGTCGATGGCATTGGGCACGCTCTCGAGGCGGATGCGCCCGCCGCGGTAGGGAAAGGAGGTGCAGTCGCCGGCGGCCCAGACATGCGGCGCCGATGTGCGGCCCCGCGCGTCGGTGGCGATGCCGTTGTCAATCGCGATGCCCGCCGCCTCGGCCAGCGCGGTGGCGGGGGTGATGCCGACGCCGACGATGACGAAATCCAGATCCACTGTGCGGCCGTCGCTGAGCCGGGCGCCGGTGACCCGGTCGTCGCCGGTCAGATGGTCAAGGCCGACACCTTCGAGGATCTCGACCCCGTGGCCTTGGTGCAGGGCGCGGAAGTAATCGCTGGTCTCAGGCGCCGCGACCCGTTGCAGGATGCGCTCGGCCATTTCCACCATCGTCACCTTAAGCCCGCGCGCGGCGGCCACGGCGGCGGCCTCGAGGCCGATATAGCCGCCGCCGACGATCAGCACCCGCCTGCCTGCGGTGAACTCGGGCGCCATGGCGTCGACATCGGCGAGATCGCGCACCACATGCACCCCCGGCAGGGCGCCGCCGATGGCTGCCGGCAGGCGGCGCGGCGCCGAGCCGGTGGTCAGCACCAGTTCGTCGTAGCGCAGGCTCTCGTCGCCGATCGACAGGCTGCGGGCGGCGGTGTCGACGGCATCGACACGGGTGCCGAGGCGCAGCGCGATGCCCTGTTCCTCGTAAAAGCTTTCCGGGCGCAGGAAAAGCCGCTCCAGCGCCATCTCGCCCAGCAGGTATTTCTTCGACAGCGGCGGGCGCTGATAGGGCGGGACCGGTTCTTCTCCGATCAGGGTGACGCGGCCGTCAAAGCCGTCATTGCGCAGTTTCGCCACCAGCGCGGCGCCGGCCTGTCCTGCTCCGATCACAACGACGTGGGTCATGGCTGTCTCCCGGGAAATCCTGTTGCCGAACTGTCCGGCGACCCTATATCGACGGGGCGGAGAGAGGCAATCGAGAGATGAGCAATATGACGATTTCAGTGGGCCAGAAGCTGCCCGAGGGCCATTTCATGCGGCTCGGGGCCGAGGGGCCCGAAGCGCTGCCGGTGGCCGACCTGTGCCGGGGGCGCAAACTGGCGCTGTTCGGCCTGCCCGGCGCCTTTACCGCGACCTGTTCCAGCGCCCATCTGCCCAGTTTCATCCGGGTTGCCGATGCGCTGAGGGCCAAGGGGGTGGACGAGGTGGTCTGCATGGCGGTCAACGACCCATGGGTGATGGATGCCTGGGACCGCAGCACCGGCGCCGGCGCGGCCGGGATCACCATGCTGACCGACCCCGACGGCAGCCTGAGCCGGGCCATGGGGCTTTCCTTCTCGGCGCCCCAGGTCGGCTTCATCGAGCGCACCCGCCGCTTTGCCGCGATCGTCGAGGACGGCACCGTCACCTGGCTGCAGGAAGAGCAACAGCGCGGGGTGTGCAATTTCACCGCCGGCGAGACCCTGCTCGCCGCGCTCTGAGCTGCGCCGCCGGCGATCGGGGGCGGGCGCCAGCGCAGCGCGCCCGATCATCCGGCGAAACGGCCCTTCAGAGCGTGTCGAGCTTGCGCGCCAGTTTCGCGTCAAGGGCGCTGAGCCCGCCGACGTCATGGGTGGTCAGCACCACGTCGACGCGGTTGTAGACATTGCGCCATTCCGGGTGGTGGTCCCATTTCTCGGCCCAGATCGCGGCCCGGGCCATCCAGCCGAAAGCCTCGATGAACGAGCCGAACTGAAAGCTCTTGTGGATCGCGTCGCGGTCTTCGACCATCGCCCAGCCGTTGGCCAGAAGCGGCCCGAGGACGGCGTCCCTTGCGGCGGCGCTGAGTTTCTCGGTCATTGGTGCTCCTCTCTGATGTCCCTGTTGTCCTTGCGGAACGGCCCCCAGCCGGTCAGCACCTCGATCTCTTCGGCCACCGCGTTGCGCTCGGCCTCGACAAACTCGGCCACCGCCTCGGCAAAGCCGGGGTCGGCGATCCAGTGCAGCGAATGGGTGGCCACCGGCAGATAGCCGCGCGCCAGCTTGTGTTCGCCCTGGGCGCCGGCCTCGACCCGGGCCAGCCCCTGTGCGATGGCCCAGTCGATGGCCTGATAATAGCACAGTTCGAAATGCAGGCACGGGTGATGTGCCCGGCAGCCCCAGTAGCGCCCGAACAGCGCGTCGCGGCCGATCATGTTCATCGCCCCGGCCACCGGCCGGCCATCGTCGATGGCCAGCACCAGCAGGATGTCGTCGCGCAGCCGGTCGTGGGCGATCTCGAAAAAGCCGCGCGTCAGATAGGGCTGGCCCCATTTGCGCGCCCCGGTGTCCTGGTAGAAGGCCCAGACCGCGTCCCAGTGATGCGGCCGGATCTGGTCGCCGGTCAGGGTCACGATCTCGCCGCCGAAGGCCTGGGCGACGGCGCGTTCCTTGCGGATGTTCTTGCGCTTGCGCGATGACAGGGTGGCGAGGAACCCGTCGAAATCGCCATAGTCCCGGTTCTGCCACAGGAACTGCTGGCCGGTGCGGTGCAAAAGGCCCAGCCGCCGCCCGGCCTCGGCCTCGGTCGCGGTGCAGAAGGTCAGGTGCATCGACGACAGCCGGTTGTCGGCGGCCACCTGCGCCGCGCCCCTGAGCAGCGCGCTGGCGCCGGTGGTCTCGTGGCCGGGACGGGTCAGAAGCCGGCGCCCGGTCACCGGGGTGAAGGGCACCGCGATCTGCAGCTTCGGGTAATAGCGGCCGCCGGCGCGCTCGTAGGCATGGGCCCAGCTGTGGTCGAAGACATATTCGCCCTGCGAATGGGATTTGGCATAGAGCGGCGCGCAGGCGATGATCTCGCCATCCAGTCGGGCGCTGAGATGATGCGGCCGCCAGCCGCTGCCGGGGCCGACCGAGCCGCTGTCTTCCAGCGCGTTGAGAAAGCGGTAGGTGGTGAAAGGGTCGGCGGCGCGCCCGCCCGCCACCGCCTCCGGGCAGGCGCAGGCATCCCAGTCGCGCGCGCCGATCGCGGCCAGGCTGTCGTGCAGGTCTATTTCGATCCTAGCGCCGTCCATGAAATTCTGTCTCCCCGATTAGTATTTGGCGCGCCGCGCCGGGGGTTCAAGCGGCGATCTCGGCGCGATAGCCTTCAAAGGTCACATTGTCGGCAATGCGGCGCGCGACCGCCTCTTCCTTGGGCGTGCGCACGGTCCAGCACAGCACCGCCGCCCCCGCCGCCTTCAGCGCGCCGACGCGCGGGCTTTGCAGGTCAGTGGCGTTGTGGCTGATGAAACAGGCGCCGACCCGGTCGTAATCGGGGATGGCGCGCAGCCGCCGGCGGGTGGTTTCGGGCAGCAGCGGCCAGTCGTCGGCGGCAAAGTGGTCGCTGACCAGCCCGCGCGCCGTGCCGGGGGCCAACTCGCCCATGCAGGCGACGCTGTGCGGGTTGAAGGACATGAAGGCCAGCGCCCCCGGATAGTCCCGCGCCGCATCCGCCGCCGCCCGTTCCAGCGGCCCCACATCCGCGCCCATGGCACCGTCCTGATCCTTGAGTTCGACCAGCAGCGGCACCTGCCCGGCAACCAGGCCGAGCACCTCGCGAAAGCCGGGGATGCCCTCGTCGCCGTGGCGCAGGGCGATGCCCGAAAGCTCGGCGGCGCTGCGGGTGCGCAATGCGCCGCGCGCCCCGGTCAGCCGGTCGAGACTGTAGTCGTGGAACACCATCGCCTGCCCGTCCGCCGAGAGTTGCAGGTCGATCTCGATGCCATAGCCGGCGGCGATCGCCGCGCGGATCGCCGCGCGGCTGTTTTCCGGGCGCCCGCGCGTCACGTCATGCAGGGCGCGATGGGCCAGCGGCGCGCGCAGGAAGGCTGGGTCCAGCATGGGGGGCTTACCTGATCTGGAAGATGCCCTCGATCTCCACCGCCACGCCCAGCGGCAGGGCGGCGGCCGAGACCGCCGAACGGGAATGGCGGCCGGCATCGCCGAGCGCCTCGACCAGGAAGTCCGAGGCGCCGTTGATGACCTTCGGCTGATCGGTGAAATCGGCAGTGGAATTGACGAAACCGGTCAGCTTGACCACCCGCACCAGCCGGTCGAGATCGCCGTCGCAGGCGGCCTTGACCTGGCTCAGCAGCGAGATCGCGCAGCTGCGCGCCGCCGCCGCGCCCTGGTCGGTGTCCATGGTGTCGCCGAGCCGGCCGGTGATCAGCCCCTCGGCGCTGTTGGAAATCTGGCCCGAGACATAAAGCATGTCTGCGACCTGCACGTAGGGCACGTAATTGGCGGCGGGGGCGGGGGCGTCGGAAAGGGTCACGCCCAGCGTGGCCAGTTTTGCTTCGATAGCGCTCATGTCGTCCTCATCTGGGTCACTTTGCCCCGACGCTAGTGGCGGCGGGGCGCGATGGAAAGCCCAAAAACGCCGCCCCGCCGACCCTCAGCTTTCGCGGAAGGCACGCGAGAAATATTCCGACAGCGGTTTCAGCAGATAGGCCATCGGGCTGCGCTCGTCGGTTTTCAGGAACACCTGCACCGGCATCCCCGGGATCAGCGCCAGCCCCTCGGGCAGGGGCGTGGCCTGATCGGGGTTCAGCGTCACCTCGACCTTGTAATAGCTGGCGCGGGTGGCCTCGTCCTGGAACACGTCGGCCGAGATCTTGGCCACCCGCCCCCAGAGCGCGGGCATGTTGCGCTGGTCGAAGGGCAGCACCTGCAACGAGACGTCCTGCCCGAGATAGATCTGGTCGATGTGCAGCGACGGCACCTGGGTGGCGATGATCAGCGGGCGGTCCATCGGCACCACGTAGAGCACCGGGTCGGCGGGGCGGATCACCGCCCCCTCGCCGAAGACCTGAAGCCCGAAGACGACCCCGGCGACCGGCGCCCGGATGTCGAGCCGCGACAGTCTTTCGTGCAGCGCCCGGCGCTGCTCGGCCAGTTCGCGTTCGCTGTTCTGCAAATCGCGCAGCTGCAAGATGGCCTCTTCGCGGCGCTGGGTGTCGCGCTGGGTGATGGTGATGTCGATCTCGGTGATGCGCCCGGCGGCCTGGGCGCGGGTCGCGGTCAGCTCGCCGACGCGGCCGCTCAGGCTGGCCTGTTCGCGTTGCAGCGCCAGCACCCGGCTGGCCTGGGCCAGCCCCTTGTCGAGCAGCTGGCGCTGGTCGGCCAGCTCCTCTTCGATCAGCCGCAGCTGGGTTCCGAGCGCCGTGCGCTGGGCCTCGATGCCGCCGATCTGGTCGCCGATCTGGGCACGGCGTTTCTGCAGTTGCGCGCGTTCGTTCTGCCACGACTGGACGCCGGCCTCGAACAGGCGCTGCTGCCCGTCCATGATGTCGGCATAGACCGGGTCGCCGCGCAGCGCCGCCAGCGCCGCGTCGAAGGTGATCGCCGTGGCGCCGTCGCGCTCGGCCTCGAGCCTTCCGCGCCGGGCGAGAAGCTCGAAATAGTTGCTTTCGGTGATCGCCAATTGCGAGGCCAGCCGCGTGGCGTCGAGCCGGATCAGCACCTCGTCGGCGGCGACGCGGTCGCCCTCTTCGACCAGGATCGCATCGACGACGCCGCCGTCGGGGTGCTGCACCACCTGCCGGTTGCGCGCCACCTCGATGCGGCCCTCGGCGATGATGGCGCCGGCGATGCGCGAGGACACCGCCCAGTCGCCGAAGCCGCCGACCAGCACCACCAGCGCGAGAATGCCGAGGATCAGCGGCTTGCGGGCCGACCATTGCGGCGCCATCGAGGGCGGCTGAGATGGGGTCATTGCATGCCTCCCTGTCCGGTCGATTTGCGGATCGCCTGATGATTGGCGACGATCTCTTTCAGCACCTCGTCGCGCGGCCCGAAGGCGCGGCGCTGGCCGTCCTCGAGCATCAACAGCAGGTCGCATTCCTGGATCGCCGCCGGGCGATGGGCCATGATGAGCACCGATTTCCCGGCCTTCTTCAGGCTGCGGATCGCCCCGTTCAGCGCCTCGGAGCCGGGGTTGTCGAGGTTGGAGTTGGGCTCGTCCAGGATCAGGATCACCGGGTCGCAATAGAGCGCCCGCGCCAGCCCGATGCGCTGGATCTGGCCGCCCGACAGGCTGCCGCCATGGGCGCTGACACGGGTGTCATAGCCCTCGGGCAGTTTCAGGATCATCTCATGCGCCCCGGCCATCTGCGCCGCCGCCACCACCCGCTGCGAGTCGGGGCGGGTCGTCATGCGGGCGATGTTCTCGGCGATGGTGCCGTCGAAAAGCTGCACCCGCTGCGGCAGGTAGCCGATGTACTGGCCAAGGCGGTCGGGGTCGTATTGCTCGAGCGGGGCGCCGCCGAGCCGCACCTTGCCCCCCGCCGGGCGCCACAGTCCGGTCAGCGCCCGTGCCAGGGTCGACTTGCCGGCGCCCGAGGGGCCGATCACCCCCAGCGCCTGTCCGGGGCCAAGGTCGAAGCTGACCAGCCGCAGCGCCGCCTGGGTGGCGCCGGGCGGCACCACCACCAGTTTCTGAACCTGAAGCCGCGCCTCGGGATGCGGCAGCTCGGTGCGCGGCGCCTCGACCGGAACCGCGCCCAGCAGGGTGGCCAGCCGGTCCCAGCTGCGCCCGGCCTGTTGCAGCTGCGGCCACTGGCCGACCAGCTGTTCGACCGGGGCCAGCGCCCGCCCCAGCAGGATCGAACCGGCGATCATCGCGCCGGGGGTCAGCTCTTCGGCCAGCACCAGCCAGGCCCCGAGCCCCAGCATCGCCGATTGCAGCAGCAGCCGGAAGGTGCGGGTGGTGGTGCTGAAGCCGCCCCTGAGGTCGCCGGCGACGGCCTGTTTGCGAAGCGCTTCCAGCCGCGCCGCCTGCCAGCGCTCGTGGGTGCCGGCGCGCAGCCCCAGCGACCGGATCATCTCGGCCTCTTCATGGACCAGCGCGCGGCGGGTCTCGGCCTGGCGCAGCGCGCCCGAGGCCTCCTGCACCGGGTTGCGGGTGAGCAGCTGGTTGATCACCGCCACCAGGATCAGCACCGCGCCGCCGGCCACCGCCAGCGCCCCGAGCCAGGGGTGAAACAGGGCGATACCGATCAGGAAGACCGGCGTCCAGGGCAGGTCGAACAGCGCCAGCGCCACCGGCGCCGAGATCATCTTCCACAGCGTGTCGAGGTTGTAGAACCCGCTCTGGCCGGCTTTTTCGGCCGGCCCCGGGCCGCTTTTGACCACCGCGTCGAAGACCCGCCGGTCCAGCCCCGAGACAAAGCGCAGCCCGGCGCGTTCCAGCACCCGGCCACGGGCGAAATCCAGCAGCCCCATGATGCCATAGAGGAACAGCACCAGCAGCGACAGCGCCAGGAGGGTCTCGATCGAGCGGCTGCCCAGCACCCGGTCATAGACCTGAAGCATGTAAAGCGGGCCGGTCAGCATCAGCGCATTGGCAAAGAAACTGAAGATCCAGATGGCCCAGAACAGGCCCCGGTTGCGGCGCAGGGCCTGCCTGAGTTCGGCGCGGCCGGCTTGTGAAATGTCTTGAGCCATGATGGGTGCTGTGATCAATCCTGTGACTGGCGGAAATGCGCCGGGAAGGGGGCGGCAATTTGTTTCACATCTGCCACAGATGCCCGTTTATGGCCACCGGCAGTTGGGTCCCTGCCGCATATTGGTCTAAATGCTTTGATACGTCGTGAACCTGATACGCTGAAAACCCGAGTCTCGCATTGCCGGTTGCATTTGTAAAACGATTCAAGCTCGGCCCGGTCCTGCCGGTCCTTTGTGCTGCGCTGCTGGTTGCGGCCTGCGCCGGTGATCCGGCCGGCCCCGGGGCAGCGGGCTACAACGATCCGCATGAAGAGGCGAACCGCCGGGTCCACCAGTTCAACAAAGGCATCGACCGGGCGCTGATCGATCCGGTGGCCGAGGGCTACGGCGAAGCCACCACCGGCGACATGCGCCAGGTGGTGGGCAATTTCGCCTCGCACCTGAGCCTGCCCAACGACGTCATCAACAACCTGCTGCAGGGCGATGTCGAGGCGGCGGTGCAGAACAGTGGCCGTTTCGTGGTCAACACGCTGATCGGCTTTGCCGGGCTGCTCGACCCGGCCTCGCAGATGAACATGCCCCGCGAACGCGCCGATTTCGGCCAGACCCTGCATGTCTGGGGCGCCGCCGAGGGCGCCTATGTCGAACTGCCCTTCTGGGGTCCGTCGACGACCCGCGACACGGTCGGCATCGCCGTCGACCTGGTGCTTGATCCCTTTGTGCTGCTGTCCCAGCCCGAATCCCTGATCGGCACCGCCGCCTATGTGCTGGACGCGATGGGCAACCGCTATGAATACGATGCCACGGTCGAGTCGGTGCTGCATGACAGCGCCGACAGCTATGCGCAGGCGCGCAGCATCTACCTGCAAAACCGTCGCTTCGAGCTTGGAATGGGCGCCGAGGACGCCTATCTCGATCCCTATCTGGATGCCTATTCCGACCCCTACGAGGATTTCTGAGATGAACCGCCGTGGATTTCTGGGGGCGCTGTCCGCCCTGTCCCTGACCGCGTCGCTGCCCGGCGCGGCGCTGGCGATGACCGATGCCCAGGCCCGGGCGCTGGTGGATGCCGCCGTCGCCGACATCAACAAGGTGATCGCCTCGGGCAAGTCGCTCGACGCGATGATCCGCGACTTCGAGCGCATCTTCGTCAAATACGGCGATGTGCCGATCATCGCCCGCTCGGCGCTGGGCGTCGACGCGCGCCGCGCCTCTCCGGCGCAGCTCAATGCCTATACGGCGGCCTTCCAGGGCTATATCGCGCGCAAGTACGGCCGCCGCTTCGAGGAATTCGTCGGCGGCCGGATCGAGGTCGAGGCCGCGCGCAGGGTCAAGAGCTTCCACGAGGTGCACACCAGGGCCTTCCTGCGCGGCGAGGCCCCCTTCGCGGTCGATTTCCTGGTCTCGGACAAGTCGGGCCGGCCGCGGTTTTTCGACATGATCATCGAGGGCATCAGCCTGCGGATCTCGGAAAAGGAAGAGATCGGCGCCATGCTCGATGCCCGCAACGGCGACATCGCCCTGCTGACCGAAGACCTGAAACGCGCCGGCTGATCGCGGCGGCGGGGCGGGCGCGGTCAGCGGCTGCCGAAGATGTCGCGCAGCAGATCGTTCACCGCATCCTCGATCACGTCTCCCGGCCGCTTGCGCCGGGCCGGCGGCGCCGGCGCGACCGGCTTGGGCTGCGGCACGAAGGCGGGCAGGGGCGTGGGCGTCAGACCCTCGTGCACCCGCCGCATCACCTCGTGCCAGATCTCGGCCGGCAGGCCGCTGCCGGTGACCCCGGTGAGCGGCGTGTTGTCGTCATAGCCCATCCAC
>NZ_JBFJVE010000102.1:0-10603 GCF_041624275.1 Shimia sp.
CAACCCGCGTGACTTCAAGGCGCCGGTGGCGTCATTCGAGGACCGGGAAGCCGCCAGCACGCTCACCGTCAAATGGTGCGGTCAGTTCCACCGCTGCGCCATCGATCACTCGCCGCTTGACGTGGTGGCTTGGCACGGCAACTACGCGCCCTACAAATACGACCTGCGCGCCTATTGCCCGGTCGGCGCGATCCTGTTCGACCACCCCGACCCGTCGATCATCACCGTGCTCACCGCGCCTTCTGGCCAGCCCGGCACCGCCAATATCGACTTCGTCCTGTTCCGCGAACGCTGGATGGTCGCCGAAGACACCTTCCGCCCGCCGTGGTATCACAAGAACATCATGTCCGAGCTGATGGGCAATATCTACGGCCAGTACGACGCCAAGCCGCAGGGTTTTGTCCCCGGCGGCATGAGCCTGCACAACATGATGCTGCCGCACGGGCCCGACAAGACCGCCTTCGAAGGCGCCTCCAACGCCAACCTCGGCCCGGACAAGCTCGACAACACCATGTCCTTCATGTTCGAGACCCGCTTCCCGCAGCACCTCACAGGTTTTGCCGCCAACGACGCCCCGTTGCAGGACGACTACATCGACTGCTGGTCGGATCTCGAAAAGAAGTTCGACGGCACCGCCGGCAAGAAATGACACAGCGGTGCGTGACATCACGCACCCTAGCCCCAACTCGTAGGGTGCGTGCCTGCACGCACCGTTCATCAAAGGAAACCAGATGCCCCTGATGAAATCCTGGGTGACCTCGGCCAATGACGCGGCCCACCCCTTCCCCCTGAACAACCTGCCTTACGGCGTGTTCTCCACCGCCGGCACCGAAGAGCGCTGCGGCGTCGCCATCGGCGACATGATCCTTGACCTCTATGCCGCCGAAGAGGCCGGCCTGGTCGCGGTCTCGGACTCCCCGGTCTTCGACGTGCCCTACTGGAACGACTTCATGGATCTCGGCTCCGAAGCATGGAAGGCCCTGCGCGCCCGGCTGATCGAGATCCTCGCCGAGGGCAGCGCCGACCGGGCCGCCGCCGAAGCCTGCCTGGTGCCGATGGCCGAGGCGACGCTGCACATGCCCGTCGCGGTCAGCGAATACACCGATTTCTACGCCGGCCGCCACCACGCCTTCAACGTCGGCACCATGTTCCGCGGCCCGGAAAACGCCCTGCCGCCGAACTGGCTGCACATCCCCATCGGCTACAATGGCCGCGCCTCCTCGGTCTATGTTTCGGGCACCGAGGTGCGCCGCCCCTGGGGCCAGCTCAAGGGGCCCAATGATGAGATGCCCCGCTGGGCCCCCAGCGCCCGCTTCGACATCGAACTGGAAATGGGCGCCATCGTCGGCACCGCCTCTGACCGCCCGATCACCGTTCAGGAGGCCGACGACAACATCTTTGGCTACGTGCTCTTGAACGACTGGTCGGCGCGCGACATCCAGGCCTGGGAATACCAGCCGCTGGGCCCGTTCCAGGCCAAGGCCACCGCCACCTCGATCAGCCCCTGGATCGTCACCAAGGCGGCGCTCGAGCCGTTCCGCTGTGACACGCCCGAACGCGAGTTCGAGCTGCTCGACCACATCAAGGACTGCGGCCCGATGCTCTATGACATCGACCTCGAAGTGACCCTGGCCCCGGAAGGCAAACCCGCCACCACCATCGCCCGCACCAACTACAACGAGATGTATTACTCGGCCGCCCAGCAGCTGGCGCATCACAGCACCGCCGGCTCGCCGATGAACGTCGGTGATCTCCTGGGCTCGGGCACCATCTCGGGGCCGGAAAAGCAAAACCGCGGCTCGCTGCTCGAGCTCAGCTGGGGCGGCAAGGAGCCGCTCACCCTCGACACCGGCGAAGCCCGCAGCTTCATCGCCGACGGTGACACGCTGACCCTGATCGGCAATGCCCGCGGCGATGGCTTCACCATCGGCTTCGGAGATTGCGTGGGCACCCTGCTGCCGGCTCTCGAAGACCCCTACGCACGTTGACCCCGAGGGGGGCGAGAAATCACGCCCCCTCCCCCCATCCCGTCGGGTGCGTGCCTGCACGCTCCGCACCCCAAGCAAGGAAACCGCATCATGGCCAAAGCATTCGCATCCCAGGGCGACATGACCGAAAAAAAAATCACCTTCGACGAGATCGGTGACGGGCTCTATGCCTTCACCGCCGAGGGCGACCCCAACTCCGGCGTCATCATCGGCGACGAGTCGGTGATGATCGTCGAGGCCCAGGCCACCCCGCGCCTGGCACAGAAAGTCATCGACTGCGTGCGCAGCGTCACCGACAAGCCGATCTCCCATGTGGTGCTGACCCATTATCACGCCGTGCGCGTGCTCGGCGCCTCGGCCTTCGGCGCAAGCCAGATCATCATGTCCGACAAGGCCCGCGCCATGGTGGTCGAACGCGGCCAGGAAGACTGGGACAGCGAATTCCAACGCTTCCCGCGCCTCTTCGAAGGCCATGAGAGCATCCCCGGCCTGACCTGGCCCACCACCACATTCTCGGATGCGATGACCGTCTACCTCGGCAACCGCCGCGTCGACATCAAGCAGATCGGCCGCGCCCATACCGCCGGCGACGCGGTGATCCACGTGCCGGACCAGAATGTCATGTTCACCGGCGACATCGTCGAGGACCACTCGGCCTGCTACTGCGGCGACGGCCACTTCGGCGACTGGGGCCGGACCCTGGACAATATCGCCGCCTATGACGTCGATGCCATCGCCCCCGGCCGTGGCGGCGCGCTGATCGGCAAAGAGGCCGTGGCCCGCGCCATCGCCAGCACCCGCGATTTCGTCGACAGCACCTACGCCCCGGCCGCCAGGGTCGCCGCCCGTGGCGGCTCGCTGAAACAAGCCTGGGACGCGGTGCGCGCCGAATGCGATCCGAAATTCGCCGATTACGCGATCTACGAACACTGCCTGCCCTTCAACGTCGCCCGCGCCTATGACGAGGCGCGCGGCATCGACACCCCCCGCATCTGGACCGCCGAGCGCGATCTCGACATGTGGGCCCAGCTGCAGGGCTGATCACCCCCTTCCCCCGGCGGGGCGCAACGCGGCTTTCTCTTGCTGCAAATATCCCCGCCGGAGGCCTCAAATCACGACAGCCGCGCGCTGCCCCCTGGCGCGCGGACAGGAAAGATACGCGCAGACGAAACTTTCATTCGGGAGGAGACCCAATGAACAAGATCTTCGAAATCCCGCTCTACGCCTATGCGCGCAGCGCGGATCAGGACGCCGCCACACCGGCGCGCCACCGGGTGGTGGTGGTCGGCGCCGGGCCGATCGGGCTCGGCGCGGCCATCGACCTCGCCCAGCAGGGCATCGAGGTGCTGGTGCTGGATGACAACGACAAGGTCAGCTTCGGCAGCCGCGCCGTCTGCTATGCCAAGCGGCCGCTCGAGATCCTCGACCGCCTCGGCTGCGGCAAGCCGATGGTCGACAAGGGCGTCGAATGGAACATCGGCAAGGTGTTCTTCGACGAACGCCAGGTCTATCAGTTCGACCTGTTGCCCGAGGACGGCCACGAGTTCCCGGCCTTCATCAACCTGCAACAGTATTATTTCGAAGAATACATGGTGAACCGGGTCCGCGAATTGCAGCAGGCCGGCGCGCCGATCGAAATCCGTGGCCGCAACAGGGTGCTGAAGGTGGAGGAGAAGGGCGACCATGCCGCCATTCTCGTCGACACCCCCGAGGGCCAGTACGGCCTCGAAGCCGACTGGCTGATCGCCTGCGACGGCGCCACCTCGCCGATCCGCGCCATGATGGGGCTGGATTTCGTCGGCCGCGTCTTCGAAGACAACTTCCTGATCGCCGATGTGGTGATGGAGGCCGAGTTCCCCACCGAACGCTGGTTCTGGTTCGACCCGCCCTTCAACCGGGGCCAGTCGGCGCTGTTGCACAAACAGCCCGATGGCGTCTGGCGCATCGATCTGCAGCTTGGCTGGGACATCGACAAGGAAGAAGAAAAGAAACCCGAAAACGTCATCCCGCGCCTCAAGGCGATGCTCGGCGACGAGGTTGAGTTCGAACTGGAATGGGTCTCGATCTACACCTTCCAGTGCCGCCGCATGGAAACCTTCCGCAAGGGCCGGGTGCTGTTCGCCGGCGACGCCGCGCATCAGGTTTCGCCCTTCGGCGCCCGCGGCGCCAATTCCGGCCTGCAGGACACCGACAACCTGGTCTGGAAACTGAAGCTGATCCTCGACGGCACCGCCGACGAGGCGCTGCTCGACTCCTACGACTTCGAGCGTATCCACGGCGCCGACGAGAACATCCTCAACTCCTCGCGGTCGACCGATTTCATCACCCCGAAATCGGAAATCTCGCGGGTCTTGCGCGACGCGGTTCTCGACCTGTCCGAGCAATATGAATTCGCCCGCCCGCTGGTCAATTCGGGCCGCCTCTCGGTGCCCTGCACCTATGACGGCTCGCCGCTGAACTCGGCCGATGCCCTCGACGGCCCGGCCCGCAGCCGCCCAGGCAGCCCCTGCCCCGACCTGCCCCTGGGCGATGGCTATCTGCTGCCCAGGCTGGGCGACAGGTTCACCTTGCTCACCATCAACGCCGAGGCCCCCGACGAGATCGAGGAAAGCGGCATCACCGTGACCCGTCTGGCGCTCAGCACCGCCGACGATCCGACCGGCATGCTGCAAGCGCGCTATCTCGGCGACGCGCCCTCGGGCGTCTACCTGATCCGCCCCGACCAGCATGTCGCGGCCCGCCGCCCCGCCTATGACGACACCCAGATCCGCGCGGCCATCCGCCGTGCCATCGGCAAGGAGCAATAAGATGTCGGACCAAACCCTGACCCTGACCCCGAACATCCCCGGCGCGGATGACTTCTACGCCGAGCTTCTGGCCGCCCACGAAGGACTCGACAAGGCCGCCAGCGACGCGCTCAACGCGCGGCTGGTGCTGATCCTGGCCAACCATATCGGAGACCGCGCAATCCTCTCGCAGGCGCTGGCCGCCGCCGCGCCCAACCAAAAGGACTGATCCCATGAAAATCGAACAAATCCACCACGTCGCCTATCGCTGCAAGGACGCCAAGGAAACCGTCGAATGGTACGGCAAGATGCTGAACATGGACTTTGTCCTCGCCATCGCCGAAGACCATGTGCCCTCGACCCACGAGCCCGACCCCTACATGCATCTGTTCCTCGATGCCGGCAATGGCAACGTGCTGGCCTTCTTCGAACTGCCGACCAAGCCGGAAATGGGCCGTGACCCCAACACCCCGATCTGGGTGCAACATATCGCCTTCAAGGTGAAGGACCGCGCCACGCTGATCGAATTCAAAGAGCATCTCGAAGCCAATGGCGTCGAGGTTCTGGGCGTCACCGACCATTCGATCTTCCATTCGATCTATTTCTTCGACCCCAATGGCCACCGCGTCGAACTGGCCTGCCCGGACCCCGAGGAAGAGGCGCTGCTGGCGCGCATGGACGAAGTCAAATGGGACATGCTGGAGGAATGGAGCCGCACCAAGAAGGCACCGCAGCATGCCAACTGGCTGCACGCCAAAGAGCTCAACAAGGACCTATAATTTAGTTAACTTGGCAAGCTTCATGCGTTACACTCCCCCATCCGGCCCCGCGGGGCCGGGTGGAAGCCGAGCAGGGCAGGCGATATGACCGAAACCATCCTCTACGATTACTGGCGCTCCTCGGCCAGCTACCGTCTGCGCATTGCCCTCAACCTCGCGGGCATCGCCTATCGCAGGGTGCCGGTCGATCTGGTCGCGGGCGCGCATAAGGCGCCGGCGCATCTGGCCCGCAACCCGCAAGGCTTGGTGCCGGTGCTCGAGATCGACGGTCAGCGGTTCACCCAGTCGCTGGCGATCCTCGACTATCTCGACCAGACCCGGCAGCTGGGCCTGCTGCCCGCCGATCCGGTCGCGGCGGCCAAGCAGCGGGCGCTGGCGCATTCGCTGGCGGTCGATGTGCACCCGGTCTGCAACCTCGGCGTCGCCGGGCATGTCGCCGACCTGATGCCGGATCACCCCGAGGCCCGCGCCGACTGGATGCGGCATTTCATTGCCCCCGGCCTGCGCGCCTTCGAGGCGCTGCTGGCGCAAAGCCCGCCGGCCCCTTTCTGTGGCGGCGCCGCGCCGGGCCTTGCCGATCTCTGCCTGATCCCGCAGCTCTACAATGCCCGCCGCTGGAACGTCGATGTCTCGGATTGCCCGCGCATCGCTGCCGTCGAAACCGCCTGCGCCGCGCATCCGGCCTTTGCCGCCGCCCGCCCCGAAGCGGTGAAACCCGCCTGAGCGGCGCACGCCTTACAATCGCCACTGCCCTTTCAGTTGCAGCTGTCCGCCCCGGCGCCCTCGCCCCCGGGCGGCGTCGGTCGTGGCCGGACGCTGCGCCATTAAGTTACAAAAACGCCCGCAATACTGAATTTGTGTAACACTTTTACTTGCAACGAATCGCAAACCGACTTATCCCGACCATACGGTCGGCTAATTTCACCGACGCAAGCAACAAGGGCGACATCCATGGACGCATTCATCTGCGACGCAACCCGCACCCCGATCGGACGTTACGGCGGCGCGCTGTCTTCGATCCGCACCGACGATCTGGCGGCCTTGCCGATCGCGGCGCTGATGGCCCGCAACCCGGATGTCGACTGGGCCTCGATCGACGACGTGATCTATGGCGACGCCAACCAGGCCGGCGAAGACAACCGCAATGTGGCGCGCATGGCGGCGCTGCTGGCCGGCCTGCCGGTGGAGGTGCCGGGCAGCACCGTCAACCGGCTCTGCGCCAGCGGCATGGACGCGGTGGGCATGGTGGCGCGCGGCATCCGGGCCGGCGACTACGACATGGCCATCGCCGGCGGCGTCGAAAGCATGAGCCGCGCCCCCTTCGTGATGCCCAAGGCGACCAGCGCCTTCTCGCGCGCCAATGCGGTCTATGACACCACCATCGGCTGGCGCTTTGTCAACAGGAAGATGCAGGCGCAATACGGCACCGATTCGATGCCCGAGACCGCCGACAACGTGGCCGAGGATTACGGCATCGGCCGCGCCGATCAGGACGCCTTTGCCGCCCGCAGCCAGGCCCGCTGGGCCGCCGCGCAGGAGGCCGGGATCTTCAAGGACGAGATCACCCCGGTCCAGGTGCCGCAGCGCAGGGGCGACCCCCTTGTCGTCGACAGCGACGAACACCCCCGCCCCGGCACCAGCGCCGAGAAGCTTTCGGGCCTCAAGGGCGTGAACGGAGCCGACAAGACCGTGACCGCCGGCAACGCCTCGGGCGTCAACGACGGCGCCGCCGCGATCCTGATGGCCAACGAGGCCGCCGCCGCCAAGAACGGCCTTACACCGATGGCCCGCGTCGTCGGCATGGCCGCCGCCGGGGTCGCGCCGCGCGTCATGGGCATCGGCCCGGTGCCCGCCACCCAGAAGGTGCTGGCCCGCGCCGGGCTCGGCATCGAGCAGATGGATGTGATAGAATTGAACGAGGCCTTTGCCAGCCAGGGGCTTGCCAGCCTGCGCGCGCTCGGGGTGGCCGATGACGCCGCCCATGTGAACCCCAACGGCGGCGCCATTGCCATCGGGCATCCGCTGGGCATGACCGGCACCCGGCTGGTGCTGACCGCCGCCTATCAATTGCAACGCACCGGCGGGCGCTATGCGCTTTGCACCATGTGCGTCGGAGTCGGACAGGGCGCCGCCCTGATCCTTGAACGTGTCTGATCGGGAGGAGAGACCGATATGTATGCACAGATGATCAAGACCGCGTCCAAGGGCGTCAAATCCCGCGAGGAGATGACGGACCAGGAACGCGCGTTTCAGGACAAGATCGACAATGACATCAAGATCGAACCGCGCGACTGGATGCCGGATGACTACCGCCGCACCCTGATCCGCCAGATCGGTCAGCACGCCCATTCGGAAGTGGTCGGCCAGCTGCCCGAGGGCAACTGGATCACCCGCGCCCCGACGCTCGAGCGCAAGGCGATCCTCTTGGCCAAGGTGCAGGACGAGGCGGGCCATGGGCTCTATCTCTATTCCGCCGCCGAGACCCTGGGCGAAAGCCGCGACGAGCTGGTGCGCCTGTTGCACGAAGGCCGGATGAAATATTCGTCGATCTTCAACTACCCGACCCTGAACTGGGCCGACATCGGCGCCGTGGGCTGGCTGGTGGATGGCGCCGCCATCGTCAACCAGGTGGCGCTGCAACGCACTTCCTATGGCCCCTACAGCCGCGCCATGATCCGCATCTGCAAGGAAGAAAGCTTCCACGCCCGCCAGGGCTATCACGCGATCATGAAAATGGCCTTCGGCACGCCGGAACAGAAGAAGATGGCGCAGGACGCGGTGAACCGCCTGTGGTTCCCGGCGATCATGATGTTCGGCCCCACGGACGCGGAATCGACCAATTCGGATCAGTCGATGGCCTGGAAGATCAAGGTCAAGTCCAACGACGAGCTGCGCCAGCAGTTTATCGACCAGACCGTGCCGCAGATCGAATACCTCGGCCTCGACCTGCCCGACCCGGGCATCAAATGGAACGAGGAACGCGGCCACTATGATTATTCGGACCCCGACTGGTCGGAATTCTTCAATGTCATCAAGGGCAACGGCCCTTGCAACGTCGACCGTCTCCAGAACCGGGTCAAGGCCTGGGAAGACGGGCAATGGGTGCGTGACGGGCTGATGGCCCACGCCAGGAAAAAAGCCGCCAAAGTGGCGGCAGAGTGAACCTCGAGGAGGATTGAGATCATGAAAAACGAATGGCCCCTCTGGGAGATTTTCATCCGCGGTCAGCATGGCATGAGCCACCGCCATGTCGGCAGCCTGCACGCCCCCGACGCCGAAATGGCGATCAAGAACGCCCGCGACGTCTATACCCGCCGCAACGAGGGCGTGTCGATCTGGGTGGTCGAAGCCAAACACATCAGCGCCACCGCGCCGGGCGACAAGGGCCCGCTGTTCGAACCTTCGGAGTCCAAGGTCTATCGTCACCCGACCTTTTTCGACATCCCCGAAGAAGTGGGGAACATGTGATGACCGTCGACAAGCAACATCTCCTGCAGTTCCTGTTGCGCCAGGGCGACAACACCCTGGTGCTGGGGCACCGGGTCTCGGAATGGTGCGGCCACTCGCCCATTCTCGAAGAGGACATCGCGCTCGCCAACACCGCGCTGGATCTGATCGGCCAGACCCAGATGTGGCTGGGGTACGCCGCCGAAGTGCAGGGCGAAGGCAAAACCGCCGACGACCTCGCCTTCCTGCGCGATGCCTGGGATTTCCGCAACGTGCTGATGGTCGAGCTGCCCAACGGCGATTTCGGCCGCACCCTGCTGCGCCAGTTCCTGTTCGACGCCTTTCAGTCGGTGCTGATGGGCCGGCTGATGCAATCCAGCGACCCGCAGATCGCGGCGATCGCGGCCAAGGCCTCGAAAGAGGTCGCCTATCACGCCGAACGCTCGGCCGACACGGTGGTCGGGCTCGGTGACGGCACCGAGGAAAGCCATGCCCGCATGCAGACGGCGCTGGACTACCTGTGGCCCTATGTCGGCGAGATGTTCGAAAGCGACGCGGTCGACGCGGTGCTGGCCGAGGCCGGGATCGCGCCCGACCCTGCCAGTTTGCGGGCCGATTACGATGCGCTGGTCACCCGGGTTCTGAGTGACGCCACGCTGACCATTCCCGGCAGCAGCTTCAGCCACAAGGGCGGGCGCACCGGCTACATGCACACCGAGCATCTGGGCCATCTTCTGACCTCGATGCAATGGCTGCAACGCGCCTATCCCGGCAGCGAATGGTGATTTGACGCGGCCCCGTGTCCCGGCCTCAACGCCGGGACTTCAGGCAACAGTTCGAGACCCCGGGTCGGGCCCGGGACGGGAAAGGTTTGGATCATGACGACACCAAGTGTGAAACAGGTCTGGGACTGGCTCGGGACCATCCCCGACCCCGAGATCCCGGTGATTACCCTCGTCGATCTCGGCATCATCCGGAACGTGGAATTCCACGGCGAAACCTGCGTGGTCTCGGTCACGCCGACCTATTCCGGCTGCCCGGCCACCTCGATGATCAACATGGACATCGAAACCAAGCTGCGTGATTGCGGCCTCGACAAGATCGAACTGAAACAGCAGCTGGCCCCCGCATGGACCACCGACTGGATGTCCGACAAGGCCCGCGCCGCTCTGGAAAAATACGGGATCGCGCCGCCGCAACCGGCGGGCGGCCCCAAACGCTGCCCCCGCTGTGGTGGCAACCATCTCGAGAAGCTGAGCCAGTTCGGCTCGACCCCGTGCAAGGCCCAGTGGCGGTGTACCGACTGCCTCGAGCCTTTCGAATATTTCAAGTGCATCTGAGGGAGGAGCCCCATGGCACGTTTTCACGATCTGGAAGTCACCGACATCCACAAGACCATCCGCGACGCCGTCGTCGTGACCCTGAAGCCCGCCAATGGCGCCGCTGACGACTTCGACTTCATCCAGGGCCAGTACCTGACCTTCCGCCGCGATTTCGACGGTGAAGAGCTGCGCCGCTCCTATTCGATCTGCGCCGGCAGGAACGAGGGCATTCTTCAGGTCGGCATCAAGCGGGTCGAGGGCGGCGCCTTCTCGACCTGGGC
>NZ_JBFJVE010000103.1:0-10603 GCF_041624275.1 Shimia sp.
GCCGCACGAGCTGCGCCGGACCGGCATCGCCCACACCTTTCAGGCCGGGCGACTGTTCACCGGGCTCGACGTGCTCGACAATCTCGCGGTGACCGGGGTCGGCCTCGGTCACCCGCGCGCGGCGGCCGTGGCCGAGGCGCTGCGGATGCTCGACTGGATGGGGGTTGCCCATCTGGCCGACCGCCCGGCGGCAGGGCTGCCCTATACCGACGAACGCCGGGTCGGGATCGCCCGCGCCCTGATGTTCGCGCCCGCCTTCCTGCTCTTGGACGAGCCGGCGGCCGGCATGTCCGAGGCCGAGGCCGCCGATCTGGCGGCCCTGATCGGCCGGGTGGCCGATGAACTGGGCATCGGGGTGCTGCTGATCGAACACAATGTCGGGCTGGTGCTGTCGGTGTCGCACCATGTCTACGTGCTGGATGCCGGGCAGATCATCGAAGAGGGCGATGTCGACGTGATCCTCGCCAGCCAGGCGGTGCGCGATGCCTATCTCGGCGCCGATCAGGAGGCCGCGTGATGTCAAAGCTCGGAGTATTCGACCTCTCGGTGCGCTACGGCAAGGTGCCGGCGCTGAACGATGTCACCCTGCATCTGCAAGAGGGCGAACGGGTGTTCGTCTCGGGGCCCAACGGCGCCGGGAAATCCTCGCTTCTGGGGGCGATCAGCGGCGCGGTGGCCACCAGCCACGGCCGGATCGAGATGGACGGCGACCTGCTGACCGGACGCGCGCCCGAGGCGATCGCGCGGCTCGGCCTGTCGATGGTGCCCGAGGGGCGCGAGATCTTCGGCAGTCTCACCGTCGAGGAAAACCTGCGCGTCGGCACCGGCCTGCGCCGCGACCGTGGCGCGGTCGAGGGCGACATCGCCGAAATCTACGATGCCTTCCCCATTCTCGGTGACCGGCGTCACGCCAGTGCCGGCGCCCTGTCGGGGGGCCAGCAGCAGATGCTGGCGATCGGACGGGCGCTGATGACCAACCCCAAGCTGATGATGGTCGACGAACCATCGCTGGGGCTGGCGCCGAAGATCGTCGACCAGGTCTATGACACGCTGGTGCAGTTGCAGGAAGAGCGCGGCCTGACCCTTCTGATCGTCGAGCAAAGCTCGACCCGGGCGGCGCGGGTCGGCGGGCGCATGATCCTGCTGCGCGGAGGCTCGGTGGTCGGTGACGGCGACGCGTCGGCCTTCGCCGAGAAGGACCTGCTGAGCGAAGCCTATTTCGGACAATCCAAACTGGAGGTGGCGCAATGACTTCGCTGGCCCAACTGTTCTTCGACGCGGTTTCGCTGGGTGGCATCTACGCGATGGCGGCGCTGGGCATCGCGCTGATCTTCGGGGTGATGAACCTGGTGAATTTCGCCCATGGCGAATATATCGCCTTCTGCGTCTTCGCCCTGATCGTGCCCTCGACCGAGGCGGTGGCGGTGATGTTTCTGGGCAAGGCGCCGGCCTTCCTGCTGATCCCGCTCTTGCTGATGATCGGCGCCGGGGCGGCGATGCTCAGCGAATACGTGGTCTTCCGCCACCTGCGCCGGGCGACGCCGGTGGCGATGATGATCTCTTCCTTCGCGCTGGGCTTCGTCATCCAGAACGCGCTGCTGGCGACCTATGGCGGACGCCCCAAGGCGATCAGCCTGTGGCCCGAGCTCAACACCCCGGTCGCCATTCTCGGCGCCGAAGTGCCGCTGTTGCAGCTGATCGTGATCCTGTCGACCCTGTTGGTGGTCGGGGCACTGGCGCTGTTGCTGAAAAAGACCCGGCTGGGGCTCGAGATGCGGGCCGCAGCCGAGAACTTCACCATGGCAAGGCTGCTTGGCGTGCGCGCCAATGTGGTCATCACCGGCGCCTTCGCCCTTTCCGGCGCATTGGCCGCTGCGGTGGCGCTGATCATGGCCACCCAGACCGGCGTCGCCGACGTCCGCATGGGCGGGCAGATCATGCTGGTCGCCTTCATCGCCACGGTGATCGGCGGGCTCGGCTCGCTGCCCGGCGCGGTGGCCGCCGGCTTCCTGATCGGCGCCGCCTCGATCCTGCTGCAGGCCTTCCTGCCGCTCGAGGTGCGCCCCTTCCGCGATGCCTTTCTCTACACGCTGGTGATCGCCAGCCTGCTGTTGCGCCCGCAGGGTCTGTTCGTGCCCAGCTCAGCCAAACCGAGGATTTGAACCATGATCGGCAAACACGCTCAAAACCGCCTGCTGGGCTATTCCACCCCGGTGGTCCTGATCGGGCTCTTGATCCTGCTGGTGGCTCTGGTCAGCCTGTTCGGTGACAAGGCGCTGGCGCGCACATCGGCCGAAACCCTGATCCGGGTGGTGCTGGTGGTCGGGCTCTGGATCTTCGTCGGCAACTCCGGCATCGTCAGCTTCGGGCATGCCGGCTACATGGCGATCGGCGCCTATTGCTCGGCCTGGCTGACGCTGAAGCCGCAGATGAAGGCGCTGTTCCTGCCCGATCTGCCGCCCTGGCTGGCGCAGGCCGAATGGCCGGTGCTGCCGGCGGCGCTGGCCTCGGGGCTGCTGGCCGCGCTGGTGGCGCTGCTGTCGGGGGCTGCCATCCTGCGCCTGTCGGGCATCGCCGCCTCGATCGCCACCTTCGCCTTTCTGGCCATCGTCAACACCGTCTATTCCAACTGGGAGGGCGTCACCGGCGCCACCTCATCGGTGGTCGGGCTGGCGCGCTATGTCGATCAATGGGTGGCGCTGGCCTGGGCCGCGGCGGCGATTCTGGCGGCCAACCTCTATGCCAATTCGGCCAGCGGGCTGGCGCTGCGCGCCACCCGCGAGGATGAGGTCGCGGCCGCCGCCTCGGGCATCGACATGTATCGCCACCGCCTGCTGTCGCTGGTGGTCAGCGGGTTCTTTACCGGCATTTCCGGCGCGCTTCTGGGCCATTCCATCGGCGTTCTCAACCCCGACAGTTTCTATCTCGGCATCACTTTCATCTCGCTGGCGATGCTGGTCGTCGGCGGCATCGGCAGCCTGTCGGGCGCGGTGATCGGGGTGCTGGTGCTGTCGATCCTGATCGAGGCGCTGGTGCGGCTCGAGCAGGGGGTCACCATCGGCGCCAGCGAATTCGCGCTGCCCGGCGGTGCCCAGGAAATCCTGATCGGCATCGTCATGATCCTGATCCTGATCCTGCGTCCCGCCGGGCTTCTGGCGGGCCGCGAACTGCGCCTGCCGATGGCAGGCCCGAAACTGCAAGCCAAACACACAACACCCAACTGAGGAGACGATCCATGAAACAAGTCCTAATAGCATCGGCACTGGCCGCGGCGCTTGCCGCGCCGGCAGCGGCCGACGACATCACGGTGGGGTTCGCCATCGCCAAATCGGGCTGGATGGAGGCCTATGACAGCCCGGCCGCCGCCGCCGCCAAGATCCGCATCGACGAGATCAACGCCAATGGCGGGTTGCTCGGCCAGACCGTGAAATGGGTCGAGGCCGACACCAAGACCGACCGCGCGCAATCGGCCAAGGCCGGTTTGCAGGTGCTCGACCAGGGCGCCGACATGATGGTGGTGAGCTGCGACTATGACTTCGGCGCCCCGGCGGCGCTGGCGGCCGAGGCCGAGGGCAAGAATTCCTTCTTCCTCTGCGCCGAGGACGTGAAGGCTGGCATCCAGGGCGTCGGCCCGAACAGCTTCTCGGGTTCGGTCCTGGCTGCGGTTCAGGGCGCGACCATGGCCGAGTGGTCGCTGGCCAAGCGCGAGGCCAAGACCGGCTATGTGCTGCTGGATACCACCATCGAATACAACAAGGGCATCTGCACCGGTTTTGACTGGATGTTCCCCAAGGCCGGTGGCGAGATCGTCGGCCGCGACACCTTCAAGAACAACGACGCCTCGATCGCCAGCCAGATCAGCCGCATCAAGGCGCTGCCGCAGCAGCCCGACGTGATCATGCTGTGTTCCTACATCCCCGGCGCGGCCGCAGCGGTGCGCCAGCTGCGCGCGGCGGGCATCAACTCGCTGATCCTCAACGGTTCGGCGGTGGACGGCTCCTACTGGCTGGACGCGGTGCCGAACCTGTCGGGCTTCGTGCTGCCGGTGCAGGGCTCGATCTATGGCGATGACCCGCGCCCCGAGGTGGAAGGCTTCAACGCCGCCTACGAGGCCGCGACCGGCGCCCGCCCGTCGAGCCAATATGCCTATCCGGGCTATGTTCTGGTCGATCTCTGGGCCAAGGCGGTCGAGCGTGCCGGCAGTGTCGACGGCGCTGCGGTCACGGCCGAGCTGGAAAAGATGAAGGGCGAGGCCACGGTCTTCGGTCCGCGCAGCTTCAGCGATGCGCTGCATCACCAGAACAGCGCCAACATGCAGATCATCGAGATCGCGGACGCCAAGCCCGGGGTGGTCGACAACTGGACCATCAGCGAGCCGGTGCCGCTGGACGTGCTGCTGAAGTGACGTTGCCGCGAGGCTGAAAAACGGCCCGTTCCGGAAATCCGGAGCGGGCCTTTTCGATTTGCGTCGGCGTCAGTGATAATGCTTGCAGCGCGACATCTTGCCGATGCCGGGGTTGAAGCTGTTGGTCGGGTCGACCGACTTGTAGAACTCGGCCAGATCCGGCTTGGCCGCGTAAAGATGGCCGACATTGTGTTCGGCCGGGTACTCGGCCCCGCGCCTGTCGAGGATCTCGAGCATCGCCGCCTTCAGCGCCTTGGGGTCGGCGCCCTTTCGGACCACATAGTCCTGATGCAGCACGTGGCACATGAAATGGCCGTAATAAAGCCGGTGCACCAGCTGGTCGGCGATCTCGGCCGGCAGTTCTTCGAACCAGTCGCGGTCGTTGCGGCGCAGCGCGATGTCGAGCGCGATGATATCCTCGACCTCGGACCCGTTCACCGCCATGTAGCGCACCGCCGCCCCGGCGGCGGCAAAGCGCAGCAGGCCGGCCAGCTTGGCCTCGCGCGGATCGCATTCGAAGAAGTCGAGCGCGCCGGTGCCCTGCATCTCGGCCAGAAGCTGCTGAGCCTCGGCGATGCCGCCGTCGTGCATCTTCAGGATCAGGTGGTGCGGGTACCTGGCGCGGAAATCGCGCAGGCGATTGGGCAGGATGTCGGGCCAGAGACGCGACAGGCCCTGCATGAACCGGTCGGTGAAATTGCCCAGCCCTGGCACCTGCGCCAGCCGGGCATCGAACCAGCCCTTCAGGGCAAAGAACATCGGCAGCCGGTCGGTGCCGAGCCGGTCGATCATCACCATCGTGTCCTTGCCGTAGCGGTCCGAGATGTCGAACACCTCTTCGTGCATGTATTCCGCGCTGACCGGCAGGGTGGCGAAATCGCCGAGGATCCGGCGCCGCAGGTCGCTCAGCGCCGCCGTGTCCTCGGCGCCGATGTAAAAGGTCTTTTCGACCGCGTTGCAGGGGTAGGTGTCGAGCCGCACGGCAAAGACCGCCAGCTTGCCGGCACAGCCGGCCGCCTCGTAAAGCCGCGACTTGTCGGCGTTGAACCGCGCCGGGCTGTCGGCATCGACATTGCGCACCCGGCGGGCGTAATCGGTGTCCGATGCCTTGCGGTTGCCGGTCTCGATGTCCTGTGGCGCATAGGCCCCGTTTTGCAGCCGGGTCAGGATGTCCTCGGGATCGTCGCCAAGCGCGATCCCGAGATGGTTCACCAGTTCCAGCCTGCCGTCTTCGGTGATGCGGGCATAAAGCGCCATTTCGGTGTAGCTCGGGCCGCGTTCGACCAGCGAGCCGCCCGAGTTGTTGCAGACCCCGCCGACGACCGAGGCGCCGATGCAGGACGAGCCGATGACCGAATGCGGCTGGCGACCCAGCGGCGCCAGCAGTTTTTCGAGCGCGAAGAGGGTGCTGCCCGGAAAACTGATGACCTGCCGTCCGTTGTCGATCAGCTGCAACTCATCCATCCGGCGGGTGTTGATCAGCACCACGTCGCGGTCATAGCGCCCCTTGGGGGTCGAGCCCTCGGTCAGCCCGGTGTTGGCGGCCTGCATGATGACGATCTTGTCCGCCGCCACGCAGGCCTGGAGCACCCGCCATTGTTCCAGCAATGTGGCGGGCTGCACCACGGCCAGCGCATCCCCTTCGCCGGACCGGAACCCCCTGCGAAAGCGCCGGGTGCGGCGGGCGCCGGTCAGCACGTGGCGACGCCCGCAGATTTTCCTGAACTGCTCGATGAGATCCTGATCGGTCATGGTCCCAGCTTTCCTCAATAGGCGACCGAGGGCAACCATGTGGCCAGCTGCGGCCAGAGGAAGACGAACAGCAGGCCGGTCAACTGCAGGATCACGAAGGGGATGATGCCCTTGTAGATGTCCATCAGCTTGATCTCGGGCGGGCAGACCCCCTTGAGATAGAACAGCGCAAAGCCCACGGGCGGCGTCAGGAAGGATGTCTGCAACGTCACCGCGACCAGGATCACGAACCACACCAGCGCCGGCTCGTCGATGGCATCAAAGCCGGGAATGTCGAGCCCCAGCCCGTTGACGATCGGGCGCATCAGCGGCAGCACGATCAGCGTGATCTCGATCCAGTCGAGCACGAAGCCCAGCAGGAAGACGATGAACAGGATCATGAACACGGTGCCGTTGGGGCCGAAGCCGGTGCCGCGGATCATCTCTTCGATCAGCTCGTCGCCGCCCAGTTCGCGCAGCACGTAGGAAAACACCGTCGCGCCAAGGAAGATGGCAAAGATATAGGCGGTGGTGTTGAAGGTCGATTTCAGCACGTTGACCAGCTTGCGCAGGGTCAGCTTGCGATAGCCAAGCGCCAGCACCGTCGCGCCCAGGGCGCCGATGCCCGAGGCCTCGGTCGGCGTCGTCAGACCGGCAAAGATCGAGCCCAGTACCGCAAGGATCAGCCCCAGGGTGGGCAGCACCGCGATCAGCACGTCCTTGACTGCGCGCCAGTCGGGGCGCTTGGCGCCTTCGGGCACCGGTGCAACGTCGCGTTTCACCAGCGCGATGACGAAGATATAGGTCAGGTAGAGAACGCCGATGATGACGCCCGGGAAGACGGCGGCCATGAACAGGTCGCCCACCGAAAGGGCCATCTGGTCGGCCATGATGACCAGCATGATCGAGGGCGGGATCAGGATGCCCAGCGTGCCGGAGGCGCTGACCACGCCGGCGGCCAGCGAGGGTGAATACTTCTGCTCCATCATCGAGGGCAGCGACAGCACGCCCAAGAGCACCACCGAGGCACCGATGATGCCGGTCGAGGCCGCCAGAATGATGCCGATCATGGTGACGGTGATCGCCAGCCCGCCGCGCACCGTGCCGAAAAGGCGCTGCATCGAGGTCATCAGCCGTTCGGCGACGCCGGACTCGTCCAGCATCAGCCCCATGAAGATGAACATCGGCAGGGCGACCAGCACCGCGTTCGACATGGTGGCATAGACCCGGTTCACCACCGCGCCCAGCGTCAGGTAATCAAGGCCGGTAAAGGTGCTTTCCAGCCCCGTCCACAGCATCAGGTCGTTGTCGAACAGATAGGCCACGCCGCAATAGGCCACGCCGACCCCGGCCAGGGTCCAGGCCACCGGGAAGCCGGTGAACAGAAGCGCGATGAAGGTCAGGAACATCGCGATGACAAGCTTTTCCTCGGTGGTGTGCACCAGGAAGGTCAGCGCGGTGGCGACGACGGCAAATGCGATCATCGCCCAGACGATCAGGCGTAGCCCCTTGCCCTTGCGCTCGTCCTCGTAATTGACCCAGATGGCGTGAGCATCATGGATCAGCCGGGCCACGGCGGCCAGCGCCAGCAGCACGAAGCTGGCCGGGATCACCGCTTTCAGCGCCCAGCGGGCCGGCAGGCCGGTCGGGCTGTCGGAGCGCTCGCCGACGCGCCAGCTTTCGTAGAAATAGTCATAGCCCTGATCGACCATCAGATAGATGAAGGGCACCACCAGCGCGAGGATGCCGATGACCTCGATCACCCGCTGGGCGCGGCGCGACAGCTGCATGTGCAACAGGTCGACCCGGACATGGCTGTCGGTGACCAGCGCATAGGAGATGCCCACCATGGTCACCAGCCCGTAGAAATGCCACTGCACCTCGTCGAGCTTGGGAAAGTTCATGTTGAACAGATAGCGCATCGAGACCTGGGCCACGATGGCGGCAACCAGCAGAAGGTTGGCCCACATCACCACATTGCCGATACCCTTGACGGTCTTGTCGATGGCAACGGCGACGCTTTGGGTGTCGCGCTCTTCATGTTCGAGAATATGTTCATAGACGTCGACGGGATCGTCGGTCGGGGAGATGTTGCTGGCCATTTGTTCCTCCTCAGGTCGCGGGGCACAGGGGGGGAGAAATTCCCGCCGGGAAATGATATGAAAATCGAAAAACGAAATATGAGCCGGGCAAGGTGGGGGCGGCGAAAGGAGCCGCCGCCCCCGAGGTTGGGGGCGGTGCCAAAGACCACCACCCCCGAGGGAGGCTCAGGTATTACTTGCGCGGCAGGAAGGCGTTCGACTTCCAGATCGCATAGCCGTCGCGGAATTCGGTCATGTCGGCCAGAACCTTGCTGAAGAACGGATCCGCAGCTTCTTCTGCCGCCACTTCGGCCCAGGTCGCGCGGAACAGTTCCAGCATTTCGGGCGACCATTGCTTGATCTGCACACCGTTGTTCTCGACGTTGTCGATCAGGGCCGCGTGCTGGATGGCTTCGCCTTCTGCAAAGCTGTCGGTCATCGAGGCCTTGCAGGCGTTTTCGATGATCGCCTTGTGCTGGTCGCTGGCGCCGTTCCAGACATCCTTGTTGATCAGGAGTTCAAACACGGTCGCCTGCTGGTGCCAGCCGGGGAAATAGTTGAACTTGACCAGCTTGTGGAAGCCGAGACGCGCGTCGATGGCGGGCATCGAGAATTCGGTGGCGTCGATGGCGCCCTTTTCCAGCGCCGGGAAGATCTCACCGCCGGGCAGAAGCGAGGTGGCAACGCCGAGTTTCTGCATCACCTTGCCGCCAAGACCGAAGAAGCGCATCTTGAGACCCTGGAGGTCTTCGGCGCCGTTGATTTCCTCGGCGAACCAGCCCGAGGTTTCCGGCGCGATGATGGCACAGGGCAGAACTTTGACGTTGTAGCCGGCCTGATCGTACATCTCCTGGTACAGGTTCATGCCGTTGCCGTAATAGAGCCAGGCCATGTATTCGCCGGCCTCGGGGCCGAAGGGCACGGCCGAGAACAGCGGCGCGGCCGGGATCTTGCCGGCCCAGTAACCGGCGGTGGTGTAGCCCGAGTTGATCTTGCCCGAGGATACCGCGTCGAGGATCTCGAACGGCGGCACCAGCTTGCCCGGTTCATAGACCTTCATCTTCAGCGTGCCACCCGACATCAGGCTCAGCTGTTCGGCAACACGCGGGATCGGCGATCCCAGGCCCGGCAGCGAGGTCGAGAAGGCAATCGGGGTTTTCAGCAGGATCTTGTCCGCGGCCATGGCGGCGGGTGCGGTCAGCAGCGAAGCGGCAACTGCCAGCGATGTCAGGGTCTTTTTCATGTGGTCTCCTCCAGAAGTATGTCGATCAGGGTCTGATCGCAGTCGTCAAATGCATGACGATGAGGAAGGTAAATAAACTTTACCACATAATTCAGTCAACAATTTTATTTACCACTGATGTGCGAGTCGAAGGGGATCATGGCTGTGTTTGGGGGTGTTTTCGCCCGGAGAACTGGGTTTTCCCGGCTAGTTTCTGTGAAGCTTCTCAGAAAAACATGTGCCCTTCCATGGGGCTACCGGATACAATCCCCAGAACTGGGTATATGCCGGGGGCGAGGGCTTGCAATCATCAATGGACAACATATTATACCTCTTATGCGGCCAGAAAATTCGAGTGGAGACAGCGGCAATGGAGAAACCGGACCAGATTTTTGAGCCGATCAACCATGATTCCGTTGCCGAGGCGGTGGTGCATCAGATCGAATCCCTGATCGTGACCGGCATCCTCAAGGATGGCACCCGTCTGCCTTCGGAACGCGAAATGTCCGAATTGCTGAAGGTGTCGCGCCCCAAGCTGCGCGATGCCCTGAAGCACCTCGAGGATCAGGGGCTTCTGCATGTGCGTCACGGTGAGGGGTCGTTCATCGCGCCGCTGACCGGAACCGCCCTGACGCCGGCGTTCCTTGATCTTTACGCGCGCCACCCCGAGGCGTTTTTCGACTATCTCGAATACCGCCGCGAACAGGAGGCCTTTGCCGCGCGGCTGGCGGCCGAACGGGCCACCGGCGCCGACAGGGAGATCATCGCCGCCATCCTGGACGAGATGGAGCGGGCGCGTGACGCGCAGGATTCCGAGGCGGCGCAGATCGCCGACATCAATTTCCATTCCGCCATCGTCGATGCCAGCAACAATTCGACCCTCATTCACATGATGGCGTCGATCTACGACCTGACCCGGCGCGGGGTGTTCTACAACCGCGATTTCCTGCGCACCATCGAGGGTGCCGGGCGCAAGCTTCTGGCGCAGCACCAGGCGATCGCGCAGGGCATTTTCGAGGGCGACCCCGAGGCCGCCGACAAGGCGGCGCGGGCCCATATCGACTTTGTCGAGAAATCCTTCCGCATCGGCCACCAGCGCGAGCTGCGCGAAAGGGCTGCCAAGAAACGGCGGGTGCTGGCCGGGCAGAAATAGCCGCCCCGGAC
>NZ_JBFJVE010000104.1:0-10602 GCF_041624275.1 Shimia sp.
CGACAGGATGCCGACCACAAGCCCGATCAGGCCGAAGATGAACAGGGTGCCAAAGATCACCGGATAGTCGCGGGCCACCGCAGCCTCGAAGCCAAGCCGGCCCAGCCCGTCCAGCGAGAAGATGGTCTCGATGATCAGCGAGCCGCCGAAAAAGACGCCGATGAACACCGCCGGGAAACCGGCGATCACGATCAGCATCGCATTGCGGAACACATGGCCATACAGGACCTGCCCCTCGCTCAGCCCCTTGGCGCGGGCGGTCATCACATAGTGTTTCTTGATCTCGTCAAGAAAGGAATTCTTGGTCAGCAGCGTCAGCGTCGCAAAGGCGGCGATGGTCGAGGCCACCACCGGCAGCGCGATATGCCACAGGTAATCCAGCGCCTTGCCGATCATCGTCAGGTCGGCGAAATTGTCCGAGGTCAGGCCGCGCAGCGGAAACACCCGCCAATAGGACCCCCCGGCAAACAGCACCAGCAACAGGATGGCGAACAGGAAGCCGGGGATGGCATAGGCGACGATGATCGCCCCCGAGGTCCAGGTGTCAAAGGGCGAGCCGTCGCGGACCGCCTTGCGGATGCCCAGCGGGATCGACACCAGATAGGCGATCAGCGTCGACCACAGGCCCAGCGTGATCGACACCGGCATCTTTTCCAGCACCAGATCGGTGACGCTGATCTTGCGGAAATAGCTCTCGCCGAAATCCAGCCGCATGTAATTGCCCATCATGGTCAAAAAGCGTTCGAGCGGCGGCTTGTCAAAGCCGAATTCCTTTTCCAGCTGGGCGATGAACTCGGGCGGCAGCCCCTGGGCGCCGGCATATTTGCTGCTGCCCCCGGCGCCTCCGGCGAAATCCTCGGTCTCGACACCGCCGGCATCCTGGCCGCCGCCGGCAAAGCCCTCGAAGACATCGCCCTGGCCCTGGATCTGGGCGATGACCTGTTCGACCGGGCCACCGGGCACGAATTGCACAAGGGTGAAGTTGATCACCATGATCCCCAGCAACGTGGGGATGATCAGCAGCAGCCGTCGGAGGATATAGGCGCCCATGCCGGGGTTACCTCAACGCGCCTTCGGCCTTAAGGCGCGCGGCCTTCTCGGCATTGAACCACCAGAAATCCAGCGTCCCCACCGAATAGCGCGGCAGCGGATCGGGGTATTCATACTGGTCGTAATAGGACACCCAGCTGCTGTCGTTGAACCAGACCGGGATCATGAACCTTTCCCAGCGCAGCACCCGGTCCAGCGCCATCAGCGCCACGTCGCGATCCTCGCTGGTCTCGGTCTCCAGCGAGATGTCGATGATCCTGTCCACCAGCGGGCTGGCCAGCCCGGCGGGGTTGAACAGCGAGAACGCCGCCTCGGCCGAGCCATAGCGCTGATGCAGCCCGGTGCCGGTATCGAGAAAGGCGACATAGCTGTCGAAGATCATGTCATAGTCGCGCTCGCGCTCGCGCAGGGTGTATTGCGCCGGATCGACCTTTTCCTGATGCGCGTCCACGCCCATGCGCCGCAGGTTCTGCACAAAGACCTCGATGAAGGCGCCCAGCGTCGCCGAAGAGGAAGACGGATAGGGAAAGACCAGCCTCAGGGTCTCGCCCCGGGCATTGCGCCGCAGACCGTCATCACCGACGGCCCAGCCAGCTTCATCCAGCAGCTGCGACGCGGTGCGCAGGTTGCGCCGGTCCACCTCGCGCTTGGGGCTCGAGGTATGCGCCATCACCGCCGGCTGGGTCAGGATCTCGTCCGGCACCAGGTCGCCAAGGCTTTCCAGAAGCGCGCGCTCCTTGCCTTCGGGCAGGCCCTGCGCCTCGTGCGGGGCCCCCTGCACGAAGGAATGGCGCTGCTTGAACAGGCCGAATTGCAGCGACTCGTTGGTCCATTCGAAATTGTAGCCCAGCGAGATCGCCTCGCGCACCCGGCGGTCCTTCAGCACCTTCTTGCCCAGATTGAAGATGATCCCGGTCGGCGTCGGCGGCGTGCCGTCGGGCAGCTCTTCCTTCTTGACCCAGCCCTTTTCGATGCCGGGGAAATCATAGCCCGTCGCCCATTGCTTGGAATTGCCCTCGGCGCGGAAGGTGTATTCGCCGGCCTTGAAGGCCTCGAAAGCCGCCGAGTCATCGGCGAAATACTCGATCCGGATGCGGTCGAAATTGTGCCGGCCGCGGTTGATCGGCAGATGCCAGCCCCAGTAGTCGGGGTTGCGCCGGTAGACGATGCGCCGGTTCACGTCATAGCTGTCGACCATATAGGGGCCCGATCCGGGCGAGGTCTCAAGCCGCGGCTCGTCAAGCCGCGCGCCGCTGGCCTCGAACCAGGCCTTAGACCAGACCGGCACCCCGCCGACCTGATCGATCAGGCTGCGCCGCGAGATGCCGTCGGCAAAGGTAAAGCGGACCCTGTGATCGTCCAGCGCCTCGGCGCTGAGCACGCGTTTCTTCACCGCCTGCGCATAGGAGGGCAGCCCCTGCTCGAGCAGCAGGTTGTGCGAGAACACCACGTCATGCGCCGTCACCGGCCCGCCGTCGGAAAACCGTGCCTCGGGGCGCATGTGGAAGATCACCCATGTCTTGCCGATGTCGTATTCCAGCCGCTCGGCCAGCAGACCGTAGGATTCCCCATAGACATCGGCCGGGGCCGAACCGCCGGTGGGCGCATCGCCAAGCAGGCTTTCATACATGATCCAGCTGTAACGCCCGCCGCGCCCCTTGCGGCTGTAGGGGTTGAGGGAATCGAAGGTGCCCGGCGCCCACAGGGAAATCTCGCCGCCCTTGGGGGCATCCGGGTTCACATAGTCGAAATGCGCGTAATCGGCCGGATAGGTGAGATCGCCGAAATAGGAATAGCCATGCGCGCGGATGATGCCGTCTTCGGCGGGTGTCTCGGCGGCAGAGGCCAGCCTTCCGGCCCCGAGCGCCAGCGCGCTGGCACCCATCACCCGCAACGCCCCTCGCCGGTCGAACATGGGGCCGCCATTCCACAAGCTGTTGTCCGTCATCAGAGCCTCTCCTGCCGGATCGCGCCTTTGGCGACCCTTGTCGTTGCCCACAAGCTAAAGGGCCTCAGGCACCACATTCAAGGTGCGAATGCATAAACAAGATGTGAAACCACAGTGCTCCACCGTTGCGCTACAGTTGCGCCCCGGTTGTGCCGCCCCCTGATGCCGGCCCTGCCCGCCAGACACGAAAAAGGCCGCTGCACGGGGCAGCGGCCTGTTTCGGTTTCGCCTTTGGCTCCGCGGCGCGGATCAGCCGCCAATGGTCTGCAGATAGGCGATCAGGTTGGCGCGGTCGGCGGCCTTCTTGAAGCCCGAGAAGGACATCTTGGTGCCCGGCGCAAAGCCCTTGGGGTTGGTCAGGAAGGCATCAAGGTTTTCCGGTGTCCAGGTCTCGGCCACGGCCACCAGCTTGCCCGAATATCCATAGCCATCAACCGAGCCGACGCTGCGTCCGACGACGGCGAACAGGTGCGGGCCGGTGGCATTGGCACCATCTTCCAGCTTGTGGCAGGCCTTGCACTTCGAGAAGGCCTTGGCGCCCTTGTCGACATCGGCGTCGGCCAGAAGCTCTTCCAAAGAGGGGCCTTCTTCCGCCGCTTCGGCTTCACCTTCGCCTTCGGCGCCTTCGACTTCGATCACATAGGCCTGCGCTTGATCGCCATGGCCGCCACCCACGTGATAAAGGGAATCGGCAACCCATTTGCCCAGCAAAAGGATCAAAAGTGCCCCGCACAGCGCGCCCAGGGTCTTGGTCATTGTCATCGTGTCAAACATGCTACGTTTCCGTCTCGTGGCGTTTGCGGGGTATCTATCCGCTTCCTCTTATCAAAGGCAAGGTATAGTTACCGCGACGAAACGACCTTTGTTAAGTATTCGACGGAAATGACACGCCATGACCAATCGCATCGCATTTCAGGGTGATCCCGGCGCCTATTCCCACCAGGCCTGCACCAAGGCGCGGCCCGGCATGGAGGCCCTGCCCTGCCAGTCCTTCGAAGACGTGATCGCGGCCGTGCGCACGGGCGAGGCCGATCTGGCGATGCTGCCGATCGAAAACTCGACCTACGGGCGGGTCGCCGACATCCACCGGCTGTTGCCCGAAAGCGGGCTTCATATCGTCGACGAGGCCTTCGTGCGGGTGCGCATCAGCCTGATGGCGCTGCCCGGCGTGAGCATCGACGAGATCGACACCGTGCGCGCGCATCTGGTGCTGCTGCCGCAATCGGCGAATTATCTCAAGCTGCATGGCATCACCGGAATCTCGGCCGCCGACAGCGCCGGCGCGGCGCGCGAACTGGCCGAAAGCGGGGCCCGCAACGAAGGGGTTCTGGCGGCCTCTCTGGCGGCCGAGATCTACGGTCTCGAGGTGCTGGCCCGCGACATCGAGGATCACGGCCACAACACCACGCGCTTTGTCATCATGAGCCGCGAACCCGATTACACGCGGCGCGGCGAACTGGAGATGATGACCACCTTCGTCTTCGAGGTGCGCAACATCCCGGCGGCGCTTTACAAGGCGATGGGCGGTTTTGCCACCAACGGGGTCAACATGACCAAGCTGGAAAGCTACATGGTCGACGGCTCTTTCACCGCCACCCGCTTTTATGCCGATATCGAGGGCCACCCCGAAGACCCGCCGGTGCGCCGGGCGCTGGAGGAGCTGGAGTATTTCACCAACTCGATGACCGTTCTCGGGGTCTATCCGGCGGCCGAGCCAAGGCATCTGTGACCCCGCCCCCCCGGGCAGGGGCGAATCGAGCTGCCCCCGCCCGGTTTGAAGTCGCCCCGACGCCATGCGCAAGTCGCGCATCAAAGCGCGATTTCAGCGGTGAATGCCGCAAAAATTCTTCAAAGCTCATCGAAATTGCGCACTTCACGCAGGATCTTTCCCCTAGGACGGGGAAAACCGAGAGCGGAGTGAAATTTGATGAGCGACAAGATCCATGTCTACCAGAGCATTGCCAAGGCGGTGCGCGACCACGGCACCGAGACCCTGTTCGGCCTGATGGGCGACGCCAACCTGTTCATGGTCGACAGTTTCGTGCGCGAGAGCGGCGGGCGTTTCGTACCGGCAGCCCACGAGGGCAGCTCGGTGCTGATGGCGCTGGCCTATTCCCATGTCTCGGGCCGGGTCGGCGTTGCCACCGTGACCCATGGTCCGGCGCTGACCAACTGCATCACCGCCCTGACCGAGGGCGCGCGCGGCCATATCCCGATGGTGCTGCTGGCCGGGGATACGCCGGTCGCCAACCCGCGCCACCTGCAGGGCATCGACCAGCGCGAGCTGGTCAAGACCACCGGCGCCGGCTTTGAGCAGCTGCGGGCGCCGGACACCGTGGGCATGGACGTGGCCCGGGCCTTCTACCGCGCCCGGGTCGAGCGCCGGCCGATCGTGCTCAACATGCCGGCCGATTTCATGTGGCGCGAGATCGACCACCAAAGCCATGTTCTCGGCGTCTTCACCGCGCCCGGCGGGGTCGCCGAGGGCGGCATTCTCGACGAGGCCATCGGCATGATCGCCTCGGCCCGCAGGCCGATGATCCTTGCCGGCGGCGGGGCCGTCGCCGCCCGCGATCCGCTGATCCGGCTCGCCGATCGGCTCGAGGCGCCGCTGGCGACCACGCTCAAGGCCAAGGGCCTGTTTCGCGACCACCCCTATAACATCGACCTCTTCGGCACGCTTTCGACCCCGGCCGCCTACGAGCTGATCGCGCAGGCCGACTGCATCGTCTGCTTCGGCAGCGGGCTTCAGGATTTCACCACCGATCGCGGCAAGCTGATGAGCGGCAAGCGGATCATCCAGATCGATATCGAACCGACCGCGATCGGCGCCGGACTGCACCCCGACGCGGCGCTTGTCGCCGATGCCGGCCTGACCGCCGAGACCATCCTCTATTGGCTGAACGAGGCCGAGATCGCCCCCAGCGGTTTCACCCGCGACCTTGATGTCGAAACCCTGACCGCGCATCCCGTCGGCCCGGACCGGACCGCCGAGGGCTGTGTCAATTTCGTCCGCGCGCTCGAGCGGCTGGAACAGGTGTTGCCGCAGGACCGGCTGCTGGTCACCGATGGCGGACGCTTCATGACCGAGGTCTGGTGCCGGATTTCGGCCCCCGACCCGCAGAGCTTCGTGGTCACCGCCAATTTCGGCTCCATCGGGCTGGGGTTGCAGCAGGCGATCGGTGCCGGAATTGCCGCGCCGGAACGGCCGGTGGTCCTGTTCAGCGGCGATGGCGGCTTCATGATGGGCGGCATCAACGAGTTCAACACCGCCGTGCGGCTGGGGCTGGACCTGATCGTGGTGGTCGCCAATGACTCGGCCTATGGCGCCGAACATATCCAGTTCCTCGACCGCAAGATGGACCCCAGCCTGACCGAGTTCCACTGGCCCTCCTTCGCCGAGATCGCCAGTTCGCTGGGCGGTCAGGGCTTCGAGGTCCGGTCGACCGACGAACTCGAAACCGCGATCGCGGCCCTCGGCGCCCGCAAGGGGCCGGTGCTGATCGAATTGCGCCTCGACCCGCACGACGTGCCGCGTATGCGGATCTGACCTGCGCGACCCGATCCGAGGTCTTGAGGGGCATCAGGGCGTGGCCGGCAAGGGCCCGGTCACGCCAGCGCCGTCACGCGCGCCCGGTCACGCCGCTCACGTCGGCCAGGCCGGTCAGGCCGGGCGCGAATAACGATCTTCCATGTCGCGCGCCTGGGTCGCAAGACGGCTGTCAAACCGCTTGCTGAGGCTGCCCTTGGCAAGCTTGAACGACTGCACCATAAGCCGCGCCGACAGCGTCTGCGCCGCCATTTCGACCGTGACGTTAAGGCGGGTCAGGGTTTTGGACAGGGCAACCAGCTGCAGGTTGACGGTCGAGTCCATACCCTGCATCTCGGCCTCGAGCGTCATCTCGTAGGGACGGTCGAACTCGGTAACCGCGAGCTTGGCCTTGCGATCCTTGCCCCGGAAACTGAACCCGATATTCCAGCTACTGCCGACACCCGGCACGCCCAGGCTGTCGGTGCGCTGCACCTCGGCGCCGCGCCGCATCGCCGATCTTTCGTGGCGGTCGAAATCGGTCAGCATGTCGAACACCTGCTCGATCGGGACTTCGATGTTTTCTTTCGACGACAGTTTCATGCCGCTCTGCTCCTCGCTTTACCCTTCAATCTGTGCATCGAATATGCCCTAGTCCAGCCTGTCCGCAAGCCAGTTGCGCAGGATGAATTCGGCGATGGCACCTTTTCGCGCAGGTTTCAGCGTCGGGTGCCCGCCGGCAAAGGCCTGCATCATCTCTTCGCGGCTGACCCAGATCGCATCTTCCAGCTCGACCGGATCGACGGTGATCTCGTCACTCAGCGCCTCGGCCCGGCAGCCGACCATCAGGGACGACGGATAGGCCCAGGGCTGGCTGGCCAGATAGCTGACGGCGCCGATGGCTATGCCGGCCTCTTCGCCCACCTCGCGGCGCACCGCCGCCTCCAGCGTTTCCCCCGGCTCGACGAAACCGGCCAGCAGCGAATACATCCCCTCGGGCCAGCCCGGCGAGCGCCCCATCAGCACCCTGTTGCCGCGCGTGACCAGCATGATCACCACCGGGTCGGTGCGCGGGAAATGATGGCCGCCGCAGGACGGGCAGTCGCGCTGCCAGCCGGCCATCGCCATCCGGCTTTCCTTGCCACAGACGGCACAGAACCGGTGCGAGCGGTGCCACGACAGCACCGACTTGGCGGTGGCGGCCAGTTCCGCGTCGCGCGCGTCAAGCCGGGTCATCACCATGCGCAGCTCGCAAAAGGCCATATCCTCGGGCAACAGCGGATGGCATTGCTCACCGGGGTCGAAAAAGCCGCCCGGAGCAGGCTCTGCCGGCGCCTCGGGCTGCCAGGCCGAGATATCGGCGGCAAAGCAATGCCCGGCCTCTTCGCGGCCAAGATAGATCGGTGCCGGCGCGTTTCGGGCGCCCAGCGCCTCCGGGGCCAGAACCGGGTGATCCATCGGCAGGCGCACCAGCCGGTCGCGCCCTGCCGCCAGCAAAGGCTTGCTGCGCCAGAACAGGATGCATCCGGTGCCCGGCGCGGCACGGGCCTCGGCCAATGCATCGGCGTCGCCGCGCAACGCGGCCGCGCGGTCCAGCCCCGAACCGCCAAAGGTCACTGTCTCGGCATGTTTCATTGCGCCCCCCACTTTGCCCAAGCCATGCCACGCCGGCCGGCGATGGGCAATGGCAACCGGGACACATATCGCGCTCCGGCCCTGCCTCTGCACAACTTTTCCTTGTATTTCATAGAATCAGATGTTCCTTTTTCCCAATCCGCTCCGGCCCCGCCGCCGCCCCTTGCCCAGTCCTTTCCGAGAGACCGTCTTGCCCGCAGCACCCGCCCGCGAAACCGATCGTCAAGACGCGCCAGAGGTTGTCCTGACGGTGCTGGCCACCAGCGACATGCACGGGCATCTTCTGTCCTATGACTATTTTGCCGACCGCGCGGCCGGGCTGCCCAGCCTGAGCCGCATCGCCAGCCATGTCGAAGCCTGCCGGGCGCAGGATCCGGCCTGCCTGCTGGTCGACAACGGCGATTTTCTGCAGGGCACGCCGCTGGCCGACCTCTTTGCCGACCTCTCGCCGCCAAGCGATCTTCACCATCCGGTGATCGAGGCGATGAACGCCCTGCGCTATGACGCGGTGGCGCTGGGCAATCACGAGTTCAACCTGCCCCTGCCGCAACTGGCGGCGCATCTGGCGCGGGCCGGCTTCCCGCTGCTCTGCGCCAACCTGCGCCCGACCAGCGTCGCCCCCGAGGCGCTGAACGGGCTCTGGCAGCCGCATGTGCTGGTCGACCGGCGCCTGCGCGCCAGCGACGGGCAGATGGTCGACCTCAGGATCGGGCTGTTCGGCACGGCGCCGCCGCAGGTGCTCGACTGGGACCATTCGCGCGTCGCCGGGCGCATCGCCGCCGGGGATGCGGTCGCTGCGGCGCGCGCAGCCGTCCGCGCCCTGCGCGCGGATGGCGCCGATCTGGTGATCGGGCTGGCCCATGCCGGGCTCAGCGCCGCCGAGACCCGCCCCGGAATGGAGAACGCCGGCCGCGCCATCGCCGCGATCGAGGGTTTGGATGCGCTGGTGCTGGGCCATTCGCACCTGAGCTTTCCCGGCCCCGACCAGCCACCGCATCCGCAGATCGTCCCCGAGACCGGCACGGTGGCCGGCACGCCGACGGTGCAACCCGGCCCCCACGGGGCTTCGCTGGGGCGGCTCGACCTGACCCTGCGGCGAGAGGCCGGGGGCTGGCGGGTCAGCAGCCACCACGCTCGGCTGATCGCCGCCGCCGCGCTGCCCGAAGCCCCGGAAATCCTCCGCCGGCTGAAGCCGGCCCACGACTGGGTGCTGACCGAGCTGCGCAAACCGCTGGGCCGGCTCGCACGGCCGGTGCACAGCTATCTGGGGCTGCTGCCGGGCTGCCACTCGGTGCGCATGGTGGCCCGGGTCCAGCGCGACCATGTGCGCGCCCGCCTGCGCGGCAGCGAATGGCAGAACCTGCCGCTGCTCAGCGCCTCCGCCCCCCAGCGCTGCGGCGGGTGCGGCGGCCCCGGCAATTTCACCCATATCCCGGCCGGCCCGGTCGCCCTGAGCCACATCGCCTCGCTGCAGTTCTTTCCCAATGACGTGAGCGCCCTCGTCCTCAGCGGCGCCGAACTCGCCGACTGGCTGGAGATGTCGGCCTCGGTCTATCGCACCATCGCTCCGGGCCGGCAGGACCAGCCGCTTCTGGACCCTGCCTTTCCCGGCTACAACAGCGACACGGTGTTCGGGCTCAGCTATGAGATCGACCTGACGCAACCGCCGCGCCATGCCGACGACGGCCGGCTGATCGCCCCGCACAGCCGCCGCATCTGCAACCTGACCTGGCAGGGCGCCCCGCTCGAGGCCAACCGGAATTTCATCCTCGCCGTCAACAATTACCGTGCCGGCGGCGGCGGCAACTTTCCCCATATCGATCCCGGGCGCATCGTTCTTGAAGACGCGGTCAGCCTGCGCGACCTTCTGGCGGCGGCCCTGCGCGACGGGCGCGACCTGCTGCGCGACGCGGCGGCGCCATGGCGCTTCCGGCCGGTGCCCGGCGCCTCGGCGGTGCTCGAGACCAGCCCCGACCTGCGGTGCCACATGACGCCGCAGGCCATGCCCGAGCTGACCGAACTCGGCCTGACCCCGGACGGGTTCCTGCGGCTGCGCCTGTCGCTCGACCGCTAGAAACCCGCGCGGCCTTGGCTTGCGAAATTGCCGCTTGCCGGCGCTTGCATCCGGCGGCGGCGCCCACTATATCGGCAGGCGAGAGGTTGGCGCGGGCAAGCGCCTCGCCAACCTGGTCAGGTCCGGAAGGAAGCAGCCACAACGAGCCCCGCTTGGGTCGATGTCCAGCCTCTCACCCTCAGCCCCCCAATGAATGGTCACAAGACCGGGCCTGCCCGGCAGGCGGCGCATGGCCCGTCATCAATGGCCCCTCATCAGCAGCCGATCAACAGTGGCCGGCAAAGCCCCAGCGCCGCTGTTCGTCGGTTTCCACCGCGCAGGCGCGCACCGCGCGCAGCCGTGCCAGCGCCGCCGGCCCCGCTTCGC
>NZ_JBFJVE010000105.1:0-10592 GCF_041624275.1 Shimia sp.
CGCTGATCAGCCCGCCGCGCAGCCGCGGATGTCGACCGCGTGGTCGCGGCCCAGAACGGTGATCCGCAGGGCCGACCGGTCGACCATGAAACTGGCGCCCTCGGCGTGAACCACCCGGCTCGTCGCCACCAGCGTGCCGCCTTCGCGGCGGGTTGCCGCTTCGCTGACCCAGAGCAGCGGATTGCCGGGTTCGATCACCACCACCTCGGGGGCGCCGGCGTCGGGCAGATGCAGGCGGGCGGTGACGCTGAGCCCCTCGCCGGTGGCGGCGATGCGGCAGTCGGCCCGTTTGAGCCCGGCTTCGTCTTCGGTCAGCGGCCGCGAGGCGATGGCCGAGGCGATGCGCGGATCGCGCGGCTGCTGCGCGGCCGGCAGCCTGGCCGAGACCCTGATGCGCCGGGGCACGCAGATGTCGCGGCAGACGCCGATTTCCAGCGCCGCCCTCAAGTGAACCTGCTTGCCGGAGCGGCGCGGCGTGATGCGCAGCGGCAGCACCACCTCTTCGCGGTAGCCGATCGACTGCATGCCGTTCTGCGACAGCACCTCGGGTGTCGGCCAGAGCACGGAAATATCCGACAGGTTGCCCGATCCGCCCCAGTCGAAACGCGGCGGGATACCGGCGTCGCCGGGGGCGCGCCAATAGGTCTTCCAGCCGGGGTCCAGCCGCAGGCGGATCGCGGCGATCCGGCTGCCGTCGGCTTCCTGCCAGCCGGGCAGGATATCGGCGCGAACCACGTCACCGATGGATTGTGCCGCAAGGGGCGCCGAGAAAAGACCGAAGGCCGCGAGGGTGATGCACAGGGTTTTCCACATGGGGTAGTTGTGACGCATGCCCGCAGCGAAGCCAATTCACTTTCAGGCGAGAAAACCCGTGCGATCCGTAACGCCGCCGGCATCATTGCGCGACATGGGTCTTGCACTAGGGCCGGTGCGGGATCATTTTGGAACAAGAACAAGGAGTTTCGGAGTGACCCAAGACGCCAAAGACGAGTTGCAGCTGACCGGAAAGATCCTGATCGCGATGCCCGGGATGGGCGATCCGAGGTTCGCCCATTCGGTGGTGCTGATCTGTGCCCATTCTCCGGATGGCGCGATGGGGCTGATCGTCAACAAGGCGATCGAGCAGATGCAGCTGGGGGCGCTGTTCGAGCAGCTCTCGATTGCGGCGACACGCGACAATCAGGGGGCCAGCCTGTATTTCGGCGGGCCGGTCGAGACCGGGCGCGGTTTCGTGCTGCACACGCCGGACTACCGGTCGGACCTGTCGACGCTGCGGATCGACGGCAGGTTCTCGATGACCGCGACGCAGGACATTCTCGAGGATATCGCGGTCGGCAACGGTCCCTCATCGTCGTTGGTGGCGCTGGGCTACAGCGGCTGGGGGCCGGGCCAGCTCGAGCATGAAATCGCCGAGAACGGCTGGCTGATCGCCGATGCCAGCCAGGCGCTGGTGTTCCAGGAAGAGGCGGCCAATATCTGGCCCGACGCCATGCACTCTCTGGGGATCGACCCGCTCAGCCTGTCGTCCACGGCCGGCCATGCCTGAGCGCAGGTGACCTTCGGGGGCCAGCCCCCTCTGGGCCTGCGGCCCCTTCACTCCCGGAGTATTGGGCGAAGAGATGAAGCCTAGGGGCGCGGCGCGGCGGCGCGGCGCAGCCGGTCGTTGATGGCGCGCCCGAGGCCGTGATCGGGGATCGGCGACACCGCGATGACGGCGGGGGCCATGGCGTCGAGCGCGTGCAGATGGCCGAAGAGATTGGCCGCCGCCTCGGTCAAATCGCCGGCCGGGGAAAGGTTCATCGCCGCATCGACCGGGCCGAAGCCGAGCAGCAGCTCACCCTCGCGCAATTCCGTTGCCCCGAGTCGCATCGCGGCGCCGGGCGCGTAATGCGAGCTCATCTGCCCCGGCGCGGTCAGCGGATCGCCGCCCTTGTGGATCGTCAGTTCGCGGCCGAGGGCGGCTTCGATCGCCTCGCTCGGCAGGCCGCCGGGGCGCAGGAGCGTCGCCGGCCCCGACTGTCCGGAACCCGACAGGCCGAGAATGGTCGATTCCAGGCCGACGTCGCACTCACCGCCATCGACGATGCCGGCGATGCGCCCGGAAAGCCCGGTGGCGACATGGGCGGCGCGGGTCGGGCTGATCCGGCCCGAGGGGTTGGCCGAGGGGGCGGCGACCGGACCGCCGAAACCTTCGAGAAGGGCGCGGGCCACGGGGTGTTCGGGCACCCGGATCGCCAGCGTCGGCAGATCGGCGGTGACCAGTGGCGAAAGGCCGGTGCCGGGTTTCAGCGGCAGGACCAGGGTCAGCGGCCCCGGCCAGAAGGCGCTGGCCAGGCGGTCGGCCTCGTCACTCCACTCGACATAGGTCTTGGCAATCTCGACCGAGGCGACATGGACGATCAGCGGGTTGAAACGCGGCCGGCCCTTGGCCTCGAAGATGCGTGCCACGGCAAGATCGTTGCGGGCATCGCCGCCCAGGCCGTAGACCGTTTCGGTCGGGAAGGCGACCAGCTGTCCCTCGGCCAGGAAGGCCGCGGCGCGCGCGAGGCCCGTCCGGTCCGGCGAGAGAATATGTGTCTGCACGTCGCATTCTCCTGTGACGTTGCGTTCTTCTATGACAGTATCGGCCCGCCCCTTACCTTGGGGCGCAAAGCTGCATACAAGCGCCGGCGATCAAAGCCAAGCCGTAACCGAAAGAGAATGCCATGCCCTATCGCGCCCCCGTATCCGACTACCAGTTTCTTTTCGACCATGTGGTGAGCCTGAGCGCGGTGACCGCGACCGAGCGTTTCGCCGAGGCCGACAAGGACATGACCGATGCCATCCTGACCGAGGCCGGGCGCATGTGTGAAGAGGTGATGTACCCGCTGCAGCGCAAGGGCGATCTCGGCGGCGCGGTGCTGGAAAACGGGCGGGTGCGTTCCTCGGAGGGTTTTGCCGAAGCCTATGGGCAGATTGCCGAGGGCGGCTGGATTTCGACCAGCGCCGATCCCGAGTTTGGCGGCATGGGGCTGCCGCACACGATCACCACGGCGGTCAACGAAATGATGAGCGGCGCCTGCCTGGCGCTGCAACTGAACCCCTTGATGACCCAGGGGCAGATCGAGGCGCTCGAGCATCACGCCAGCGACGAGATCAAGGCGCTCTACCTGCCCAAGCTGATCACCGGCGAATGGGCCGGGACCATGAACCTGACCGAGCCTCAGGCCGGATCGGATGTCGGGGCGCTGCGCTCGCGGGCCGAGCCCAACGGCGACGGCTCCTATGCGGTGACCGGGCAGAAGATCTTCATCACCTGGGGTGACAATGATTTCACCGGCAACGTCTGCCACCTGGTGCTGGCGCGTCTGCCCGATGGGGTGCCGGGGACCAAGGGCATCAGCCTGTTCATCGTGCCGCGCAACATTCCCGACGAAAACGGCGAGCCGGGCGTGGCCAACAGCCTCAAGGTGGTCAGCCTCGAGCACAAGCTGGGCCTGCATGGATCGCCGACGGCGGTGATGCAGTTCGACGGCGCCAAGGGCTGGCTGGTGGGGGCGCCCCACGACGGGATGCGCGCCATGTTCACGATGATGAACAATGCCCGCCTCGGGGTCGGCTGCCAGGGGGTGGGCGTGGCCGAGGCGGCCTATCAGCATGCGCTGGCCTATGCGCTGGAGCGCCGGCAGGGCCGCACCCCGGTCGGGGATGGCAGCGGCACCATCGTCGACCACGCCGACGTGCGCCGCATGCTGGCGACCATGAAGGCCGAGATCTTTGCCGCCCGTTCGATCGCCATGGCCTGCGCCGTGGCCATCGACATGGGCACCGCCACAGGCGATGCCGAATGGAAGGCCCGGGCGGCCTTTCTGACGCCGATCGCCAAGGCCTTTGGCACCGACACCGGCATCGCGGTGGCCGACATGGGGGTTCAGGTCCACGGCGGCATGGGCTTCATCGAGGAGACCGGCGCCGCGCAATACAGCCGCGACGTGCGGGTGACCTCGATCTACGAGGGCACCAACGGCATCCAGTCGATGGACCTGGTCGGGCGCAAGCTGATGGATGGTGGCGAGGCCGCCTATCGCCTGCTGGACGAGATCGAAGCCCATGCCGAGGCCGCCCGCGCCAAGCTGCCCGAACTGGCCGAGCCGGTCTGGGAGGCCACCGAAACCCTGCGCGAGACCACCGAGTGGCTGGTCGCCAAGACCGACCTCAACGACCGTTTCGCCGGATCGGTGCCGTTCCTGAAAGGCTTTGCCCGGGTGCTGGGGGCGCATTACCACCTGTGCGCCGCCATGGCCGAGGAGACCCAAGGCCCGCGCACCCGCCTCGCGCGGTTCTACATCACCCGCCAGCTGCCCGAACACGCCGGTCTGCTGGCACATGCCATGCGCGGGGCCGAGGATCTCTATGCCATCACCCTGGATGACCTCGGCGCATGACCGGGGTCATGCCTGGCATCCGCTACCCATGGGAGGCCCCCCCGCAGGAGGGGGCCGCCATCGAGGTCGCCGAGGGCGTGTTGTGGATCCGCCTGCCGCTGCCGATGATGCTCGACCATGTCAACGTCTACGCGCTGGACGAGGGGGACGGCTGGACGGTGATCGACAGCGGCTTTGCCTCGAAGCGCAGCAAGGCGATCTGGCGGGCCCTGATGGAAAGCGGCCCGCTGGCCGGAAAGCCGGTGACACGGGTGATCGTCACCCATCACCACCCCGATCACATGGGGTTGGCCGGCTGGTTCCAGAGCGAATACGGCGCCGAACTCTGGACCACCCGCACTGCCTGGCTGTTCGCGCGGATGCTGCAACTGGACGAACAGGCGGTGCCGACCCAGGAGACGCTGAATTTCTACCGCCAGGCCGGCATGGATGACGCGGTGTTCCAGCAACGGGTCAGCGAACGCCCCTTCAATTTTTCCGATGTCGTCGATCCGATGCCGGTGGGGTTCAAGCGGATCAAGGAAGGCGACGTGCTGCGAATCGGCGGCCGCGACTGGGACGTGCGGATCGGCAACGGCCACGCGCCCGAACACGCCACCTTCTGGAGCCGCGATGACAATCTCGTGATCTCGGGCGACCAGATCCTGCCCTCGATCAGTTCGAACATCGGCGTCTATGCCACCGAACCCGATGCCGACCCGGTGGGAGACTGGCTGGAATCCTGCGAACGGCTGGCGCAATTCGCCCGCGAAGACCACCTGGTTCTGGGGGGGCACAAGCTGCCGTTCTCCGGTTTGCAGCTGCGGATGAAACAATTGGCCGAAAACCACCACGGCGCGCTGGAGCGGTTGCTGGACCATCTCGACAGCCCCAAGACCGGCGGCGAATGTTTCCTGCCGATCTTCAAGCGCCAGATCGGCGGACCGGCCTATGGGCTGGCTCTGGTCGAAGCGATTGCCCACCTCAATCATCTGTATCATGTTGGCAAGGTGACACGCAGCCTGCGCGATGACGGCGCATGGCTTTGGCAACGCAAAGGGTAAGAGACCATGGGTGATCAGATCGAAACTTCCGCCGAGGCCGCCGAGGCGGCGGCACTGCCACGCCGGCACGAGGTCCATGCCGACCCCAATGTCGAGCCCTGCAAGGACATCCCGCCATCGGTGGCCCGCAAGCCGGTGGCCAAGAAAAGCCCGGCAGAATGGGCCTATGAGCGGCTGATCCTCTATATCCAGAACTTCGAGAAACAGCTCGACAACGAGCACGAGGTCGCCATGGGGTTCACCGGCGGCGACGCCGGGGTGCTGCGGATCGAGGGCATGGGGTTTTTCGACCCAGACATGGTGACCTTTTACGGCACCGATTCGATGGGCGCCAAGACCCAGCTGGTGCAGCATGTCAGCCAGCTCAACGTGATGCTGCGGGCCCTGCCCAAACCGACCGAAGAGGCCGCGCCGACACGGATCGGCTTCCGCCTGGCGGCGGATCTGGCGAATTCGGAAAGCTGATTGCGGCCCGCCGCGATGTGATTGACCGGGTGACAGCCAGCATCGAATCCGCTAATCAGCTGGGACGAACATGAAAAGGACACGCGACATGGCTGAACACAAACATGGCACGATGAACACCGACGTGCAGGAAAAGACCTTTGCCGGATTCATCAAGGCCTCGACCTGGGTGGCCGGGCTGTCGATCGGGGTCCTGATCTTCCTCGCGCTCTTCAACAGCTGATCCGAAGCTTCGGGTGATCTCCATGGGTTCTGTGTTGCGTCTTTGCGCCGCCCTGGTCCTGTCGGCGCTGCTGGCGGGCTGCGCGGTCGAAGAGGTTCATACCGCCACCCAGGAGGACATCCGGGCCGCGGTCTACAGCGATGGCGGTCCGCCGTCGCTCACCCTCTACACGATGGTCAGCAACAGCACCGGGCAGGGCGCCCATACCTCGCTGCTGATCAACGGCTCGCAGATCGTGGCATGGGATCCGGCCGGCAGTTTCCGGGCGCCGGGGATCGTCGCGAAAGAAGACGTGATCTACGGCATGTCACCGCAGATGGTCGATTACTACACCCGGTTCCACGCCCGTGAAACCTATCACGTGATCATCCAGAAGCTGCCGGTCAGCGCCGAGGTGGCCGAACAGGCGCTTCAGGCCGCAATGGCCCATGGCGCCGCCCCCAAGGCAACCTGTGCCCAGAGCACCTCGCGGATCCTGCAGTCGCTGCCGGGTTTCGAAGCCATCCAGCCGACCTATTATCCCGTCAAGCTGCACCAGCAGTTCGCCGCTTACGGGCCCGAAGAGCAGAAGCTCTTCGAATATGACGGCGACGACAAGTCCAAGGTGCTGGCCGAGTACAACGCCGCGCTGGTCGCCGAAACCCGCGCCCGGCGCAAGGCCGAGGGAACCACGGTCGCAACGAAGAACTGACCGCCCCGGCGGCTCACCCCATCAGGTAGAGCCCGCCATACAGCGTCACCGCCCCGCCGAGAATGGCCAGGATGACGTTCTTGGTGAAATACCCCAGGCCCAGAGTCACCAGTGCCGCCGTCAGCCGCGCCGGATCTGCCTGCCCGTCGGTGGCGGCGGGCCAGACCACCAGCGGCGCCGAAAGGCCCGGCAAGATCGCCACCGCGGTATAGCGCAGATGGCGCAGCAGCCAGGGCGGCAGCGGGCGGTCGCCGATGATGCCCAGAAACAGGAAGCGGAAGCCGAAACTGCCCAGCCCGAGCAGCAGGATCACGGTCCAGAGTTCGACGCGGTCGATCATTGGCCTGCCCTCTTTTCCGTCCACAGTTCGACCCGGGCGCCGGCCATCATGCCGCCGAGTCCGGCGATCATCAGCCCCAGGTTATAGGGCGCCCAGGCAAAGCCCAGCGCAAGGCAGACCGCGACCAGCGCCGCCACGACATGGGCCCCGGTGCGCAGCATCGGCCCGATCATCGCCAGAAAGGTGATCGGCACCGCGAAATCCAGTGCCAGCTCGGCCGGGATCGACTGCCCGACCAGCGCCCCGACCAGCGTGAACAGGTACCAGTTGGGGCAGATCGGGGTCACGCAGCCCATGAAATAGGCCACCCGTTCGGGCACCGTCATTGCCGGCCGGGTCTCATATTGCAGGATGCTCATCGCATAGGTCTGGTCGACCGTGAAATAGGCCAGGATCGCCCGCTGCCACAGCGGCGCGGCGCCCAGATAGGGCGTCAGCGAGGCCGAGTACATCGCCATCCGCAGGTTGACCGCCAGCGACGAGACCAGCACCACGACGGTGGGTGCGTTCTCGTCCATCAGCTGCAACGCGGTGAACTGGGCGGCGCCGGCAATGACCCCCACCGAGAAGGTCAGGACCTCGAGAACCGACAGGCCGGACTCGGTGGCCAGCACCCCGAACAGGGTCGAAAAGGGCACGATCACAAGCACAAAGGGCGTGCCGTCGCGAAAACCTTTCCAATAGGCCGATTTGATGCTGGAGGATGCCATCGCTTGCTCCTAGATTGGGCACGTTCACCTGCCTATCGCCCAGACTGCGGAGATGCAATTGGCCTCGACAGCGGATATTTCCGACTACCTGATCGCCCCCGACCCGGGCGCCGCGCGGCTGACCCGCACCGTCGCCGGGGTGGACCACACCGGCGCCCCGGTCCGCACTTCGGTGGTCGAGGAACGGCCGCTGACGATCTTCCTCAATTCCCGCGAGATCGTCACTGCAATGACCATTGGCGATTACCCGGAATATCTGGCGCTGGGCTTTTTGCGCAACCAGGGCATGTTGGCCGACGCGGATGAGGTCACGCGGGTGGATTTCGACGAAGAGCTGGACACCGTGGTGGTGCGCACCGCCACCGAGACCAGCCACGAGGAAAAGCTGAAGAAAAAGACCCGCACCTCGGGCTGCGCCGTGGGCACCGTCTTCGGCGACATGATGGAAGGGCTCGAGGGGCTGACCCTGCCCCGGACCCCGGTCCGCACCTCCGAGCTCTATGCCCTGTCGCACAAGATCAACCGCACGCCCTCGCTCTATCTCGAGGCAGGGGCGATCCATGGCACCGTGCTCTGCCAGGGCGACCGCCCGCTGGTCTACATGGAGGACGTCGGGCGCCACAACGCGGTCGACAAGATCGCCGGCTGGCTGTTCGACACCGGCACCCCGGCGGCGGACAAGCTGCTCTATACCACCGGGAGATTGACCTCGGAAATGGTCATCAAGACGGCGCTGATGGGCATCCCGGTGCTGGCCTCGCGCTCGGGTTTCACCGCCTGGGGGGTCGAGATCGCGCAACAGGTGGGCCTGACCCTGATCGGCCGCCTGCGCGGGCAGCGGTTCCTCTGCCTCAGCGGCGAAACCCGGCTGATCCGCGACGCCGACCCGGCCGCCATCGCCGACGAGCCGCGCCAACAGCGCCGCAAGGGCGCCGGCTGACCGCATGTTTCATCTCTTCGAAAACACGCCCGCCGGAGGCCTCAGATCATGAAACAGCCCCTGGGCGTCATTCTGGCCGGTGGCCTGTCGACCCGCATGGGCGGCGGCGACAAGGGCCTGTTGCAGATTGGCGGCAAATCCATCCTGTCGCATGTCATCGACCGGCTCGGGCCGCAGACCGCCGCCCTGGCGCTGAATGCCAATGGCGACGCGGGCCGTTTCGCGGAGACCGGCCTGCCGGTGATCGCCGACAGTCTCGGCGACCATCCCGGCCCCCTCGCCGGGGTGCTGGCCGGTCTCGACTGGGCGGCGCAGCAGGGCGCCGACTGCATCGTCACCGCCGCCGCCGACACGCCCTTCTTTCCCTGCGATCTGGTGCCGCGGCTGATGCTCGCCGCCGAGGGCATGACCCATCCGCTGGCCCTGGCGGCCAGCCGCGACGCTGAAAGCGGCCGGCTGTGGCGCCAGCCCACCTTCGGTCTCTGGCCGGTCTCCCTGCGCGACGACCTGCGCGCGGCCTTGCAGGGGGGGCTGCGCAAGGTGGTGCTCTGGACCGATCAACACGGGGCCAAAACCGCGGAATTCCCGGTCATCTCGGTCGACCCCTTCTTCAACGTCAACACGCCGCAGGACCTCGCGCAGGCCCGCGCCCTGGCCCGGGGGTAGCCGATGCGACTGTTCGGTATCACCGGCTGGAAGAACACCGGCAAGACCGGTCTCACCACGCGGCTGGTGGCCGAGTTCACGGCGCGCGGCCTGACCGTCTCGACCCTGAAACACGCCCATCACAGCGTCGATGTCGACCAGCCCGGCACCGACAGTTTCCGCCACCGCGCGGCCGGGGCGCAGCAGGTGCTGCTGGCCTCGCAGAACCGCTGGGCGCTGATGAGCGAACTCAACGGCGCGGCCGAACCCGATCTCGACCAGCTGCTGGCGCAGATGGCGCCGGTCGATCTGATCCTGGTCGAGGGGTTCAAGCGCGCGCGCCACGCCAAGATCGAAACCCACCGCGCCGCGGCCAATCAGCCGCTGATCGCGCCGGGCGATCCGACCATCCGCGCCGTTGCGTCCGACACGCCGCTGGCGATCGACCGGCCGCTGTTCGATCTCGACGACACCGCCGCCATTGCCGATTTCATCCTGAGCGAGACCGCCCCGTGACCCTGACCCCGCCGCCCCTGAAAGACGATTGCTTCGCGCTGCCCCCGGGGGCGCATTGGACACCGGTCGACGCGGCGCTGGCCTCGTTGAAAACCCGGCTGCATCCGGTCACCGGGCCGGAAACCCTGCCCCTGTTCGAGGCGCTCGACCGGGTGCTGGCCGCGGATGTCGCGGCCCGGCGCAGCAACCCGCCGCTGGCCAATTCGGCGGTCGACGGCTACGGCATGCGCCATGCCGATATCGTCGCGGGCCCGCAGGAGATGCCGCTGGTCACCGGCCGCTCGGCCGCCGGCCAGCCCTTTGCCGGGGTGCTGCCCGAAGGCCGGGCGATCCGCATCCTCACCGGCGCTGCCATCCCCGAGGGGGTCGACACCGTGATCCTGCAAGAGGACATCACCACCGACGGCGCCCGGATCAGCTTTCGCGGCCCCCTGAAACTGGGCGCCAACATCCGCCGCGCGGGCGAGGATTTCGCCATTGGTCAAACGGTCCTTCCCGCCGGGCGCCGCCTGACCCCGGCGGATCTGGCGCTGCTGGCGGCCTCGGGCGTCGCCGAGGTGCCGGTGCGCAAGCGGCTGCGGGTCGCGGTGCTCTC
>NZ_JBFJVE010000106.1:0-10576 GCF_041624275.1 Shimia sp.
CAGATCGGCGCGGTTCAGGCCGCTGCCGGGCCGGATGACCAGCGAGAAGCCGAACCAGCTGGCCTCGCCGATCTCGCGCTGGATCATGAACTTGGGGTGGTTGCCCAGGCGCTGCTGCACCAGGGTGCCATTGGCGCGGCGGCCCTTGATCAGGCCCGGCAGTTTGGCCAGCTGTTCGATGCCCAGGGCGCCGGACATTTCCAGCGGGCGCAGGTTGTAGCCGGGCAGCACAAAGCGGAAGCTTTCCTCGAACGGATCATCCGATTTCTCGCCCGTGACATGATTGAACTTGGGCAGATTGCGGGTCCAGCCGTGGGCGCGCAGGGCCAGCATGACGTGATAGAGCTCTTCGTCGTCCGTCACCACCATGCCGCCTTCCATGGTCGAGATATGGTGTGAGAAAAAGCAGGAATAGCTGCCCATTGTGCCAAAGGTGCCGGCCTCTTTGCCGTTGAACCGGGCGCCCATGGATTCGCAATTGTCCTCGATCATCACGATCTCGCGCCCGTCGATGATGCGGGTGATGGCGTCAAAATCATTGGGGTTGCCCAAGAGGTTCACCACCATGATGGCGCGCGTCCTGTCGGTGACCGCCGCTTCCAGAGCCGCGAGGTCATAGTTCAGCGTCTCGAGGTCGATATCGACAAATTTCAGATGCAGCCCGTATTGGTTCAGCGGGTAATAGGTGGTCGACCAGCTGACAGCCGGCACGATGATTTCATCGCCGCGTTCCAACTTCAGCGCCGGGTTCTTGGTGAAGAACAGCGCCGCGGTCATCAAGAGGTTGGCTGACGAGCCGGAATTGACCATCACCGCGTGGTTCGAGCCAAAATGCGCCGCAAACTGGCGTTCAAACTCGGCAACCTCGGCGCCCATGGAATAACGATCGGATGCGATCACCTTTTGCAGGGCGTCCAGTTCCTTCTGGTCCCAGGACGAGGTGGCCAGCGGGTAGCGAAAGCTCATTTCGTCACTCCTTCGAGATAAAATTCATATGTTTGCGCGATACCGTCCTGCAGCGAGGTCGGGGCGCTCCAGCCCCAAGTCGCCAGCCGCTCGGTCGCGCTGAGTTTCTGTTTCATGCCGACGGGTTTGGACAGGTTATGCACAAAGTCACCCTGCCAGCCGATCACATCGGCCACCGTCTGATAATATTCATTGATCGTGTAGTCATGGCCCAGCCCGGTGTTCATCAGGTCGGGGATGTTCTCGATGTCTGTCGCGGCGCGCAGCACCGCATCCGCCAGATCGCCGGCATACATGAACTCACGCCGCGCCGTGCCATCGCCCCAGATCTCGACCGTGGCCTCGCCATCGACCTTGGCGCAATGCACCTTGTGGATGATCGCGGGCAACAGATGCGAATGCTTCGGGTCGAACTTGTCGTGCCGCCCAAACAGGTTGCAGGGGATCAGGGTTTTGTACTGCGCCGCCGCGTCTTCGCGGCGGATATACTGACACAGCCGCGTCGCCATGATCTTGGCCAGCGCATAGCCCTCGTTGGTGGGCTCCAGCTCGCCGGTCAGGATCATCTCTTCGCTGAGCGGATTGGGCGCAGCGCGGGGATACATGCAGGTCGAGGCGAGATTGAGGAAATTCCTGACCCCGGCCTGATAGGCACCCATGATGATATTGCGCCCCATGGCGGTGTTGCGTTCCAGAAAGGCCACCGGTTGCGCCATATTGGCCTGGATGCCGCCCACCTGACCGGCGGCATGCACCACGAGGTCGGGAGTATGCGCCTCGACATAGGCGCTGACCGCATGTGAATCGGTCAGGTCCAGTTCGCCCGACGAGGGGGCGAGGATCTGCCAGTCGGATGCCAGGGGATGTTCAAGGATGTTCCTGCCGACCATGCCCGAGCCGCCGGTCAGCAGAAGGGTTCCGTTTTTGGCCATGATGCGCCCCTAGTTCTCGGTTGCGACCGGCAGTTCCAGCCCGTGCTCGCGCAGCAGGCGGTTGCGGCGCGCATCCTTCAGATCGCCGGCCACCATCTCGGCGCACATCTCCTGCACGGTGATCTCCGGCACCCAGCCCATCTTGGCCTTGGCCTTGGCCGGATCCCCCAGAAGGGTCTCCACCTCGGCGGGGCGGAAATAGCGCGGGTCGATGCGCAGGATCACGTCGCCCACCGACAGGGCCGGGGCATTGTCGCCCTCAATGGCCTCGATAATACCCACTTCCTCGAGGCCTTCGCCCTCAAAGCGCAGGGTGATGCCCAGCTCTTCCGCCGACCACTTGATGAACTGGCGCACCGAATATTGCACGCCGGTGGCGATCACGAAATCATCGGGCTCGTCCTGCTGCAGCATCATCCACTGCATGCGCACGTAGTCCTTGGCATGGCCCCAGTCGCGCAGCGCGTCGATATTGCCCATGTAAAGGCAGGGCTCGAGCCCTTGGGCGATATTGGCCAGACCGCGGGTGATCTTGCGGGTCACGAAGGTCTCACCCCGGCGCGGGCTCTCGTGGTTAAAGAGGATGCCGTTGCAGGCATACATGCCGTAAGCTTCGCGGTAGTTCACGGTGATCCAATAGGCGTACATCTTGGCCACCGCATAGGGCGAGCGCGGGTGGAACGGCGTGGTCTCGGTCTGCGGGATCTCCTGCACCAGACCGTAAAGTTCCGAGGTCGACGCCTGGTAAAACCGGGTCTTCTTCTCGAGCCCCAAGAAGCGGATCGCCTCGAGCAGGCGCAGGGTGCCGGTGGCATCCACGTCGGCGGTATATTCCGGCGCCTCAAAGCTGACGGCCACATGGCTTTGCGCACCGAGGTTATAGACCTCGTCGGGTTCAACCTCGCGCAGGATGCGGGTCAGGTTCGAGGTGTCGGTCAGATCGCCGTAATGCAGCTTGAACCGGGAATTGGTGGTGTGCGGATCCTGAAAAATATGGTCGATGCGCTGGGTGTTGAACGACGAGGCCCGGCGCTTGATGCCGTGCACCTCATAGCCTTTCTCCAGCAGAAATTCCGCCAGATACGATCCGTCCTGACCCGTCACGCCCGTAATAAGTGCTTTCTTCATGAATTCTTCCTCTGCCCGGCAGCGGTACTGCCCGATGCGTTGCTCGTTACCTCATGGCCCTACGCGGGATTTCGCCGGAATTCTTGACTTTTTTATGCCCGAAATACGGTGCTATGGGGCCGCTCGTTCGGGCGACAAGTTACCCTCATATCCACCCCGGTTGCAACTGCGGCGCGGATTTGCCGGCCGATCCGGTGGCACCGGGGGCGATCGACGGACCGCTGCGCGGGACATCCGGGGTGCGGTCAACCCCGTGGCATCATGCCCCTGCGATAATGCGCAGGGATCAATTGAATTTTCCGTGGCATTGTTTTAAAGGGGCGGCATATGTTGCGTTGCTGCGACTGCAAAGAGGTCGTGCAACTAAATTTCGAGAACTGGTAGCCCTGCTACTGACGTCACCTGAACTTCCTCAATCGCTGAAAGGTAGGGATAAAATGGCCGAGAAAACCAACCCCGACATTTTGTATACCATTGTAGACGAAGCGCCCGAGCTGGCCTCGGCTTCGTTTCTTCCGATCATCCGCAAATTCGTTTCTGCGGCAGGGATCACCGTTGGTACCCCGGACATTTCGCTGGCCGGTCGCATCATCGCGACCTTTCCCGAGAACCTGACCGAAGAACAGCGCCAGTCGGACGAGCTGGCGGCACTGGGCGAGCTGGTGAAGACCCCGGCGGCCAATGTCATCAAGCTGCCCAACATCTCGGCCTCGGTGCCGCAGCTGGTGGCGGCGATCGAAGAGCTTCAGGCCCAGGGCTACGCCCTTCCCGATTACCCCGAAGAGCCGTCGACCGACGAAGAAAAAGCCGTGCGCGCCAAGTATGACACCATCAAGGGCTCGGCCGTGAACCCGGTTCTGCGCGAGGGCAACTCGGACCGTCGCGCGGCCAAGGCGGTGAAGAACTACGCCCAGAACAACCCGCATTCGATGGGCGCATGGGCGGCGGACAGCAAGACCAAAGTGTCATCGATGCCGGGCAATGATTTCTATGCCAACGAAGTGTCGGCCACGATCTCGGCCGATCAGGCCGGCGACGCCAAGATCGAATTCGTCGCCAAGGACGGTTCGGTCACCGTGCTGAAAGACGGCTGGACGCTGGACGAGGGCACCGTCGCGGATGCCACCTTCATGTCGGCCAAGGCGCTGGGCGCTTTCCTGGCCGAGGCCATCGAAGACACCAAGGCCGACGGCACCATGTTCTCGCTGCACATGAAAGCCACCATGATGAAGGTCTCGGACCCGATCATCTTTGGTCACGCGGTCAAGGCCTGGCTGGGCCCGGTCTGGGACAAGCACGGCGCCGCCATCGCGGCCGCCGGTGGGTCGCCGAACTCGGGTCTGGGCGCGGTTCTGGACGCCATCGACTCGCTGGACAACGCCGCCGAGATCAAGGCCGAAATCGCGGCGCTGGATCGCCCCAGCATGTATATGGTCGACAGCGACAAGGGCATCACCAACCTGCATGTGCCCTCGGACGTCATCATCGACGCCTCGATGCCGGCGGTGATCCGCGCCGGCGGCAAGGGCTGGGACGAGACCGGCGCCAAGGGCGACACCAACTGTGTCATCCCCGACCGCTGCTATTCGACCGTCTATGACGAGACCATCAACTTCTTCAAGGCCAATGGCGCGCTCGACGTGACCAAGGCCGGATCGGTGGCCAACGTCGGCCTGATGGCGCAGAAGGCCGAGGAATACGGCTCGCACCCGACCACCTTCGAAGCCCCGGCCGACGGTGCGATCCGCATCGTTCTGGCCAATGGCGAGACCCTGCACAGCCATGACGTCGAAGCCGGAGACATCTGGCGCTCCTGCACCGCCAAGAAGGCGCCGATCGAGAACTGGATCGAGCTGGCGATGGACCGTCAGCGCCTGACCGGATCGGAGGCGATCTTCTGGCTCGATGCCAACCGCGCCCATGACGCGGAGCTGATCAAATACGTCGAACCGGCGCTGCAAGCCGCCGGCGTCGCCGACAAGTTCCAGATCATGGCGCCGCGCGAAGCCACCGCCCAGTCGCTGAAGACCATCACCTCGGGTGCCGACAGCATCGCCATCACCGGCAACGTGCTGCGCGACTATCTGACCGACCTGTTCCCGATCCTCGAACTGGGCACCTCGGCCAAGATGCTGTCGATCGTGAAACTGATGCAGGGCGGCGGGCTGTTCGAAACCGGCGCCGGCGGTTCGGCCCCGAAACACGTGCAGCAGCTGGTCGAGCAGAACCACCTGCGCTGGGATTCGATGGGCGAGTTCTGCGCGCTGGGTGAATCGCTGAACTTCCTCGCCGACAGCCAGGGCAACGCCAAGGCCGGCGTTCTGGGCCGCGCCGCCGAAGCCGCGACCCAGGGCATCCTCGACAACAACCGCAGCCCGAGCCGCAAGGTCGGTGAGCCCGACAACCGCGACAGCCACTACTGGTTCGCGCGCTACTGGGCCGAGGCGCTGGCCGCGCAGGGCGACGATGCCGATCTGGCGGCGGAATTCGCGCCGGTCGCCAAGGCGCTGGCCGACGGCGAAGCCGCGATTCTGGCCGAACTGGCCGCAGCGCAGGGCCCGGCGGCCGACATCGGTGGCTATTTCCGCCCCAGCGTCGAGCTGAAAGCCAAGGTGATGCGCCCCAGCGCGACGCTGAACGCCATCATCGACTAAGGCCGATGACCTGACCGCGAGAGCGCCCGGAGTGATTCTCCGGGCGTTTTCTTTGGTCAGTAGTCTTTTCTGTAAAACAGGCCGATGCCGGTATTGGAATCGGAATCCACGCTGCCCGAAATGGTCAGTTTCGGGCTCACATCCAGATTCAGACTGATCGAGCTCTGCCCCTGATCGTCGACGCCGATCTCGGTATAGAGATTGTCGCTGACACGCTTGCCCGCGCTGAGCCCGGTGCGGCCGCTTTCGTCGGTGGTGATGTCAAGATCATCCAGCCCGATCCCGCTGCGCAGGCGGGCCAGGAGTCCGCCGGCCCCCTGACCGCGCATCGCCGCCACCGCAGCCGCCAGTTCGGCGGCCTGATAGGCGGAAATCTCGGCGATATCCTCGCCGAAGAGAATGTAGGAAAGCGCCTCTTCCTCGGGCATGTCGGGTGAGGAGCGGATCGAGAGCCTCGGGGCACTGGCGCGCCCCTGCAGCAGGATTTCGAAACTGGCGCCGCTGGCACGGGTTTCGGCGACCAGGCGCAGGTCGGGTTCGAAACCTCCCAGCAGACGGATCTGGCCCTCGGTCAGGGTCAGCCGCTTGGCCAGAAAGTCGAGCCGCCCGCGGGACAGTGTGAATTCGCCCGAGGTCACGATGGCGTCGGTGGTGCCGCGCAGGGTCAGGGCGCCGCCGAATTCGGCGTCGAGCCCGAGCCCGCGCACAAAGACCCGGTTGTCGGCACGGATACTCAGGTCCAGCGTATGGGGCAGGGCCCTGCGGCCCGTGGGGGCGGCCTTTGCGACCACCACACCGGCGCGCTTGCGGGTCAGGAAGACCGGGGCGGGCTGGTGGCGGTGGCCGATCTCGGGAATCGCTTCGCCGCCGTCGATTCCGGTGCCCGAGACCCGGATTTCGGTGTTTTCCAACAGGACTTCGCCCGAAATCAGCGCGCCGCCAGCCAGCGGCCCGTCGAGTGCGATCTGCCCCAGAAGCACCGTTTCGAGCATGTTCTGGTAGAGAAGGCGCGCGCCTTGCAGCTCGAGATCGAGATCGGCCGCATAGGGGGCCTTCATCCCCACCTGCCCACCGATCCGGACGCGCCCGCCGGTGGCAACCGCTCCGGTCAGATCGACGCTGGCGGTTGCATCACGCAGGCCGATCGTGGCGTCGATCCCTTCCAGCGCGAGACGGTAGCTGGGCAGGGCCAGCCGCGCCTGCGACGCCCGAAGGCTGCCGCTGAGGCTGGACAGGGCAAAGGGACCGTCAAGCAGCAGATCGACCGCCGCCACCCCCCGCAGCGAGGCGGGCTGAACCATGGCGTTCAGGGACGCCAGCGGCAGGTTGCCTGTCAGCGCAAGTTTCGCGCCCTGCAGATCGCCCTGAACCCGGCCTTTTGCGGCAAGGGCGACGCCCGAGCTGCCGGTGCCGTCCAGCGCCACCTGCCAGCCGGCCCCCTCGCGCCTTGCCGAGGCGCGAACCGAGGCAGAGCCCGACAGACCGGGCGCAAGGGTCTCGATACGGGCCAGATCGAGCGCCAGATCGGCGGTGCCGCCGCCGGTGCTGAGATGGGCGGTGGCCGAAGCCCTGAGCAGCGCGCTTTGCAGTTCGAACTGCCGCAGGTTCAGCCCCGAGGTGCTGCGCTCCAGCGACAGGGTCAGCGCGGTCTTCGGCCCGGCCAGCGCATCGACGATGGCCTCGCCGGTTCTGAGCCCGTCTGCCGAAGCCGCAACCGTGGCGTCGAAAGCGCCGGTCAGGGGCTGCCAATTGCCGTCGATCCGGGCCTTCAGCGCGCCGCGCAGGGGGCGCCCGGCGAGAGGGTCGCCAATGGCCAGATCGGCGATGTCGACCTCGGCCCAGCCGGCGAGAGCCGGTGCCGTCGGCAGGCCCGAAACCTCGCCCGACGCAGTCGCCGTGCTGCGGCCTGCGATCAGGCCGAGGCGGTGAAGCTTCAGCGCCTCTCCGGCACGCCACGACAACGAAGTGTCCAGCCTTGCCTCGGTGCCGAGGGCGCGGGCGATCTCGGGGCGGCGGGGGTCGGCCGGGGCGATCCCGCTGGCCTCGAGCGACAGGATGGCGCTGAGATCGGGGCGGTCGAAATGGTGGATGGCGCCGGTCCCCGACAGGTCGATCGCGGCGATGGCCAGATCTGCGCCGCGCAGACGGTTCAGGCGGCCGCGCAATTCCCATCCGTCGCCCCTGTCACGGTCATAGCGCAGGTCAAGCCGCGCGTCGGCAAGGCGGATCCCGCCCGATCCCGGCAGCAGGACACTGTCGGCCTGCGGGTCGGCGATGGAAATGTCCAGCGCCATCCGCTCGGGCAGACCGCCTGCGGCGAGGGTCATTTCGCCGGCGGCACGCAGGGCGCGCGACTCGAGCAAGAGTTGCTCAAGGCGGAGGCGACCGTCGCTGAGGGCGCGGGCGCGGGTGGTCAGGACCACTTCCTTGCCGAAGAAGGCCCCGTGTTCGGGGGCAAAGAGCGGCGCAAGGTCGCCGGCGATGTCAGCCTCGAACAGCCGCGATCGGCCGGTGGTCACGGCATTGTCGTCCAGTTCGTCGACCAGCATGGTGCCGACCGAGCCACTCAGCCGCCGGGTGCCGCCGGTATCCATCAGAATCGCCGCTTCAAAGGAATCCAGCGGCGCTGTTCCGGTGACTTCAAGATGAACCGAGGGGCGGCCGGGCAGGGCCAGCGCATTGGCAAGGATGCCGTCCGGGCCTTCTTCAAGTGCCAGATCGACCATGAGAACCCGATCGGAATTGGCGAAGGCGGTATCGACCCGGATGATCCCGTGCGGCCCGCCAAGACGCAGGATGTCGAGACGGGCGGCACCCTCGCCATCGGCCAGCCTCAGGCTGCCGCTTACCGAGAGGGTGGCTTCCTGTCCAAGAACCGATGCCCCCAGAACCACCCGCCCGGCCTTGATGCTGCCGATCTCGATGCTCACCGGCAGGGCAGGCAGCGTGAACGCGCCCGCCTCGGGGCGCGGCGCAGCCGGTTCCGAGACCGGCATTCGGGCGATCCGGATTTCGCTGGCGGCCAGTGTCTCCACCGCGATCCGGCCCTCCAGCAGCGCGGCGCGACTCCAGTTCAGCTCGACATCGCCGAGCGTCAGCCAGACCCCGTCGGCATCGGCAATGGTCAGCGACTGCATTCTGGCCTGCGAACTGAGGGCGCCTTCGAAACCTTCGATCACCACCTCGCGTCCGGCACCCGACAGGCTGTCTTCGAGAAATCGCGTCAGGCGGCCCTTGTCGTCTTCGGCGGCGCTGGCGGCCAGCGGGGCCAGAAGGCAGAGGATCAGAAGCAGCCAGCGCATCAAAAGGCCTGCCCTATGCCGACATAAAGCTGTGCGCCGCCCGAGGTGCCGCCCGAGACCGGCAGCGCGATGTCGGCGCGAATGGGGCCGATGCTGGTGTGATAGCGCAGCCCGATCCCGGCCCCGGCATGCCAGTTCCCGGCCCCGGTGATATCCGATGTGCTGCCGACGAAGCCGGCATCGTAAAAGGCGACTGCCGAGACACTGTCGGTGGCACGGACGCGCAATTCGCCCGACAGGCCGAGGAACGACAGGCCGCCGCTGCGCCGGCCGCCGACCGTGACCAGGCCCGACTGGTAGAGATGGCCGCGCACGGTGCCGCCGCCGCCCGACAGGAACAGGTAGTCGGGCGGGGTTTCGGACAGGCCCGGGCCGAAGACGCTGCCGTACTGCAACCGGCCGGCAACGACGACGCGGTCAGAACCGAGGCTGCGATAGGCCCGCATGTCGCCCGTCAGCCGCAGGCCCGGCGCGCCGTCGAAGTGGCTGGCGTAGGGCATCGCCTCGGCCCTGACATAGCTGCCCCGGGTCGGGTCCAGCCGGTCGTCGCGGCGGTCACGGATCGCGCGCAGCGGCAGGCCGAGGGTGCGGAACTGCCGGTCGCCGTAATCGTCGCCGGCGTTGCTTGCCTCGAGCAGCAGCCCGCCATAGAGGGTGCTGTGTTCGGAAAGGGTTCGGGTCAGGCCAAGGGTCAGGGCCAGCTTCTCGGTCCTGAAAATGTCGTTGTCCAGACTCAGCAGACCGGCGCTCAGGCCGAAGTCGATATCGGGGCGCAGCGTCGCCGGGCGGGTCAGCGCCGCTTGCAGGGCCAGTTCGGCGTTGTCGCCCTGTCCGCCGATGCCGGCCGCCTCGGCGTCGATCTGGAACCGCTCACCGCCGCCCAGAAGGTTGCGGTGCAGCCAGGTCGCGCTCAGCGACAGGCCGTCGCGCGATTCGAGCTCGGCGCCAAAGGTAAGCCGGCGCGGCTTGTCGTCTTCGACACGCAGCTCGATGTCCAGCGTGCCGTCGGGCCCCGCTGTGTCGGCCTCGGAGATGGTGACAGATCGGAACACCCCGGTGCGCCGCAGTCGCCGGGCGATTCTCTCGAGCTCGTCGGGGTGGTAGGTCTCTCCCGAGGGCAGCGAGGCGATGCGGCGCAGCCGTTCGTCGGAAAGTGCCGTCTTCCCGTCCAGATGAAGCGCCCCGAACCGCAGCCGTGGCCCGGGCGCAAGCACGATGTCGACATCAAGGGTCTGGTCGCGGTGATCGGCGGTGATCGACTGGGCGCCGATGCGCGCCTTGGCATGTCCGGCTTCGCGCCAGCCCTGCACGCCCTGGCTGGCCGCAAGGGAAATGGCCCCGGTCCCGGCGGGCTCGCCGGGTTGAAACCCGCCGCCGACCGTCGTGCCCGGAGCAAGGGGCGCAAGCCGCGCGAGGGCAAAGTGGAACCGGGGGCCGGGCGCGACCTGAACCGCGACGCGGTCGACCTTGCGCAATGGCTGAAGCGACGGCAGGAACGCCGCCTCGCGCCCGTCGATGCGGATGGAGATGGTGGGGCCGAAATAGCCCTCTTCGTAAAGCACCGCCAGCAGCCGCCGGTAATCCGCGCGCGCTG
>NZ_JBFJVE010000107.1:0-10554 GCF_041624275.1 Shimia sp.
AACCTTTTGGGCGAGGAACAGTCCGGCCAGATGCGCGATGTCGGCTACGAGCTTTACCAGTCGATGCTGGAAGAGGCGATCGCCAAGATCAAGGCCGGTGAAATGCAGGGCCTGAGCGACACCGACGGCCAGTGGGCGCCGCAGATCAACCTTGGCGTTCCGGTGCTGATCCCCGAGGATTACGTGCCCGACCTCGACGTGCGTCTCGGCCTTTACCGCCGCCTTAGCGGGCTGCACACGAAGGTCGAGCTCGAGGGGTTCGCGGCCGAGCTGATCGACCGTTTCGGCAAGCTTCCCAAAGAGGTCAACACCCTGCTTCTGGTGGTGCGGATCAAGGACATGTGCAAACGCGCCGGCATTGCCAAGCTCGACGGCGGCCCCAAGGGCGCGACGATCCAGTTTCACAACGACAAGTTCGCCTCGCCGCAGGGGCTGGTCGAATTCCTTCAGGACCAGCGCGGTCTGGCCAAGGTGCGCGACAACAAGATCGTGGTGCGGCGCGACTGGAAAAAGGAAGCCGACAAGATCAAGGGCGCCTTTGCCATTGCCCGCGATCTGGCGGCCAAGGTCGTGGCCGAGAAAAAGCGCGCCCGGGCGGATCACTAGGGTTTGCTGCGGGAAATGGGCGCAACCTGAGCGCGAGGTTTCGCTTGCCAGGCGACATGCCTTTCGGAATGGTCATGAATGTAACCATCCGACCTGATGGGGCCGTCGGGGCGTGAGCCCACCTGCGCCCTCGACGCGGATGCTGCCCGCGAATTCTTCCGCTTGTTCCCGTGGTTGTCGGCGTCGGGCAGGGTATGCACCTTTGCCTGTCCGCTCAGCCGTTCGGGTGCCGGGGTGCCTGTACGAGTAGCGTGGCCGCGCGCGGCGGGTCCGCGACCGGCGGACCGATCGCGATCACCGTTCGCGGCCTTTTTGAAACTGCAACACTCTGCCGTGAAGGTAAGCGATTTGCGATGCCCCGCTGCAGAACAAGTCCCAACCAGCCCGCAAAAGTCATCGCGCAAAGCCCGGGTTGCTACAACTTTTCCGTACCAAGAAAAAAAGGAAAATCTCATGAATTGGCCGTCGGATCTGGAAGTGATGAAGCTGTTTGCGCTCTGTCAGAAAATGCTCGCCGAGCGAGGAATTGGCGTTGCCCAATCGACGCAGTTCGAAGCTGCCGAAGCGCGGGCGCGGGCGATGGGAAAACCCTCGATCACCCCGATGCTGTCAAGCGAGTTCAACGACCTGTCGAAAGACGACGCCTTCTGGTTGTTCTTGCAGCAGGACGGGCGCGACATCGGCTGCGTTGCCGCGCGGCGCGACAACCTGTTGTCAGAGAACCTGTCGGATTACTGGGCGCGGACCAACAAGCGCTATTACGGGCTGGCGGGGGGCAAGGCGACCTATGCCCATGCCCTGACGGCAGTCAGCGAGATCAGGGGCAGCGTGGTCTATGTCGGCGAGTTCTTCATCCGCGAATGTGCGCGCGGCTCGCGCAACCAGCTGACGCTGTTCACCCACCTGCTGTTTTCCTACTGCGCGATGAAATGGCAGCCCGACTGGATCTATGCCTTCGTGCGGCGCAACGACATCCGGCGCGGCTATGCCGGGGAATACGGGTTCAACCGGCAGATTCCCGGCGCCCAGATCTGGCCCTCGCCGCCGCCGGGACGTCAGAGCGACGAATATCTCGTCGCCCTGACCCGGGCCGAGCTGTTTCACATGGCCGAGATCTACTGCAAGAAACCCGACTTGTTCCTGAGCTCGGATTCGCTGAGCAGGGTGGAGAAGTTGAGCACGTAAGGCGTGTTGTTGGCGTCGGTGATCGGCAGCATCAGGCGGATGAAGGAGATCTCCACCGGGCAGGCCATGCCGGGCATGTCGACAATGCGTGTCTGCGGCGTGACCAGCCCGGTTTTCGTATAGGATACCGTGGTGACGCAGCGCCGCAGCTCTTCCTGATCGGCCTCGTTCAGGGTCCGCATGAAACTGGCCAGCCGTTCGCTGTCGCGCGACTTCAGGGTCTGAGCCGACAGGCTCATGGCCCCCATGTGGCGGACCTCGGGCAGGCGCTGATCGGCGCCCGGCACCGAGACCACGTCGATATGCGGGGTCAGGCGGTCGCAGTCTTCAAAGCGTCCGCCGGATTCCTGCCACCAGGCCATGATGGTGTCGATCGAGGGCCGCTCGCCCAGTCCGACCATCTTCTTGTGCGCGGCCTGGAACACGGCGTTGAGCAGCTGCGAGGATTGGCGGTCGATCTCCTGTAGGGGTTCGATCACCAGTTCGGTCGTTTCGAACCGGCACGGCTTGAATAATTCGTCCATCGGCACGTTGAAGGCGCGGGCGAAGTTCACCGCCACCGAGATATTGGGCAGGGCGGTGCCGTCGAGGATGTCGGTGGCCTTGTTGGTCTTGTAGCCGGCCATACGCGACAGTTCGGAGCGGGTCCATTTCTGCTGTTTCAACAGCCGGTCGGTGTTGAACCTGAACAGCTCGAGCAGATCGGGCGAGTCGCCGCCTTCCGGTCCTTCGTCAGCGTCCAGTTCAAACATGCGATACCTCGTCAACGGAATTTGTGAAATCAAACAGGCGCGAGGATAGTCGGAAAAAAATTTCCGTACAACCTTGACTTGATCTCGCCAGCCGGCGCCGTTGCGTCGGAAAGACCGCCTCTGCGCCGGGGCGCGGGCCGATTTCCGCCGATAGCCCGGGGCGGCCTGCCACCGGCCGCCGGCCGGGGCGGCGAAACCCCGGTTTCTTGCGGCATTCGCGACCTTATACCCTTGCACAGGCTGCCGCCTGCAAATAGAAGAGCGAAAATTTCGCCCGCGCGCGACACCCGCGCGCCGTTAACCCATGGGGAACTGACATGCAGGTCACCGAGACTCTGAAAGAAGGTCTGAAGCGCGGCTACGATATCGTTGTCACCGCTGCCGAGCTGGACGAGAAAGTAAACAGCAAGCTGGTCGAAGCGCAGCCGGAAATCGAAATGAAAGGTTTCCGCAAGGGCAAGGTGCCTATGCCGCTGCTGAAAAAGCAATATGGCGAGCGTCTGTTGGGCGAAGCCATGCAGGAAGCCGTCGACGGCGCCATGAGCAAGCATTTCGAGGAAAGCGGCGAGAAGCCGGCGCTGCAGCCCAAGATCGAAATGAAGAACGGCGAAGACTGGAAAGAGGGCGACGACGTCCAGATCGAGATGTCCTACGAGGCGCTGCCGGAAATCCCCGAGGTCGATCTGAAGTCGATCTCGCTGGAGAAGATGGTGGTCAAGGCCGATGACGCCGCAGTGGACGAGGCGCTGGCCAACCTCGCCGAAACCGCTCAGGATTTCGCAGACCGCGATGCCGGTGCCGCCGCCGAAGACGGCGACCAGGTGGTGATGGATTTCCTCGGCAAGGTCGACGGCGAAGCCTTTGACGGCGGCGCGGCCGATGATTTCCCGCTGGTGCTGGGCTCGAACCAGTTCATCCCCGGCTTCGAAGCGCAGCTGGTCGGCGTCAAGGCCGAGGAAACCAAGGACGTGACCGTCACCTTCCCGGAAGAATACCAGGCCGATCACCTGGCCGGCAAGGAAGCGGTCTTCACCTGCACCATCAAGGCGGTGAAACAGCCGGTCGCGGCCGAGGTTAACGACGAGCTGGCCAAGAAATTCGGTGCCGAGGATCTGGACGCCCTGAAGGCGCAGATCAGCGAACGTCTGGAAGCGGAATACGCCGGTGCCTCGCGCGCGGTGATGAAGCGCGCCCTGCTGGACAAGCTGGACGAGATGGTGTCCTTCGACCTGCCGCCGTCGCTGGTCGAGGCCGAAGCCGGCCAGATCGCGCATCAGCTGTGGCATGACGAGAACCCCGAGGTTCAGGGCCACGACCACGGCGAGATCGAGACCACCGAAGAGCACACCAAGCTGGCCGAGCGCCGCGTGCGTCTGGGCCTTCTGCTGGCCGAGCTGGGCCAGAAGGCCGAGGTCGAGGTCAGCGATGCCGAGATGACCCAGGCGATCATGAACCAGGCGCGCCAGTACCCGGGCCAGGAACGTCAGTTCTTCGAGTTCGTGCAGCAGAACGCCCAGATGCAGCAGCAGCTGCGCGCGCCGCTGTTCGAGGACAAGGTCGTCGACTACGCTTTCGAACTGGCGACGGTTTCGGACAAGGAAGTCTCCAAGGACGACCTGCAAAAGGCGATCGAGGATCTCGACAAGGAATAAGACCCTGCGTCAGTCTTTCTGAAAGGCCGCCTTCGGGCGGCCTTTTTCATTGGCAAACCCCTGTCCGGGTTTCACACTCGGGGCCAGGAAAGGGGGGGGCATGACCCACACAAGTTTCGACAAGGAGCGTTTCGCGCGCTTTGCCGCCGATGACCGCGCCGGGCCGATCGACATGCTCAATCTCGTGAAGCTGCGCGACTGGGCACGATACGAGGACGGGCGCCGGCTGTCCGGGGCCGAGGCCTATGCCACCTATGGCAGGGAAACGGCGCCGATCTTTGCCCGGCTCGGCGGGAAGATCGTCTGGCGCGGGCGCATGGAAATGATGCTGATCGGGCCCGAGATCCGCTGGGATCTCTGTTTCATCGCCCGCTATCCCAGCGTCGCCGCCTTTCAAAAGATGATCGGCGATGCGGACTACCGCCGGGCGATGGCGCATCGTCAGGCGGCGGTAGAGGACAGCCGGCTGATCCGCATGGCACCGCAGGACCTGGGCGAGAACTTCGGCGCCTGAGGCGGCCCCGGGGCCTTTCCGGCTGGCCCGGCCAAGGCCCGAGCCGATGGCCGGCCGACAAAAAAACCGGCGCCCGAAAGCGCCGGTTCCTTGTGTCTGCGATGGCAAGACCGGCGCTTAGGCCTGGGTGTCTTCCTCGGCTTCGCCAGCCGGGGCCATGTCGTCGTCGTCCGACGCCGCTGCGCCGATATCGTCGAAGAGTTCGGCGATTTCGAACTCGGCTTCGGCTTCCGCTTCGGCGGCCAGTTCCTGGATCGACTTGCCGGAGGCTTGCAGTTCGGCTTCTTCGGCCGAACGGGCAACGTTCAGCTGGATCGCAACCTCGACTTCGGGGTGCAGCTGAACGTGCACGTCGTGCAGGCCCAGTTCCTTGATCGGGCGCGCCAGAACGACCTGCTTCTTGTCGACCGAGAAACCGTCGGCGGTTGCTGCATCGGCGGCGTCACGCGGGGTGACCGAGCCGTAGAGCGCGCCGGCGTCCGATGCCGAGCGAATCACGACGAACTGCTGGCCAGCCAGCTTTTCACCAAGCGCTTCGGCTTCTTTCTTGGTTTCCAGGTTGCGGGCCTCGAGCTGCGCTTTCTGGGTTTCAAACGACGCGATGTTGGCCGCGGAAGCGGTCAGCGCCTTGCCCTGCGGCAGCAGGAAGTTGCGGGCAAAGCCGGCTTTGACGTCGACCACATCGCCCATCTGGCCCAGTTTGGCCACACGTTCAAGAAGGATAACTTGCATGTGTTCTCTCCTTACTTCACGGCGTAGGGCAGCAGGGCGAGGAAGCGGGCGCGTTTGATTGCGCGGGCCAGCTCACGTTGCTTCTTGGCCGAAACGGCGGTGATGCGCGACGGCACGATCTTGCCACGCTCGGAGATGTAGCGTTGCAGCAGTTTCGTGTCTTTGTAGTCGATCGCAGGTGCGTTGTCGCCCGAGAAGGGGCAGACTTTACGACGGCGGAAAAATGGTTTTGCAGCCATGACTTAGTGTCCTTTCTTCAAGCTTAGATCAGCGGCGCTCGCGACGGTTGTCGCGTTCGTCACGTTTCTGCATCTGGATCGAAGGACCTTCTTTGTGATCGTCGACCTTGATGGTCAGAACCCGCATCACATCGTCATGCAGACGCATCAGGCGTTCCATTTCCTGAACTGCCGGCGCCGGTGCGTCGGTCTTCAGGAAGGCGTAGTGGCCCTTGCGGTTCTTGTTGATCTTGTAGGCCATCGTCTTGACGCCCCAGTATTCGCTGTCGATGACTTTGCCGCCATTGTCAGCGAGGACCGTGCCAAAATGTTCGATCAGGCTTTCGGCTTGCGCGTTGGACAGGTCCTGGCGCGAGATGAATACATGCTCATAGAGGGGCATGTGTGCTCCATTCATTTTCGGGCGCATTTCAAAGAGCGGGGCATGAACACCTTCCGCGCCCCACCCACGAGAGACTGCGCGGTTCAGATCTTTGCGAAAGGATGGCGCTGTATAGCCGAACTGGGGCCGGTTGCAAGCGCTGTTTGCCGCGACCGCGACCGCAGTTGCCCGGCTTCGCGGGATTTCCCCACTGCTGCCCCAATCCTGCCGGATTTGCGGACAAAGCTCGGATCAACACCAGGAAATCCGAAGGAGAGGGCCATGGCCTACGCAATGCATTCGATGCCGATCGTCGCCTGCCAGGCCTCGCGCGGGCGGGCCCTTGCCGAGACCGTTCCGGCGCGGGCGGCGGCGCTGCTGTTTGGTTTTGGCTTCATCTGGGCGGCGGCCGGTTTGTGGCTGGTGCCGGGACATGGCCTGGCGCCCTCGGTGATGCTGACCAAGATGCTGCTTTCGGTGTTCATGGTCACGCTGGGGGTCTGCCTGACCCAGGTGGCGACCCAGAAGCTGCAGAGCCGGCTTCAGTTCGATACCCGCCATCGCCAGATCCAGCTGGTCGAGAGCCTGCCACGCGGGCGCAGCCACATTGTCCGGGTGATCAACTTCGAAGAGGTGGCCGAGGCCAATGTCTCGGACAAGCTGCTGGTGCTGATCGGGCGCAACGGCAAGATCCTGGCCGAGCTGCCGCTGGACGGAGCCCATGCCCGGCTTGATGCGATCGCCCATCTGCGCAGCCACGCGATCCACGCCTACTGAACCTTCGGCGGGCTCCGGCCCTCAGCATGCGGCCGAACCCGGACGCCGCCGGCCGCACGCGATTGTGACTGTTCGTCAGGTCACAATCGATGTGGGATTGTTCCGAATTGAGCAGCCGGGTCGGAGCACGAATATAGGTGGCGATGTTAACCACCCAACGGAGCACCCAAATGAAAACCGCCCTGATCGCCACCGGACTGTCCGTGCTGGCCCTTTCTGCTCAGGCCGAGGCCGAGAAATACGTTCTCGATTCCAGCCACAGCCAGATCGTCTTTTCCTACCAGCACCTCGGATTTTCCACCAGCTACGGCATGTTCTCGGGATTCGAGGGCGACATCCTGTTCGATCAGGAAAACCCTTCGGCCTCTTCGGTCAATGTCGCGATGCCGGTCAAGTCGATGATCACCGGCTGGCAGGCGCGTTTCGATCACCTGATGTCGCCGGATTTCTTCGCCGCGAGCGATGACGAGATGGTGCGGTTCTCCTCGACCGGCATCGAGCTGACCGGCGAGACCACCGCCAGGATCACCGGCGACCTCGAGCTGAACGGCATCACCAAGCCGGTGGTTCTGGAGGCGCGGCTGAACAAGGCCGCGGCGCATCCGATGGCCAAGAAGGACTGGGCCGGTTTCGATGCCACCACGATGCTCAAGCGCAGCGATTTCGGTGTCGACATGTTCGCGCCCTTCGTCAGCGACGAGGTCGAGGTGATGATCTCGATCGAGGCGATGAAGGCCGAATGAGGCGCTGCCGGTCGTCGCCCCGCAGGGGCGCGGCCGGCGATCCCTTTGCCGACTTGGCAAGCAGAAAGGCCGCCGCGCGATGCGCAGCGGCCATTTTTTTGAGTATTTTTTAAGAGATGAAGGATCAGGGGGCGCGGACGGCGGTCAGGGTGACGGCGATCGTGACGCCGAAGGACAGGGTGGCTTCATCTTCCACCGCGGCACCGATGCCGAAGGTCCGTCGGTCGAGCCGGGTGGTGCCGGTCATTGTGGCCGTGTCGCCCCGGATCTCGAGCGAGAAGGGCAGGTCGACCGGGGCGCTGACGCCGCGCAGGGTCAGGGTGCCGCGGGCGACATGGCCGCTGTCGGCGGCGAGGATGTCGGCGCTGAAACGGGCGGTGCCGAAGCGGGCCGCGTCGAGGAAATCGGCCCCCAGCGCCTGCGCGGTGACCGAGCCGAGGCTGAGCGAGCCGGTGGCGATCTGCACGTCGACCGATCCGTGGCGCCCCTGGGTCGCGGTTTCGTCAAAGGTGATCGCGGCGGTCCAGTCGGCGAAACCGCCGGTGAGCTCGCTGCCCAGCTGATGCAGGGTGATGGCCAGCCGGCCTTCGCTGACCTGCCAATCCGAGGCCACCGAGGGCAGCGCGGCGGCGGAGGGTTCGGGCGCGTCCTGCTGGCGGGTCAGCCCGGCAGTGAAGCCGAGGGCCAGGGCGGCGACAAGCACCGTGAGCGCCACCGCCCGGGGCCCCTTGCCGGGGGTTTCGGCGGCGGGAGCGGGGGCCGAGTGGCGCCCCGGCAGCATCCGTTGCAGGGTCTGGTCGCGGTCGATGATCCGGTGTTTCAGGGCACCGCCGATATGGGCCAGGATGGCGCCGGCCAGAACGATCATGAAGGCGAAATGCAGTGCAGATGTCAGGTCGGCCAGCGTTTCGGATTTGGGGATGAAGGGCAGGGACTGGCCGAAGGGCCAGAGAATCGGCGCGAATCCGCTGGTGCTGGCATGGTGCAGCCATCCGGTCAGCGGCACCAGCAGCATGGCGCCGTAGAGCAGCCAGTGGGTGCTGTGCGCGGCCAGGGCCTCGAGGCGGTTGTCGCTGTTGAGCAGCCCCGGTCGGGTCTGGGTCAGCGCCCAGAGGATGCGCAGGGCGGCGACGAGAAAGGCTGCGAGTCCGACGGTCTTGTGCAGCGAGAAGAGCTGCGCCTTGGCGGCGATCTCGGCGCCATCGGCCATCGGCGCCTGCTGCGCCAGAAAGCCCAGCGGCAGCGCCGAGAGGATCAAGAGTGCGGTCAGCCAGTGCAGGCTCTTGGTCAGGCTGCCATAGTCGGTGCGGGTGTTTCCCAGGGGCATTGTGGTCTCCGGTGGTTTGTGCAGACAAGGTAGGTGGCCCGGCGGCGCGGTGAAACCTGCCCGCCGACACAAGACTTGTGCACTGCCGCGCAAGGGCGTTGCAGAGCGTGGCGCGGCACTGTATTCCGGCGGGAACAAGGTTTTTTGGGGGACATCATGAGCCGAGCATTCGTTTTTCCGGGACAGGGCGCACAGACCATCGGCATGGGCAAGGCGCTGGCCGAGGCCTATCCCGAGGCGCGGGCCGTTTTCGAAGAGGTCGACGAGGCCCTCGGCGAAAAGCTGAGCACGCTGATCTGGGAGGGCGCGCAGGACGAGCTGACCCTGACCCAGAACGCGCAGCCGGCGCTGATGGCGACCTCGCTGGCGGCGATGCGGGCGCTGGAGGCCGAGGGTGTCACCATCCAGGCGGCGGCCTATGTCGCCGGCCATTCGCTGGGCGAATATTCGGCGCTGGCGGCTGCCGGGTCGCTGAGCATCGCCGATACCGCGCGGCTGCTGCGCATCCGGGGGCAGGCGATGCAGGCGGCGGTGCCGGTCGGTGTCGGCGCCATGGCGGCGCTTCTGGGGCTGGATTTCGAGACCGCACGCGATGTCGCGGCGGCGGCCTCGGAGGGCGAGATCTGCCAGGCCGCCAATGACAATGATCCGGGCCAGGTCGTGGTTTCGGGCCACAAGGGCGCGGTCGAGCGCGCGGTCGAGCTGGCCAAGGCCCAGGGCGCCAAGCGGGCGGTGCTGCTGCCGGTCAGCGCACCGTTCCATTGTGCGCTGATGAAACCGGCGGCCGAAGCCATGGCCGAGGCATTGAGCCATGTCGAGATGCAGGCGCCGGCGGTGCCGCTGGTGGCCAATGTGATCGCCGAGCCGGTCAACCAGTCGGCGACCATCCGGGCGCTGCTGGTCGATCAGGTCACCGGCTCGGTGCGCTGGCGCGAATCGGTGGCCTGGATGAGCGCCCACGGGGTCAGCGAGATCTGGGAAATCGGCGCCGGAAAGGCGCTGTCGGGGATGATCCGCCGCATCGACCGGGCCATCGCCTGCAAGACCGTGGGCACGCCTGACGAAGTGAAATCGGCCGCCGACAGCCTGGTCTGATCCGGCGCCAAGATAATGAGGGACGAGATGTTCGATTTGACAGGAAAATGCGCGCTGGTGACCGGCGCGTCGGGCGGTATCGGCGGCGAGATTGCCAAGGCGCTGCATGCGGCGGGGGCCACGGTGGGGCTTTCGGGCACCCGGGTGGAGCCGCTCGAGGCGCTGGCCGCCGAGCTTGGCGAGCGGGCCCATGTGCTGCCCTGCAACCTCGGCGATGCCGAGGCGGTGGACGCGCTGCCCAAACAGGCGATCGCCGCCATGGGCAGCGTCGACATTCTGGTCAACAACGCCGGCATCACCCGCGACCAGATCTTCATGCGCATGTCGGACGAGGAATGGCAGTCGGTGCTTGACGTCAACCTGACCTCGACCATGCGCCTGTGCCGGGGCGTGATGCGCCCGATGATGAAGGCGCGCTGGGGCCGGATCGTCAATATCTCTTCCATCGTCGGCGCCACGGGCAACCCGGGGCAGGCCAATTATGCCGCCTCCAAGGCCGGCATGGTGGGGCTGACCAAGTCGATCGCCTATGAGGTCGCGAGCCGCGGCATCACGGTGAACGCGGTGGCGC
>NZ_JBFJVE010000108.1:0-10494 GCF_041624275.1 Shimia sp.
CGATGACGCGCCCATGCAACTCCATGTCAGATGTCGCCGTCGGAGCCGCGCGTGTTCGAGGCCTGAAACGCCTTCACCTCGGCCCGCGCAATCACCTGATGGTGCACCTCATCCGGCCCATCGGCGAAGCGCAGCGCACGCTGCCAAGTGTACATGCCTGACAGCGGGCTCCACTGGCTCATCCCCGTGGCACCATGTACCTGCATCGAGGCGTCAATGATCTCGCAGGCCTTTTCCGGCACCAGCGCCTTAATCATGCTGACCCAGATGCGCGCCTCTTTGTTGCCCAGCACATCCATCGCTTTGGCGGCTTTCAACACCATTAGCCGCATCGCTTCAATGTCGATCCGCGCGCGGCTGATGGTCTCCATGTTCTTGCCTAGGTCGATGATTTTCTTACCAAAGGCCTCGCGCCCTAGCCCGCGTTCAATCATCAGATCCAAAGCCTTTTCCGCCGATCCAATTGAGCGCATGCAATGGTGAATCCGCCCCGGCCCCAGCCGCGCCTGGGCAAGGGCGAAACCGCTGCCCTCTTCGCCCAGCAGATTGGACACCGGCACCCGCACATCGGTGAACAGGATCTCGGCATGGCCCTCGGGCGCGTGGTGGTTGAGCACCGTCGGGTTGCGTACGATCTCGACCCCGGGAGTGTCCTTGGGCACGATGATCATGCTCTGCTGGCGGTGGCTTTCGGCATCGGGGTCGGTCTTGCCCATGACGATGAACACCCGGCAGTTGGGATGGGTGGCATTGGTGATGAACCACTTGCGGCCGTTGATGACATAGTCGTCGCCGTCGCGCCGCATGCTGGTGGTGATATTGGTGGCATCCGACGAGGCGACATCGGGCTCGGTCATGGCAAAGGAGGAACGGATCTCGCCGCGCATCAGCGGCTCGAGCCAGTCGCGGCGCTGCTGGGGGGTGGCGAACATGTGCAGAAGCTCCATGTTGCCGGTGTCGGGGGCGTTGCAGTTGAACACCTCGGACGACCAGGGCACCCGGCCCATGATCTCGGCCAGCGGCGCATATTCGAGATTGCTGAGGCGGGTGCCCGGTTCGTCGTCCTTGAGGCCGGGCAGAAACAGGTTCCACAGCCCCTCTTCGCGGGCCAGCGCCTTGAGATCCTCCATGAAAGAGACCGGGAACTGCCCGGCGTGGGTTTCCTCGTGATGGGCGCGGATGCGCGGCTGGATATGGGCATCCATGAAGGCGCGCAGCTTTTCGCGCATCTCTTCGGTGCGCGGCGAATAGGTGAAATCCATAAGGAATCCTCTGATCGTAACAGGTCGTGACGGGGTGGTCGGGATCAGTGTCGCATGAAATTTGACATTCGCTAACTTTATTATTTCAATGCCAGCCATTGAAATGGTGAATGGCCGGCATGAAACTTTCGCAACTTGATCTGAACCTGTTCCTGGTCTTCGACGTGATCTATGCCGAACGCAACCTGACCCGTGCCGCCGAAAGCCTGTCGGTGACCCAGCCGACGGTCAGCAATGCGCTGGCGCGGCTGCGGCGGGTGTTCGGCGACCCGCTGTTCGTCAAGACCAGCCGCGGCATGACGCCGACCCCCTTTGCCGAACGCCTGGCCGGGCGGGTCGGCGAGGCGATGGCGCTGCTGGGCGCCTCGGCCCATGCCCGCGACGAGTTTCACCCGGCGCGCAGCCAGAGGGTGTTCCGGCTCAGCATGAACGATTGGATCGAGGCGCGGACCATGCCGCCGCTGATGCAGGCGCTGTTCGCGGAGGCGCCGGGGGTGGCGCTGCGCAGCTACCGGTCGTCGCGCCGCGAGATCGCGCGCGAGCTGGCCTCGGGGGGGCTCGACCTGGCGATCGACGTGCCGCTGGAGAACGCGCGCGACCTGCTGCACGCGCCGCTGCACAGCGAACGCTATGTCTGCGCCCTGCGCCCCGATCACCCGCTGGCAGCGGCGCCGCTGAGCCTCGAGAGCTATCTCGGGCTTGGCCATATCACGGTTTCGGGGCGCCGGCGCGGCGCCGGCTATGTCGATCTGGCGCTGCGCGCCATGGGCCACCGGCGCAACATCCGGCTGCGGGTGCAGCATTACCGGTCGGCGATCCCGGTGCTGCGCGCCAGCGACCTGGCGCTGACGATCACCGAAGAGCTGGCCCGCAGCCTCGGTTTCGCGGTGCTCGATCTGCCCTTCGAGGTGGCGCCGCTGGCGTTCAACCTCTACTGGCACCGCACCCATGACGAGGACCCGGCCAACCTCTGGCTGCGCCGGATCCTGCGGGGGCTGTTTGCCGAGCGCATTGCATGAGCGGCGGTTTTGGCGTAGCCCGCAGGGGGAAACCGGGCCCGCGCGGCCCTTCAGCCATGACGAACGGGATGACGACATCATGACCAGCACCAACCGCATCGCCCTGTCCAGCGACCACGCCGCCATCGCCCTGCGCCAGACCATTGCCGACCATATCGCGGCCCGTGGCTGGGAGGTGGTCGACATCGGCCCCACCAGCCCCGAAAGCACCCATTACCCGGCCCATGGCGAGGCCGCGGCGCAGCTGGTCGCCTCGGGCGACTGCCGGCTGGGGATCATCCTCTGCGGCACCGGGCAGGGGATCATGATGGCGGCCAACAAGGTCAAGGGCATCCGCTGCGGCGTCTGCTCGGACACGTTCTCGGCGGCGATGATCCGCCAGCACAATGACGCCAACATGCTGTCGCTGGGCGCGCGGGTGGTCGGCGAAGGGCTGGCGCTGGAGATCGTCGACGCCTTTCTGGGCGCCGAGTTCGAGGGCGGGCGCCACGCGACGCGGGTCGACATGATCTCGGCCATCGAAGGCTGACGGCGGTTTCCGGGCCGGAGAGGCCCGGACAGACCCAAAGCGCGGGGCCGCCGTCGCCGGGGCCCCTGCGCCGCAAGGCGCGCCTAGTTCAGGCGGATGCCGGTCAGGTCCTGATCGCCCGGCAGTTGCGAGCGTTCGAGAATGATCCGCGACACGGCGCGGGCCCGCACCGGTGACATCTTGGCCAGGATCGGCGCTGCGATACGCGGTTTCATGGTGCCGAGAATCATGATCGTGGTCTCGATGTCCATATCGTCCATGATCCGCGCCGCATCGGCCGGTTTCATGTTCTTGTAGAACTCGATCAGCCGGTCGAGATCCTCGGTCTGCGAGGCGTCGATCCGGGCCAGCAGGTCGTTGATCGCCCCCTGCAGTTCAAGCAGCGCGTCCTTTTCGATCTGCAGCTTCTCGCGGGCCAGGGCGAGCTCGGATTCACGGGCGCTGAGCGCCTGCCGCTGGGCGGCGATGATGTCGCGTTCTTCGGCCAGCGCCAGAAGCACCTCTTCGGGGGCCTCGCATTGCTCGGGTGGCCGGGTCAGACCCTGAACGATCGGCGGCACATCCTCGGCCGGGGTCGCCGCTTCGGGTTCCGCCGAGGCGGCGGCCTGGATGATGACCTCGGGGCCGGTCAGCTGGTCGGTGCGCAGCGGCAGCAGCGGCACCGAGACCGCGGCCTTGGCGAAGAGCACCACCCCCAAACCGCCGAGCAGTAGCTTGCCCTGTGTGCTTCGCAACATGGATCAGGCTCTCGATTCGCTGCGCGAGGCCTCGAAGAACATGCGCACCAGGTCCTTCTTGTCGCGCACCACCTGCATGCCCGGCATGCGGGCGCCGGGGCCGCGGCTGCTGGAGAAGGTCTGGGGGTCGTGCTCGGGCGCCGGGGCGGCCTCGGCGCTTTCGGCGGCGGCGCGCCCGGCTTCGAGGTTCTGTTTCATCGCGGCGACGGAATGTTCCGACTTGTCGACGGCGCTGGAATAGGCCTCGACCAGGGGTTCGAGCTCTTCGAGCACGGCCATCAGGCGGCGCACCTTTCGGGAGATCATCGCCCCGTAGCCGATCGCTCCGGCCAGAAGCAGGATGATGAACCCGTCAATGATTGTTTCGGTCATTCTCAATCTCCTTCTTGGTTTCCAGGTCTTCGGTGATCTGCAACGCCACGTTGCCGTTGCTGCGCTTGCCCAGGGCGGCGCGGAACATCGGCAGGCCGGCACAGGTCACGGTGGCCTCGTGGTCTTCTTCGACGAAGAGGTTCAGCGTGTCGCCGCGTTTCCAGTTCAGGATGGTCTCGATCGGCACCGAGACCTCGGCAAAGACCGCCTCGAGTTTCATCTGCGAGCGCGCCAGCTGCGCCGAAAGCTGGTCGTGCCAGAGGCCGCTGCCGTCGCTGCGCTCGCCGAAATGGACCTTGCCCAGGCGGGCGCGGATCGGCTCGAGCGCGTGATAGGGCAGCAGCAGCTCGAGCACACCGGTATGGCCCATCATCGCGACGGTGAACTTGAGGCGCACGCAGAGGCTGGCCGGCTGGGCGAAATTGACCGCGTCGGGGTCGGTCTCGATCTCGTCGATCTGCAATTCGGCATCGACCACGGCGGCCAGGCTGCGTTCGAATTCCTTGGCGATCAGATTGGACAGGCGGCGCGCGAAACCGCGCTCGATCGCCGTGAAATCGCCGCCGTCGCGCGCCGGAAGCTGCTTGGCCTCGCCGCCGAGCATCAGCTCGAGCGCCGCGCACAGCAGGGTGGCGTCGATGACGACCAGGAATTCGCCATCAAGCGGCTTGCCCGAGCCGAGGGCGAAAATCGCCGCCGCCGGCAGGCTTTCGAGCGCCTTGCCGACGGTGAGATAGTCAAGCTGCGCCAGCGAGGCCTCGCAGACCACCCGCGTCAGGTCGGGCAGGGCGACGGCGACATTATCGGCCAGCCGCTCGCCGACGATGTCGAGCATCGGCAGGCGGTCGAAACTGAACTCGGACATGCGGATGATCTCGTCGATCAGGTTGCCGTCCTGTTCTTCCAGTTCCTGCGGAGAAAGCACCTTGTTCACGGTCCCGGTTCCTATTGCACTATCAGGTCGTTGATGAGGATTTCCTGCGGCAGGTCGTTGCCCATCGCCGCCCGCGCCCGTTTCAGAAGCTCGGCCTTGAGATGCAGCACCCCGGCCATGCCGCGCACGTCGACTTCGTGGAGGCCGCGCAGATAGCTGTTGAACAGATCACGCATGAAGGGCTCGCGGTCCTTCACCATGGCGGCGGCCCCCTCTTCGGGGCGGTAGACCATGACCACCGCAACCTTGAGAAAGGCCTTGGTCGGCGCGCCCTGGGCGTCGAAACCGTGGATGTTGGTCATCAGGGCGCCGAAATCCAAGAGGCCGTTGTCGGCGACGGCTTCGCCGTCTTCATCCTTGCCGTCGCCCTTCTTTTCTTCCTGCAGCGCCTGGGCGTCGGCGGCCGGGTGGCCGTCCTTGGCCAGCGGGTCCTGAATGCCGTGGCTCTCGACCACCTGACCGTCTTCGGTGCCGTGGCCCTCGGCCGTCTCGCCATCCTCGGCGACATAATCGGGCTCATAGGCCGAGGCATCCTGAAGATAGGCCATGCGCGCCAGGAAGAAGCCGCCGCCGAGCGAGGCCACCGACATCAGCACCGCCGCCATCAACAGCTTGCGCGCACTGGCCGAGCGGGCCGCAACGGACTTTTCGCCGCCGGCCTCTTCGGGTGCCTTTTCCTTGGCTTTCTTTTTTGCGGGCTTGGCCATTCTCCGCCCTCACTTGCTGCTGGACGCCATATTCCTTGCTTTTCTTACCGTTTGCAAGAATAGAAGTTGTTATTTACTTGAGTATAGCAAGTATAGTAAGGCTAAGCTAAGGAAAAAGTGAAATACAGTTGAAGCGGAAGAAGAAAAGTGCCTGAGCTGATCAACAATCTTCTTGCTCTGGGGCGTCAGCGCCTGATGATCCTCGGCGCGACCTCGGTGGCGCTGATGGCGGCGCTTCTGTTCGGGCTCAGCGCCGTGTCGTCGCCGGATTTCACGCCGCTTTACAAGAACCTGTCACTGACCGCGACCAACAGTATCGAGACCACGCTGGCGGGCGCCGGCTTCGAGGTGCAGGTGTCGGATGACGGCTCCAGCGTGCTGGTGCCGCGCGAGGATCTGGTGCGGGCGCGCATGGTGCTGGCCGAGACCGGCATCCCGATTGACGGCGAGGCCGGCTGGGAGCTGTTCGACGACGCCAGCGGGCTGACGATGAACTCCTTCCTGCAGAAGGTGAACCGGCTGCGGGCGCTCGAGGGCGAGCTGGCGCGGTCGATCCAGACCCTGGACGGGGTGCAGAGCGCGCGGGTGCATCTGGTGCTGCCCGAACGTGACGCCTTTGCCCGCGAGGCGCCGGTGCCGCGGGCCTCGGTGATCGTGCGCTCGGTGCCGGGGCGGGCGGTCTCGCGCAAACAAGCGATGTCGATCCGCAACCTGATCGCCTCGGCGGTGGCCGAGCTGGACCTGACCCGGGTCACGGTGCTGTCGGCCAATGGCGAGACCATTCTGGCCGAAACCGCCGATGGTGACGGCAACGTGTCGATGCAATCCAACAAATTCGCCATCGAGGAGCGGCTGGGGCGCGACATCGAGGAGATTCTGACCGCGCGGGTCGGCGCCGGCAACGCGCGGGTGCGGGTCAATGTCGAGCTGACCACCGAACGCGAGGTCATCGTCGAGCAGAGCTACAACCCCGACCAGCAGGTGGTGCGGTCGACCGAGAACAAGTCGGAAAGCCAGGCCGGCAGCGAGAACGGCGGCAATGTCGGGGTCGAGAACAACATTCCCGAGGCGCTGGCCGATCCGGGGGCAGGCAATACCTCGCAACGTTCGAAATCGGGCGAGACCATCAACTATGAGATCGGCAACACCCGCCGCGAGGTGATCCGCGAGGCCGGCGAGGTGCGCCGGGTCTCGGTGGCGGTGCTGGTCAACGGCATCTACAGTGTCGACGGTTCGGACGTGACCTATGCCGAGCGCGGCCCGGAAGAGATCAACCGCCTGACCGAACTGGTGAAAACCGCGGTCGGCTTTGACGGCGCGCGCGGCGATCAGGTGTCGGTCGACAGCCTGCGGTTCATGGATTACTCGATGGATGTCGGCGAGCCGGTGTCGCTGTCGATGATGCAGCGGGTGTCGCAGAACATCGTGCCGATCGTGCGCGGGTTGCTGGCGCTCTTGATCGTCGGGCTGGTGGTGCTGCTCGGGGTGCGCCCGGTGCTGCGCCAGATGCGGACAACGGACGGGGAGCAGAAGGAAATCGCCGCCAAGGAGGCCAAGGCGGCCGCGCTCGAGGCTCAGGGCGCAGCCCCGCCGGTGGCCGCGATCGCCGATGCCAACGCGGCGCCGGGCGCGGCGACGGCACAGGGCGCGAACGCGGTGTCAGCCGGCGCCGGGCAGAGCGATGGCGAGCGGGCCAGCCGGTTCGACCCCGCCGAGGACAACGGGCCGCATGAATATATCGAGACCATGGGCATTCGCGGCAACCTGCTGAAGGCGCGGGTCGAGGCGGTGCAGAAAATGGCCGATGACCGGCCCGAGGACGTGCTCAGGGTGATGCGGTCGTGGCTGCTGGCGGAGGCCGAGGCATGAGCGGGCTGTTCCTGCGCAACTTCGACGAAGACCCCGGCGGTCCCTTCGCGCCGCGCGGCCTGAATGGCGCCGCGCCGCCCGATGAGGCCTCGGAGCCCGAGCCGGTGCTGTTCGACGAGGACGAGGTCAACATGATGATCGCCGACGCCCGTGCCGCAGCCATGGCCGAGGGCAAGGCGCTTGGCAGTGCCGAGGCGGTCGCCGAACTGAGCGCCGCCCTCGAGGCCCAGTTGCTGGGCGTGTCGGAGAACATCCTCGAAGAGCTGACCACGCTCTCCGAGCGGATCGACCTTCATTTCGTGCAGATCGAAAAGGAAATGGTCGAACTGGCGCTGGGTCTGGCGGAACGGCTGCTGCCCGAGATTCTCTCGGCGCATGGCCCCGACCTTCTGGTGGCGCGCATCCGCGAGGGCATGACCAAGGCGCGCGGCAACGCGGCGCTGCGCATTCATGTCTCGGAGGCGATGCTGCCGGTGATCGAGCAGGCGGCGGAGCGCTGGCGGGCGCAGGACTTTGATCACATGGACATCGTGGTTTCGGGCGATCCCGAAATGGCCGACACGGCGACCCGGCTGAACTGGAAGAACGGGTATTTCGAATACAACCTGGAGCGCGCCTGCGACGAGCTGCGCAGCGTGCTCCGGCGCTCGGTGGCGACGCTCAAGGAACAATCAGAAAGGGCTGAGTGATGGTGGAAGCAGAAGCGCAGGCCGGGGCCGAGGACAGCGGGGCCCCCGACGCAGCGGCCACGGCGGAAACGCCGCAGGCAAAGCGCGAGGACGGCCGCAATATCGAGGCGATCTTCGGCGTCAAGCTGGATGTCCGGGTGGTGCTGGGGCGCAACCAGATGCCGGTTTCGGACCTTCTGAAACTGACCAAGGGGTCGGTGATCGAGCTTGACCGCAAGGTCGGCGAACAGGTCGACGTGATGGTCAACGACAAGGTCATCGCGCGCGGCGACCTGGTCAAGGTTCAGGGCGACATGATCGGCGTCGCGCTGCGCGAGGTGGTCAAAGACTTCGTGCCGGACATGTGAGGCAAGCGGTGATCGCAACGACAGTCACGCGACAGCTTCGGCGCTGCGCCGGGCCGGCGGCCCTGGCGCTGGCGCTGTGGCTTGGCGGCGGCGCGCCGCTGATGGCGCAGGAAAGCGACCTTGCCGGGCTGGTGCGCGATCTGTCCTCGGGGCTGGGCGGCGCGGCACAGGGCGACGGGGCCAGTTTCTCGGGCCGCATCCTTCAGGTCTTCGCGCTGATCACGGTGCTCAGCGTGGCGCCGGGGCTGTTGGTGGTCACCACCAGCTTCACCCGCTTCGTGATCGTGTTCTCGATGCTGCGCCTGGCGCTGGGGCTGAACCAGACCCCGCCCAACATGGTGCTGAACGCGATGGCGCTGTTCATGACCTTCTTTGTCATGCAGCCGGTCTTCGACGACGCCTGGCAGGGCGGGCTGCGGCCGCTGCTGGAGAACTCGCTGACCGAGGAACAGGCGCTGCGCGAGATCGCCACGCCGTTCCAGGATTTCATGTATGCCAACACCCGGCCCAAGGATCTGGCCCTGTTCCAGCAGTTCGTGGCCCCCGAGGCCGACAGCGACCCCGCGGCGGTGACCCCGGAAGAGGCCGGCTGGCGGGTGCTGGTGCCGGCCTTCATGATCTCGGAATTGCGCCGCGCCTTTACCATCGGCTTTTTGATCTACCTGCCCTTCATCGCCATCGACCTGATCGTCGCCTCGGTGCTGATGAGCGCCGGCATGATGATGCTGCCGCCGGTCATCGTATCCTTGCCGTTCAAGGTGATCTTCTTTGTCCTGATCGACGGCTGGTATCTTCTGGCGGGCAGTCTGATGCAATCTTATAGCGCATTTTCAGGTGGTTAGATAAAGGCCTCTCCAGCGTCCAAGAATAAATTCTCGGAGGGGCCATTCCTGGCCATTATCCTTGATATGACGGCGCATTCTGGGGTAGTCTGACGGGGAAGAAGACCACGCCCGAAGAGAGCGGCCGCGACGCCATGAACCAGTTCACACCCTTCCGCAAACGCCAGCCGATGAGCGGTGCGCAGAAATCCGCGATCCTGTTCCTGTGTCTCGGCGAGGAACGCGGCGGAGCCTTGATGCAGCAGCTGGACGTGGCCGAGATCCGCAAGATCACCGAGGCGATCTCGACCATGGGCGAGGTCCAGTCGGAGGTGGTCGAGGAGATCATGCAGGAATTCGGCGAGAAGATCGGCGATTTCGGCGCCGTCACCGGATCGGTCGGCACCGCCCGCAGCCTGCTGCAGGGGTTCCTGCCGGAAGAGCGGGTCGAGGAGATTCTCGGCGAGATCGCCGGCAAGCCGGAAGACGACGTCTGGAGCGAACTGTCCAAGCTTGACGAGAAGAAACTGGCCGACTTCCTGCGCAGGGAGCACAACCAGACAGTCGCCGTCATCCTGTCCAACCTCACGCCGGACGCGGTGGCGCGGGTGATCCCGCTGATGGGTGAAGAGCGGGTCACGGATCTGATCGAGCGCATGATGGCGACCGAGGAACTGCCCAAGGAGGCGCTGGAGAACATCGAGGACAGCCTGCGCTCGGGCATTCTGGCCAGTGCCGGGCGCGGCGCCGAGGCCAAGATCGAGAAGACGCTGGTTTCGGTGTTCAACAAGCTTGACGACAAGGTGTTCCAGGGCCTGTCGCGCGAGCTGGAAAAGCGCATGCCGGACCAGTTCCGCGCCATCAAGCAGAAGATGTTCGTCTTCAACGATCTCGGCAAGGTGCCGCCCAACGCGCTGGCCAAGGTGATCCGCGAGATTTCGGGCAATACCCTGCCGATGGCGCTGCGCGGCGCCGAAAAGGACGTGCGCGAGTATGTCCTGTCCTCGCTGCCGCAGCGCTCGCGCGACATGCTGCAGGACGAGATGAAGTCGATGGGTGCGGTGCGTTCGCGCGACGTCAAACAGGCGCAGTCGGCCATGGTCGAGATCGCCATGCGGCTGGCCTCGGAGGGCGAGATCGACCTGCCCAGCGACGACGGCGAAGAGATGATCGACTAGGGTCTGTACTCAATAAGGGGTTCCACTGAC
>NZ_JBFJVE010000109.1:0-10244 GCF_041624275.1 Shimia sp.
ACAGTTCCGCCGCATCGCAACCCGGTTCGAGAAACACGCCGCCAACTTCATGGCTGCCGTCGCACTCGCATCCGCAAGGATCTGGCTACGCGCAATTGAGTCCACGCCCTAGGCGCTGCGCCGCGCCGGATCGGTGCCGGAGACGAGAGATGTGGTAGGCCCGGCAGGACTTGAACCCGCAACCAAAGCGTTATGAGCGCTCTGCTCTAACCAATTGAGCTACAGGCCCTCTCGTGAGGGCCAATTGCTACCACACGCCGCAGCCGCGTCAAGGCCAACCGGTTGGCAAGCCTCGGGTTTGCCGGGCAAGCGCGGCGGGCACAGGGCACCGGGCACCCAAGGCCGCCATGCCGCGCGCAAAGGAAAACCCCGCCACCGGGCAACCGGCAGCGGGGTTCGAAAGAGCGGGCTCTGACGGAAATCAGAGATTCGGATAAAGCGGGAACCGGGCGCAGAGATCGGCGACCTTGGCGCGCACTGCCGCCTCGACCTCGCCGTTGCCGTCCTCACCATTGGCGGCCAGCCCGTCGACCACTTCGACGATCAGGTCGGCGATCTCGCGGAACTCGGCCTCGCCGAAACCGCGGGTGGTGCCGGCCGGGGTGCCGAGGCGGATGCCGCTGGTGACGGTGGGCTTTTCCGGGTCGAACGGGATGCCGTTCTTGTTGGTGGTGATATGGGCCCGGCCAAGCGCCTTGTCGACGATATTGCCGGTGACGCCCTTGGGCCGCAGGTCGACCAGCATCACATGGGTGTCGGTGCCGCCGGTGACGATGTCGAGCCCGCCCTTGATCAGCTGATCGGCCAGCGCCACGGCATTGGCGCGCACCTGCTTCTGATAGGTCTTGAACTCGGGGCGCAGGGCCTCGCCGAAGGCCACCGCCTTGGCGGCGATGACATGCATCAGCGGGCCGCCCTGGATGCCGGGGAAGATCGCCGAGTTGACCTTCTTGGCGATGGCCTCGTCATTGGTCAGGATCATGCCGCCGCGCGGGCCGCGCAGGGTCTTGTGGGTGGTGGTGGTGGCGACATGGGCATGCGGGAAGGGCGAGGGGTGCTCGCCGGCCGCGACCAGGCCGGCAAAGTGGGCCATGTCGACATGCAGATAGGCGCCGACCATGTCGGCGATCTCGCGCATGCGGGCAAAGTCGATGACGCGCGGGATCGCCGAGCCGCCGGCGATGATCAGCTTGGGCTGGTGCTCCTTGGCCAGCGCCTCGACCTCGTCATAGTCGATCAGGTTGTCGTCGCGGCGCACGCCGTATTGGACCGCATTGAACCACTTGCCCGACTGGTTGGGCGCCGCGCCGTGGGTCAGGTGTCCGCCCGAGGCAAGGTTCATGCCAAGGATGGTGTCGCCGGGCTGCAGCAGCGCCTGGAACACGCCCTGGTTGGCCTGGCTGCCCGAGTTGGGCTGGACGTTGGCAAAGCCGCAGCCGAACAGCTGTTTGGCGCGGTCGATGGCCAGGTTCTCGGCCACGTCGACATGCTGGCAGCCGCCATAATAGCGCCGCCCCGGATAGCCCTCGGCGTATTTGTTGGTCAGCACCGTGCCCTGGGCCTCCATCACGGCGGCGGAAACGATGTTTTCCGAGGCGATCAGCTCGATCTCGTCGCGCTGGCGGCCCAGCTCGTCGGTGATCGCTCCGAACAGCTCGGGGTCGCGGCTGGCCAGGCTCTCGGTGAAAAATCCGGGATCACGGGTCTCGGTCATTGGGTAAGGCTCCAGATCAGAGGTCAGGTTGGCGGCTTTCGTAGCGGAAGAACCTTTGCGTGGAAAGGTCTGAATACGACGCGACGCCCTGTCAGAACGTCCCTACTGGTGCCCGCGTCGGAGATGTGTTTCCATCCGGGGCAAAGTGAGCGCTATCGGAAACGGGAATCAGGGCCTGACATGTCCAAACGCATCGCCTTCATGGCCAGTGACGCGCCGGTGGCACAGGTCGCCCTGGCCACGCTCAAGGGGCGCTATGGCAACGTCCCGCCCGAAGAGGCCGAGGTGATCGTGGCGCTGGGCGGTGACGGCTTCATGCTGCACAGCCTGCATGGCACCCAGGGGCTGGCGGCGCCGGTCTATGGCATGAACCGCGGCACCGTCGGGTTCCTGATGAACGAATATTCGGAAAGCGATCTGATGGACCGGCTCGAGGCCGCCGAGGAAGAGGTCATCAACCCGCTGGCGATGCGCGCCACCTGCGTCGACGGCTCGGTGCATGAGGCGCTGGCGATCAACGAGGTCTCGGTGCTGCGCGCCGGGCCGCAGGCGGCCAAGCTGCGAATCACCATCGACGGGCGGCTGCGGCTCGACGGGCTGGTCTGCGACGGGGCGCTGATCGCCACGCCGGCGGGCTCGACGGCCTATAATTACTCGGCCCACGGGCCGATCCTGCCGATCGGCTCGGACGTGCTGGCGCTGACCGCCATCGCCCCGTTCCGCCCCCGCCGCTGGCGCGGCGCGCTGGTGCCGAAATCGGCGGTGGTGCGGTTCGAGATCCTCAACCCCGAAAAACGCCCCGTCATGGCCGAGGCCGACAGCCGCGCGGTGCGCGATGTGCGCGCCGTGGAAATCCGCTCGGATCTGAGCGTGCAGCACAGGATCCTGTTTGATCCCGGTCACGGGCTGGAAGAACGGCTGATCCGCGAACAGTTCGTCTGACGGCTGGTCGCGCCGCAGGCACGGGTCCTGCGGGCGGGCACGCGCCAAGAAAAAGGCCCCGCGCGATGGCGGGGCCTTTGGTTGTTTCCGTCGCTTGACCGGCTCAGCCCTTGGCATAGCCCAGCGTTTGCAGCGCCTCGGTGATCTCGTCGAGGATCGCCGGGTCGTCGATCGTCGCCGGCATCTTCCAGGGCGTGTTGTCGGCGATGTTGACCATGGTGCCGCGCAGGATCTTGCCCGAGCGCGTCTTGGGCAGGCGGTCGACCACCAGCGCCAGCTTGAAGGCGGCCACCGGGCCGATCTTTTCGCGCACCAGTTTCACGACTTCCTTGATCACATCGCCATTGTCGCGGTCCACGCCGGCGTTGAGGCACAGGAAGCCCAGCGGCATCTGCCCCTTCAGCTGGTCGGCAACCCCGATCACCGCGCATTCGGCGACATCCGGGTGGCTGGCCAGCACCTCTTCCATGGCGCCGGTCGACAGGCGGTGGCCGGCGACGTTGATGACGTCATCGGTGCGGGCCATGATATAGACATAACCGTCCTCGTCCATCATCCCCGCATCGCCGGTCTCGTAATAGCCGGGGAAGGTGTTGAGATAGCTTTTCTTGAACCGGTCCTCGGCGTTCCACAGGTTGGGCAGCGTGCCCGGCGGCAGCGGCAGCTTGATGGCGATCGCGCCCAGCGTGCCCGGTTCGACCGGGTGGCCGGCATCGTCGAGAATGGTGACGTCATAGCCCGGCATCGGCACCGTGGGCGAGCCCAGCTTGGTCGGCAGCTCCTCGATCCCCAGCGGGTTGGCGGCAATCGCCCAGCCGGTCTCGGTCTGCCACCAGTGGTCGACCACCGGCACCTGCAGCTGTTCCTGGGCCCAGACGATGGTGTCGGGGTCGGCGCGCTCACCGGCCAGGTAAACCTGTTTCAGGCAGGAAAGATCGTATTTCTTGACGAAGTCGCCCTTCGGGTCCTCGCGTTTCACGGCGCGGAATGCGGTGGGGGCGGTGAAGAAGCTTTTGACGTTATGCTCGGAAATAACCCGCCAGAAAGTGCCGGCATCGGGGGTGCCCACCGGCTTGCCCTCGAAGACGATGGTGGTGTTGCCGTGGATCAGCGGACCATAGCAGATGTAGGAATGGCCGACGACCCAGCCCACGTCCGAGGCGGCCCAGAACACGTCGCCCGGATCGACGTTGTAGAGGTTCTTCATGGTCCAGTTCAGCGCCACCAGCTGCCCGGCGGTGTGACGGATCACACCCTTGGGCTGGCCGGTGGTGCCCGAGGTATAAAGGATATAGGCGGGGTGGTTGCCCTCGACCGGCACGCATTCGGCCGGCTCGACACCATATTGGAAACCGTGCCAGTTGTAGTCGCGGCCCTCGATCAGCTTGGCCACTTCCTGCTCGCGCTGGAAGATGACGGTGAAGTCGGGCTTGTGCGTGGCCAGATCGATGGCGCCATCCAGCAGCGGCTTGTAATGCACCACGCGGCCCGGCTCGAGACCGCAGGAGGCGGCGATGATCGCCTTCGGCTTGGCGTCGTCGATGCGCACCGCCAGCTCGTTGGCGGCAAAGCCACCAAAGACCACCGAATGCACCGCGCCGAGACGGGCGCAGGCCAGCATCGCTTCCAGCGCCTCGGGGATCATCGGCATGTAGATGATGACCCGGTCGCCCTTCTCGACGCCCTTGGCGCGCAGCGCGCCGGCCAGGGTGGCGACCCGGTTGCGCAGCTCGACATAGGAAATCTCGCGCTTGGTATGGGTGATCGGGCTGTCATAGATGATCGCGGTCTGCTCGCCACGGCCGGCTTCGACGTGACGGTCGACCGCATTCCAGCAGGTGTTGACCTTGGCATCGGCAAACCATTCGTAAAGATTGTCGCCCTTGTCGAACAGCGCCTTCGACGGGGCCCTGTCCCAGTCGATCGCCTGAGCGGCCTCCATCCAGAAGCCTTCGGGATCGTTCTTCCAACCTTGGTAAACGTCTTGGTATGACATGGTGTTCTCCTCCGAAATCCTTTCCCAAGGTGTTACGAAAGAGCCCCGAGGTGCGGCAAGACTCTTTCGCGCCGCCGCGTCAGATTATCGCGAAAGATTTGCAGAGACGGCGCAATCTGCCCTGCAAACTTTTGCAAACCCATGTATTATCTGCGGATATTCACGCCGAATTCGCTTTTATGCAAACTTGCAAATCCACCCTTGCAAAAACAGGGCGCGGTCCGGGAATCGGCCGCGCCCTGTTGGCTGTCTTCGGCTGTCTTTCTTTTGCCGGAAATATCCCGGGGTGCGGGGCAGCGCCCCGCCCGGCGCGATCAGCCGTAATGGGCTACCGGCGTGCCGGCGATGGCGGCCATGTTCAGCAGCCCGCGCGCGGTGATCGACGGGCTGACGATATGGGCGCGGTTGCCCATGCCCATCAGGATCGGCCCGACCTCGAGCCCGTCCGAGCGCATCTTGAGGATGTTGCGCACCCCCGAAGCAGCGTCGGCATGGGCAAAGATCAGCACGTTGGCGGCCTCTTTCAGGCGCGAGTTGGGGAAGATGCGGGAACGCAGTTCCGCATCCAGCGCCACATCGACGTTCATCTCGCCCTCGTAGACGAAATCGCGCGCCTTGCTGTCGAGGATCTCCAGCGCCTCGCGCAGCCGCTTGCCCGAGCCTTCGGCATGGTTGCCGAACTGCGATTGCGAACACAGCGCGATGCGCGGCTCGATGCCGAAACGCCGGGCGTGGCGCGCCGCGCCGATCACCGAGCGGGCGATGTTCTCGGGGCTGGGCATCTCGTTGACCTGGGTGTCGGCGACGAACAGCGGCCCGTTCTCGAGGATCATCAGCGACAGCGCCCCGTGGGGGGCATATGAGCCGCCGCCCAGCACCTGTTCGACATAGTTGAGATGCCAGCGGTATTCGCCGAAGGTGCCGCAGATCAGGCTGTCGGCCTCACCGCGATGCACCGCCACCGCGCCGATGGCGGTGGAATTGGTGCGCATGATCGCCTTGGCCAGATCCGGGGTCACGCCCTTGCGCTGCATGATCTGGTGATAAGAGGTCCAGTAGTCGCGATAGCGCGGGTCGTTCTCTGGGTTGACGATCTCGAAATCCACGGTGGGGCGGATCGCCAGCCCGTGGCGCTCGCAGCGTGCCTCCATCACTTCCGGCCGTCCGATCAGGATCGGGGTCTCGGTGGTCTCCTCGAGGATCGCCTGTGCCGCGCGCAGCACCCGCTCGTCCTCGCCTTCGGCAAAGATGATCCGCCGTCGCGCCGCGCGCGCCGCGTCGAATACCGGGCGCATCAGCAGCGCCGACTTGAACACCGACTGGTTCAGTTTCTGAACATAGGCCGGCAGGTTGTCGATCGGGCGGGTCGCGACGCCGCTGTCCATCGCCGCCTTGGCCACCGCCGCCGAGACCACGCCCACAAGGCGCGGATCAAAGGGCTTGGGGATCAGGTAGTCGGCGCCGAAGGTCAGCTGCTCGCCCTTGTAGGCCGCTGCCGCCTCGGCGCTGGTGGTGATGCGCGCCAGCTCGGCGATGCCGTCGATGCAGGCCAGCTGCATGGCGTCGTTGATCTCGGTGGCGCCGACGTCCAGCGCCCCGCGGAAGATGAATGGAAAGCACAGGACATTGTTGACCTGGTTGGGAAAATCGCTGCGTCCGGTGGCCATGATCGCGTCGGGCTTCACCTTGCGGGCGGCATCGGGCATGATTTCAGGGGTCGGGTTGGCCAGCGCGAAGATGATCGGCCGGTCGGTCATCTTGGCGACCATCTCGGGTTTCAGCACGCCGGGGCCCGAGAGGCCGAGGAACATGTCGGCGCCCTCGATCACCTCGTCCAGGCTGCGCAGGTCGGTGGCCTGGGCGTATTCCGCCTTCTGCGGGGTCATTTCCTCTTCGCGGCCCTCATAGACCAGCCCGGCAATGTCGCAGAGCCAGACGTTCTCGCGTTTGACGCCGAGTTTCAGCAGCATGTTGAGACAGGCGATGCCCGCCGCGCCGCCCCCCGTCGAGACGATCTTGATATCCTCGAACTTCTTGCCCGCGACGCGCAGCGCGTTGGTGGCCGCGGCGCCGACGACGATCGCGGTGCCGTGCTGGTCGTCGTGGAAGACCGGGATGTTCATCTTCTCGCGGCACAGTTTCTCGACGATGAAACAGTCAGGCGCCTTGATGTCCTCGAGGTTGATGGCGCCGAAGGTCGGCTCGAGCGCGCAGACGATATCGGCCAGTTTCTCGGGGTCGGTCTCGTTCACCTCGATGTCGAAACAGTCGATATTGGCGAATTTCTTGAACAGGACGGCCTTGCCTTCCATCACCGGTTTCGAGGCCAGCGCGCCGATGTTGCCCAGCCCCAGCACCGCCGATCCGTTGGAGACCACCGCCACGAGGTTGCCGCGCGCGGTGTAGCGCGAGGCCTCGGCGGCGTTGTCCTTGATCTCGAGACAGGCCTCGGCGACGCCGGGCGAATAGGCGCGGCTGAGGTCGCGCCCGTTGGCCAGGGGCTTGGTGGCGCGGATCTCGAGCTTACCCGGCTTGGGGTGCTCGTGATAATGCAGCGCCGCCTGGCGCAGGGATTCCTTGTGGGTGTCGGACATGTCTGGGGCCTCGGATTTAGGTTAGTTTAGCATTAAACTACTTTTCCGGAAAAGGAAATGGGGTGAAGTGGCCAAAGGGAAGGGCTCTTGCATATTTTTTCCCCCCGCCGCAGTCTTTCTCGGCTGACCGGGCGCGCTCGGTACCGGCCATCAGAGCAGAGATTCGCCGCGCCGTGCAAGCGCTTTGCCGGAACCGTGGTCACCGTTCCGGCGTGAAACGGGGAGGAAGGGGAGATCACCATGAGCCAGTCGCAAAACACATTGCAGCAACAGGCGCTGACCGTGCGCGAGAACGCCTATGCGCCCTATTCGAATTTCCGCGTCGGGGCGGCGATCCGCGCGATCTCGGGGCAGGTCTATACCGGCTGCAACGTCGAAAACGTCGCCTATCCCGAGGGCACCTGCGCCGAGGCCGGTGCGATCGCGGCCATGGTCGCGGCCGGCGAAACCCGGCTCACCGAGGTCTATGTCATCGCCGACAGCCCGCACCCGGTGACCCCCTGCGGCGGCTGCCGCCAGAAACTGGCGGAATTCGCCACCGGCGACGTGGTGATCACCATGGCCAATCTCGACGGCGCCGAAGAGCGGATCACCCTGGCTGATCTTTTGCCCGGCGCCTTCGGCGAGCACCACCTGGACAACAGCTGATCGATGGAGGCCCGCGCCATCATTGCCCGGCTGCGCCGGGGCGATCGCCCGGCGGAGGCCGAGCTGGCCTGGTTCGCGCGCGGGCTGGCCGACGGCACGGTGTCCGACGCCCAGGCCGGGGCCTTTGCCATGGCGGTCTGCCTGCGCGGCCTTGGTGACGCGGGGCGGGTGGCGCTGACCCTTGCCATGCGCGACAGCGGTGAGCGGCTGCAATGGGATTGCCCGGGGCCGGTGCTTGACAAGCATTCCACCGGCGGGGTCGGCGACTGCGTGTCGCTGGTACTGGCCCCGGCGCTGGCCGCCTGCGGGGTCTACGTGCCGATGATTTCCGGGCGCGGGCTGGGTCACTCCGGCGGCACGCTCGACAAGCTCGAGGCGATACCCGGCCTTGACACCTCGGTCGACGCGGCGCGGTTTCGCGCCATCCTGGACAGCGCCGGCTGTGCCATCGTCGGCGCCAGCGCCGAGATCGCCCCGGCCGACCGGCGTCTTTATGCGATCCGCGACGTCACGGCGACGGTCGACAGTCTCGATCTCATCACCGCGTCGATCCTTTCCAAGAAGCTCGCCGCCGGACTCGACGGGCTGGTGCTCGACGTCAAGCTGGGGTCGGGCGCGTTCATGAAAACCCCTGAACAGGCCCGTGACCTTGCCCGGGCGCTGGTCGCCACCGCCAGGGGGGCGGGCTGTCCGGCCCGCGCGGTGCTCTCTGACATGAACCAGCCGCTGGCCCCGTCGCTGGGCAATTCGCTGGAAGTGGCGGAATGCATGAAGGTGCTGACCGGTGCGCCCGGCAATGCGCTGGCCGAGCTGAGCCTGGCCCTGGGGGCCGAGCTGCTGGTCGGAGCCGGGCTGGCGCCGGATTTGCAAGCGGGCGCGGCGCAGCTTGCCGCGGTGCTGGCCGACGGTCGCGCCGCCGCGCATTTCGGGCGTATGGTGGCGGCGATGGGCGGGCCGGCGGATTTCGTCGAAAGCTGGCCGCGCCTTCTTCCGGTGGCGCCGGTGATCCGCGAGGTGAACGCGCCGGACACCGGCCATGTCGCCGCCATCGACGGCGAGGCTCTGGGCATGGCCGTGGTGCTGCTTGGCGGCGGGCGGCGGGTCGAGACCGACCGGATCGACCCGGCGGTCGGCCTTTCGGATGTGCCGCGCCTTGGGGCCCGCGTCGCAAAGGGCCAGCCGATGCTGCGGATTCATGCCGCCGACGCGGGCACCGCCGAGGCCGCGGCGGAAAGGGTGCTTCGGGCGATCCGCATCGCGCCGCAAGCACCGCCGCTTCCGCCCCTGATACACGAGAGGATCTGCTGATGCCGCGCGCCTTTCTGGTGGTCATGGATTCGGTCGGCTGCGGCGGTGCGCCCGATGCCGACCGGTTCTTCAACGGGGTGCTGCCCGACACCGGGGCCAACACACTGGCCCATATTGCACAGGCCTGCGCCGCCGGCCGGGCGCAGGAGGGGCGCTCGGGGCCGCTGGCGCTGCCCCATCTCGACCGGCTTGGCCTTGGGGCGGCGATCCGGCTTGCCAGCGGCGCCGCGACCCCGGGGCTGGACGCCGCGCCCGAGGGGCTTTGGGGCGCCGCCACCGAAACCAGCCCCGGCAAGGACACGCCCTCGGGCCACTGGGAGCTGGCCGGCTGTCCCGTGCCCTGGGACTGGACCTGTTTTCCCGATGCGACCCCCGCCTTCCCGGCGGATCTGGTCGAGCGGGTCTGCCGGCTGGCGGGCACCGGCGGCATCCTGGGCAACTGTCACGGCTCGGGAACCCGGATCATCGACGATCTTGGCGCTGAACACGTCAGAACCGGCCTGCCGATCTGCTATACCAGCGCCGACAGCGTGTTCCAGATCGCCGCCCACGAAGCGCATTTCGGATTGCAGCGGCTGCTGGATCTCTGCGCCGCGCTGGCGCCGAGCCTGCATGCGATGCGGGTCGGCCGGGTGATCGCCCGCCCCTTTGTCGGCGATGCTGCCGGCGGTTTCAGGCGCACCGCCAACCGCCGTGATTTCGCCATCGCGCCGCCGGCGCCGGTGCTGACCGACTGGCTGCAGGCGGCCGGGCGCCGGGTATACGGCGTCGGCAAGATCGGCGACATCTTCTCGATGCGCGGCATCAGCGACAGCGTCAAGGGCAGCGACGCGGCGCTGATGAGCCATCTGCATCGGCTGGTGGACGAGGCCGAGGAGGGCAGCCTGACCTTTGCGAATTTCGTCGAGTTCGACAGCGATTATGGCCACCGCCGCGACGTTTCGGGCTATGCCCGGGCGCTGGAATGGTTCGATGCCGAGATCGGCCGCATCCTGCCGCGCTTGCGTGACGGCGACCTGTTGCTGTTGACCGCCGATCATGG
>NZ_JBFJVE010000110.1:0-10141 GCF_041624275.1 Shimia sp.
AGCACCAGCTGGGTATTGCGTGCGATGCGGGCCGAGAAATCGGTGGGCAGCGCGATGGCTTCGTCCAGCGCGTTGGTGTGCAGCGACTGGGTGCCGCCCAGCACCGCCGACATCGCCTCGTAGGCGGTGCGGATCACGTTGTTATAGGGATCCTGTTCCTGCAAGGACACGCCCGAGGTCTGGCAGTGGGTGCGCAGCATCTTCGAGCGTTCCGACTTGGCGCCGAACTCGGTCATGATGCGATGCCACAGGGTCCGCGCCGCGCGCAGCTTGGCGGCCTCCATGAAGAAGTTCATGCCGATGGGAAAGAAGAACGACAGGCGCCCGGCGAACTTGTCGACATCCATGCCCGCGTTCATCGCGGCACGCACATATTCGCGGCCATCGGCCAGCGTATAGGCCAGTTCCTGCACCAGGTTCGCCCCGGCTTCCTGCATGTGATAGCCGGAAATCGAGATCGAGTTGAATTTCGGCATCTCGTTCGAGGTATATTCGATGATGTCCGAAATGATCTTCATCGACGGCTCGGGCGGATAGATATAGGTGTTGCGGACCATGAACTCTTTCAGAATGTCGTTCTGAATGGTTCCGGCCAGCACCGATTTGTCATGCCCCTGTTCTTCACCGGCGACGATGAAATTGGCCAGGATCGGGATCACCGCGCCGTTCATGGTCATGCTGACCGACACCTTGTCCAGCGGGATGCCGTCAAACAGGATCTTCATGTCCTCGACGCTGTCGATCGCCACGCCGGCCTTGCCGACATCGCCGACCACGCGCGGGTGGTCGCTGTCATAGCCGCGGTGGGTGGCAAGGTCGAAGGCCACCGACACGCCCTGCTGGCCGGCGGCCAGGTTGCGGCGGTAGAAGGCGTTCGATTCTTCCGCGGTGGAGAAGCCGGCATATTGGCGGATGGTCCAGGGACGGCCGGCATACATGGTCGCCTTGACGCCACGGGTGAAGGGTCCGAAACCGGGCAGGTTGCCCATGTGTTCCAGGCCCTCGGTGTCTTCCGCCGTGTAGAGCGGCTTGACCTTGATCCCTTCCAGCGTGTTCCAGGTCAGATCATCGAGCGGGCGGCCGCGAAGTTCTTTTTCGGCCAGCGCCGACCAGTCTTCTTTCTTGGTCATATCCATTTCCTCATTTGCTGACCCGATCCCCAAAGATCCGGGCTCTTAGCTCTTTGAATATCGCCCGGCGGGCCTATATTGGGGGGAACAGGAGAGCCCGCCCATGCGCCGCTTGGCATTTGTTTTGATTGCATTTCTGGGAACCGCCGCGCTGGCCACCGATGGCGCGACCGAGGCGGAAATCCCGTTGTTCATGGATGGCAGCGCGGCCACGCTGGACGACTTCCGGTGGCTGAAACGCCCGGTCGTGGTCTTTGCCGACAGCCCCAACGATCCGCGTTTCCGCCAGCAGATCGACCTGCTCGAGGGCGACCCGGACGCGCTGGCCGAGCGTGACGTCGTGGTGCTGCTCGATGCCAGCCCGGCCGCCGCAAGCGCCCTGCGCAGCAGCCTGCGCCCGCGCGGCTTCATGCTGGTGCTGGTCGGCAAGGACGGGGTGGTATACCTGCGCAAGCCCCAGCCCTGGACGGTGCGCGAGCTGAGCCGGTCGATCGACAAGCTGCCGCTGCGCCAGCAAGAGGTCGAAGACCGCCGCGCGGCCCCGATCCGATAGGGCGGGCACAGCGCCCCGGCGGGCAGGAAACCCCTGCCCTGAACCGGATGGTGCTGTGGTGCGGCCCGGCGCATCGGCTTATTCGAACTCCATGATGATGTCGTCCACCGCCAGGCTGTCGCCGGCCGCGGCGTTGATCTTGGTCACCACGGCGGTTTTCTCGGCGCGCAGGATGTTCTCCATCTTCATCGCCTCGACCGTGCACAGCGCCTGGCCTTCCTGAACCTCGTCGCCCACTTCCACGTTGACCTTGACGATCAGACCCGGCATCGGGCAGAGCAACAGCTTGGAGGTGTCGGGCGCCACCTTTTCCGGCATCAGCCGGGCCAGTTCGGCCTGACGCGGGGTGCGCACGTGAACCGCGAGATCGGCGCCGCGGCTGCGGATGCGGAAGCCGCCGGGGATCTTGCCGACCTTCAGGACCAGGGTCTGGCCGTCAACGGTCAGCTCGGCCAGCTGGTTGCCCGGGGTCCAGTCCGAGGCGACGCGCATCTTGACACCGTCATCGAACTTGATCGTCGAGCCCTTCTTGTCGGCCTTGACCTTGACCGGGTATTCCTCGCCCTGCAGGGACACCACCCAGAGCTTGCCGACGCGGCGCTCGTGGTTGTCCATGCGGCCCGACACGCGGGTGCGGCGGATCTCGGCGACGCGGTGCATGGCGGCAGCGGCGGCAGCGATCTTGCGCAGCGTCACCACCGGCAGTTCGACGCCCTCGAAGCCGTCCGGGTATTCTTCCTCGATGAAGGCCGTGGTCATGTCGCCCGAGATGAATTTCGGGTGATCCATCACCGCGCTGACGAAGGGCAGGTTGTGGCCGATGCCTTCGAGCTCGAAGCCGTCAAGCGCGTTGCGCATGGCTTCGATCGCCTGGTCGCGGGTCGGCGCCCAGGTGCAGAGCTTGGCGATCATCGGGTCGTAATACATCGAGATCTCGCCGCCTTCGTAGACGCCGGTATCGTTGCGCACCGCATGATCCTTGCCCTCGATGGCGTCATCGGCCCATTTGCCGTTGTCCTGCATCGGGCCGGCGGCCACCTCGGCCGGCGGGCGATAGCGGCTCAGACGACCGATCGACGGCAGGAAGCCGCGATAGGGATCTTCGGCGTAGACGCGGTTCTCGATCGCCCAGCCGTTGATGCCGACATCGTCCTGGGTGATCGACAGCGGTTCGCCGGCCGCGACGCGGATCATCTGCTCGACAAGGTCGACGCCGGTGATCAGCTCGGTCACGGGGTGTTCCACCTGCAGACGGGTGTTCATCTCGAGGAAGTAGAAGTTCTTGTCGCCGTCGACGATGAATTCCACCGTCCCGGCCGAGGCATAGCCGACCGCCTTGGCCAGCGCCACCGACTGCTCGCCCATCGCCTTGCGGGTCTCGGGGTCGAGGAACGGGCTCGGGGCCTCTTCCACCACCTTCTGGTTGCGGCGCTGGATCGAGCATTCACGCTCGTTCAGGTAGATGCCGTTGCCATGGGCGTCGCAGAGAACCTGAATCTCGATGTGGCGCGGCTGGGTGACGAACTTCTCGATGAAGATACGGTCGTCGCCGAAGGAGTTGGCGGCCTCGTTCTTGGAGGACTGGAAGCCTTCGCGGGCTTCCTGGTCGTTCCAGGCGATGCGCATGCCCTTGCCGCCGCCGCCGGCCGAGGCCTTGATCATCACCGGATAGCCGATCTGGTTCGAGATCTTCACCGCTTCGTCGGCGTCCTCGATCAGCCCCATATAGCCGGGCACGGTCGACACGTCGGCCTCCTGGGCGATCTTCTTCGAGGTGATCTTGTCGCCCATGGCTTCGATGGCGCCCTTGGGGGGGCCGACAAAGGCGACGCCGGCCGCTTCCAGCGCCTCGGCGAATTTCGAGTTTTCCGACAGGAAACCATAGCCCGGATGCACCGCCTGGGCGCCGGTCTTCTTGATCGCCTCCATCACCTTGTCGATGACGATATACGACTGGTTGGCCGGCGGCGGGCCGATGTGCACGGCTTCGTCGGCCATCTGAACATGCAGCGCCTGCTTGTCGGCATCCGAATAGATGGCCACTGTCTTGATGCCCATCTTGCGGGCGGTCTTGATCACACGGCAGGCGATCTCGCCCCGGTTGGCAATCAGGATCTTGTCGAACATGTCATGTCCCTTCTGGTACTTGGCCGCAGGCGGTCTGCGAGCGATGGAATGCGAGGAAGCCCCCCGCCGCGAAACAGATCGCGCGCGGTGGTGGGGCCCGGTGTGGGGCGCGGAACGGGTGACGCTGGCTGGCAGCCTCGCCCGATGGCGTGTAAGTGCAGGTGGCGGAATGCGGTCTCATGCCCAGCCCCCGTCGAAGACATCCGGGAAGGAGATGCGGGCAGTGGTGACGTCGATGACCAGCAGGGCCTCGTAGCTGGCGGGGTCAAAGGGCTCTTCGGCCGGGATCACCTCGCGGCCAAAGAGCCAGCTGAGACGACCGGCGTCAAGGTTGCCGCGTTCGAAGGGCTGATCGCCGAACTGTTCCCACAGCGCCTGCATGAAACCGGCGTCGGCGCGGCGGTCGGCGGGTTTGCGGTCGCGGTAGCGCTCGCGCCGGGTCAGCGGCGTCACCCCCGTGGGGTTGGGGCGGCGAATGACGAATTGGAAATCGGTGCCCGGCAGGCGGCCGGGGAAACCACGGTGCTTCAGCATGGCGCGGCCTCCCGTGGCGAGAGGCGGCGCGAAGCGGCGGGCCCTTGGGTGGCCCGCCAGCCCGTGCGGGCGGTGTTACTTGTATTTGCCGGTGTAGACCGGTTCTTCCGAGATCGGCGCGGGGTCGACCACGACGTATTCCTCGACCGGTGCGGTGTCTGCGCAGGCGGCCACGAGAGCCACGAGGCCGACGGCCAGAAGCGATTTGATGCTGTTCGACATATCTTTCTCCAGAGATTATTTACTGATGGAACAGGGCCTGCCGACCCTGCCTGCCCCACTATTGTTGACAGGGCCACTTCGCAGTGGACCGGCTGGAGAATACCGGATTCCGTCGTGAAAATATACAGATAGCCGTCCAAGCTAAAGTGCTGTGGCCGGAAAGCCGCAATTTGGGCGCGTGCCCAGCCAACGTCCGCAAGATATTGTGGTTGCATCAATAACCCTCCCAGATGCAGGTCCCGTTTTCGATGCTGTACGCCTCGAAAAACTGGGTTGCAACGTCCGAAGGGACACCGAATTCGGTTTCGCGATCAGACAGCGAGATGATCACCTGATCGACGGTTTCACCGTTTTTCGCCAGCGCCGGAAGCGCGCGGGTGCGGCAGAGATGGTCGAAATCCGCCTCGACATCGGCAAAGCCGACCGTGTCCCGGCCGATCACCGGCATGACATAGCGAAAGCGGGCCACCCGGCTGTTATCGGCACGCGATTCGAACAGCATTTCCTGAAGGTAGACGGGGTGGCCGGAGGGCACGGCCGGAGACTCCTCCAAATCTCCGGCCGCGGCCGCGCCCGCAAGGGCCCCTCCAAACGCGGCGAAAACTGCAATCAAATCACGACGCACGGGCCACCTCGCGATGCGCCGCATAGGCGCTCCAACGGGCCCGCAGATCGGGGTCGCTCAGCATGTCGGAAATCTCGGTCTCGGCATGCGGCCGCGAGAACCGGCCCTCGACACGGCCGCCCGCCAGCACGTGGCAGGTCTCGCCGTGGCGGGTGACACGCACCACCGGGCGGAACCCGCGCAGCCCCTGCATGCGCCGCCACAGGTCCTGGCGGACCTGCTGGGCCAGCCGCAACCGCGAGCCGGTGGGCAACACGGTCTGCGCCGAGACGTCGAGACGCACGGGCAGAGCCCGGGTCACGGTGAGGGTCTCGCCCTCGCACAGGATATGCCAGCGGTTACGGGTCACGTTTTGCCCTTTCGGGGACGGTCTGGAACAAAGGCCCAAGGGGCCGGGTTGGAACGGGCGGCGGGTTCGCCCCGCCACCCGGGATCACATCAAAGCGGGATGTTGTCGTGCTTTTTCCACGGGTTCTTGACCTGCTTGTTGCGCAGCGAGGCAAAGGCCCGGGCGACGCGCTTGCGGGTACCGTGCGGCATGATCACCTCGTCGATGAAGCCCTTTTCCGCGGCCACGAAGGGGTTGGCGAAACGGTCTTCATAGTCCTTGGTATGGGCCGCGATCTTCTCGGCGTCGCCAAGGTCGGCGCGGTGGATGATCTCGGTCGCGCCCTTGGCCCCCATCACCGCGATCTCGGCGGTCGGCCAGGCATAGTTGAAATCGCCGCGCAGGTGCTTGGAGGCCATCACGTCATAGGCGCCGCCATAGGCCTTGCGGGTGATGACGGTGACTTTCGGCACCGTGGCTTCACCATAGGCAAAGAGCAGCTTCGCGCCGTGCTTGATGACGCCGCCATATTCCTGGCTGGTGCCCGGCAGGAAGCCCGGCACGTCGACCAGGGTCAGGATCGGGATTTCGAAACAGTCGCAGAAGCGCACGAAGCGGGCGCCCTTGCGCGACGAGTCGATGTCGAGACAGCCGGCCAGCACCATCGGCTGGTTGGCGACGACACCCACGGTCTGGCCCTCGATGCGGATGAAGCCGGTGATGATGTTCTTGGCGTAGTCTTCCTGGATCTCGTAGAAATCGCCCTCGTCGCCGATCTTGGTGATCAGTTCCTTCATGTCATAAGGCGTGTTGGGGTTTTCCGGCACCAGCGTGTCCAGCGAGGCCTCGATCCGCGCGGGCGAATCGAAGAAGGGGCGCACCGGCGGCTTCTCGCGGTTGTTCAGCGGCAGGAAATCGACCAGGCGGCGCACTTCGGCCAGCGCCTCGACGTCGTTCTCGAAGGCGCCGTCGGCGACCGAGGATTTCTTGGTATGGGTCGAGGCCCCGCCCAGTTCTTCGGCGGTGACGACCTCGTTGGTCACGGTCTTCACCACGTCGGGGCCGGTCACGAACATGTAGGAGGTGTCCTTGACCATGAAGATGAAGTCGGTCATCGCCGGCGAATAGACCGCGCCACCGGCGCAGGGGCCCATGATGACGCTGATCTGCGGCACGACGCCGCTGGCCATGATGTTGCGCTGGAACACTTCGGCATAGCCCGCGAGCGAGGCCACGCCCTCTTGGATCCGGGCGCCGCCCGAATCGTTGAGGCCGATCACCGGGGCGCCGTTCTGCACCGCCATATCCATGAACTTGCAGATCTTTTCGGCGTGGGTCTCAGACAGCGAGCCACCGAAGACGGTGAAATCCTGGCTGAAGACATAGACCATGCGGCCATTGATCGTGCCCCAGCCGGTGACCACGCCGTCACCGGCGGGCTTTTCCTTTTCCATGCCGAAATCGGTGCAGCGGTGCGTCTTGAACATGTCGAATTCTTCGAAGCTGTCCTCGTCCAGCAGAAGTTCGATACGTTCGCGCGCGGTCAGCTTGCCCTTGGCGTGCTGGCTGTCGATGCGGCGCTGTCCGCCACCCAGACGGGCAACGTTGCGGCGGTCTTCCAGTTCCTGGAGGATGTCTTTCATGATTGGTCCCCTTGAATTTGCGTCGACAATAGGCGCAGAGTCGGCCTGCGCAAAGCAAAATAGCGCAAATTTGCAAACCAAAAATCCGGGAAGCCGAGCAAATTGCAAATATGAAAAGTTTCGCCGTGACGTCACATGCTGGCAGCGTGGACAAAGACGCGGCGCAGGCCTAGCCTTGACGGATGGAGCGAAATTATCCGGCGCGATTGTTTGATCGCACCACCCCGCCGCATATTGCAACACTCATTCTTCTGGCCGGCCTGTCGGCGCTGAGCATGAACGTGTTCCTGCCCAGCCTGCCGGGCATGGCGGCGCATTTCCAGACCGATTACCGGGTGCTGCAACTGTCGGTGGGCGTCTACCTCGCGGTGAACGCGGTGTTGCAGCTGCTGATCGGCCCGATCTCGGACAAGATCGGGCGGCGGCCGGTGATCCTGTGGGGGCTGGGGCTGTTCCTGCTGGCCACGCTGGGCTGCCTCTGGGCCCCCAACGCCGAGATCTTCCTTGCCTTCCGCATGGGTCAGGCGGCGGTGGTGGTCGCCATGGTGCTGAGCCGGGCCATCATCCGCGACGTGGTGCCCCAGGAGCAGGCGGCCTCGATGATCGGCTATGTCACCATGGGCATGACGGTGGCGCCGATGGCGGGGCCGGCCATCGGCGGGCTGCTGGATCAGATCTATGGCTGGCAGGCGGTGTTCTGGATGCTGTTCGCGGTCGGGGCGCTGACCTGGATCCTGTCCTGGATGGACCTTGCCGAGACCGGCACCAAGAGCGGGCTGAGCCTTGGCCAGCAGTTCCGCGAATACCCCGAATTGCTGCGCAGCCCCCGGTTCTGGGGCTATACGCTGGCCTCGGCCTTCGCCTCGGGGGCGTTTTTCGCCTATCTCGGCGGCGCGCCCTTCGTCGGCACCGAGGTCTTCGGCATGGCGCCGGCCCAGCTCGGGGTCTATTTCGCCACGCCGGCGATCGGCTATTTCGCCGGCAATTTTCTTTCCGGGTTGCTGTCGGCGCGGGCCGGGGTCAACCGCATGGTGGGCTGGGGCAGCATCGTGACCTGCCTCGGTCCCGCCAGCCTGATGCTGCTGTTCCTTCTCGGCCTTGACAGCGCCGAGGCGTTTTTCGGCCTGATGGTGCTGGTCGGGCTCGGCAATGGCATGACCATTCCCAACGCCACCGCCGGGGCGCTTTCGGTGCGCCCGCATCTGGTGGGCACCGCCGCCGGCCTGTCGGGGGCGATCATGATCGGCGGCGGCGCCGCCCTGTCGATGCTGGCCGGCGCCATGCTGAGCGTCGACAGCGGCGCGGCGCCGCTGCTGTGGATCATGCTGACCACCGCGCTGATGGGGGTGGTGTCGATCGGGCTGGTGGTATGGCGGGAACGGCAATTGCGGATCTGAGGCGGCGCGGGGCGCGAAAGCGGGGTGACGCGGCCGGTTTGCAAAGTTATATTTGCATCAGCTAAGTCCGTTCACCACCGGGAAGACCATGGCCACACAGAAACTCTATGCCGGCGCCAAGCTGCGCGAGATCCGCACCCGGCTCGAACTCACCCAGAAGGAATTCGCGCGCAAGCTCGGGGTTTCGCTGCCCTATCTCAACCAGATGGAGAACAACAACCGCCCGGTCTCGACCACGGTGGTGCTGGCGCTGGCCCAGGAATTCGGTCTCGACGTGACCGAGCTCAGCACCGGCGACAGCGAGCGGCTGGTCTCGGACATGCGCGAGGCGATGGCCGACCCGGTGCTGGCCGACAGCCCGGCGCCGCTGGCCGACCTGCGGCTCACCGCCTCGAACGCCCCGGCCTTTGCCCGCGCCTTTCTCGAACTGCACCGCGCCTATCGCCAGACCCACGAGCGGCTGGCCTCGCTCGACGAGGCGCTGGGGCGCGAAGACGTGCGCATGCAGCCCAGCCCCTGGGACGAGGTGCGCGATTTCTTCCACTATTGCGACAATTACATCGACGCCGTGGACCATGCGGCGGAAAGCTTTGCCCGCCGCGCCAGCGCCGACGGCGGCATCCGCAGCGCCGCGATCCGGGCCCTGGGCGAACACGGCATCAGCGTCGAGCGCGCCGGATCCGACACGCTGCGCCGCTATGATCCCGATGCGCGCATCCTCTACCTGTCGGACCGCGCCCCCAGCGAGACCCAGACCTTCCAGATGCTGCTTCAGGTAGCGTTGCTGCAGGCCGACAAGCTGCTCGAGGCAACGCTGGACCTGGCCCGGTTCCAGACCGACGCCGCCCGCGCCATCGCCAAGATCGGCCTGGCCAACTACTTTGCCGGCGCGGCGATGATGCCCTACGGGGTGTTTCTCGAGGCGGCGCGCCAGTCGCGCCACGACCTCGAGATACTGGCCAACCGGTTCGGCGCCTCAATCGAACAGGTGGCGCACCGGCTGTCGACCATGCAGCGCCCCGGCGCCAAGGGCATTCCCTTCTTCTTCGTCCGCGTCGACCAGGCCGGCACCATCACCAAGCGCCACTCGGCCACAAGGCTGCAATTTGCCCGCTTCGGCGGCGCCTGCCCCCTGTGGAACGTGCACCGGGCCTTCGAGACCCCGGGGCGCTTCCTGCGCCAGCTGGCCGAGACCCCGGACGGGGTGCGCTATTTCAGCCTGGCGCGGGACGTCTCGAAGACCGGCGGCCATTACGGGGCGCCGGTGCGCCGCTATGCCATCGCGCTCGGCTGCGAGATCCGCCATGTCGAGGCCATCGTCTATGCCGATCACATGGATATCTCGACCCCCGAGGCGTTCTCACCGATCGGAATATCCTGCCGCATCTGCGAGCGTTCGGATTGTCACCAGCGCTCGGTGCCGCCGCTGGAGAGGCGGCTCAGCATCGACGAGAATCAGCGCGGGGTGCTGCCCTACGCGGTGGACTGAGCGGATTCGAGGCCTCCGGCGGGGATATTTCGGGCAAGAGAAAGCAGGGCCGAACGGCAGCGGGGCGACGGGGGGGCGACGGGTTTCGCCGCC
>NZ_JBFJVE010000111.1:0-10073 GCF_041624275.1 Shimia sp.
GCGGCGGTATAGCCGCCCGGGCCGGAGCCCAGCACCACCACATCGGCGTGGATATCACCGGCGCCGGTGGCGGTGCCGGTGGCGGCCACGGCCTGCGGCGCTGCCGGAGCAGCAGGGGCTTCGGCGGCGGCTTTCGGGGCCGCTTCGGCGCCGGCGCCATCGAGGATCAGGATCAGCGAGCCTTCGGAGACGCTGTCGCCCTCGGCCAGCTTGATTTCCTTGACCACGCCGGCAGCGGGGGAGGGAACCTCCATCGTCGCCTTGTCGCTTTCGATCTCGATCAGCGGATCCTCGACGGCGACGCTGTCGCCGACCGAAACCAGGACCGTGACCACGGGCACATCGGAGAAATCACCGATATCAGGGACTTTGATTTCCATGGGTCTTCCTCCTTACCACATCAGCTTGCGCATGTCGCCGAGCAGGGTCTTGAGGGTCACGGTGAACCGTGCCGCCAGGGCCCCGTCGATGGCGCGGTGATCATAGGACAGCGACAGCGGCTGCATCAGGCGCGGCACGAATTCCTCGCCGTTCCAGACCGGGGCGATTTTCGAGCGGGTGAGACCCAGGATGGCCACTTCCGGCGCGTTGACGATCGGGGTGAACGAGGTGCCGCCGATGCCGCCGAGGCTGGAGATGGTGAAGGTGGCGCCGGACATGTCCGGGCCCTTCAGCTCGCCGGCGCGGGCCTTGCCCGACAGTTCCATCAGGTCCTTGGAGATCTCGACGAGGCCCTTGCGGTCGGCGTCCTTGATCACCGGCACCACGAGACCGTTCGGCGTGTCGGCCGCAAAGCCGATGTTGTAATAGTCCTTCTTGATCAGCTTGTCGCCATCGGGGTGGATCGACGAGTTGACTTCCCAATGTTCTTTCAGCGCCGAGACAGAGGCCTTGATGACAAAGCTCAGCAGGGTCACGCGATAGCCGTTTTCCTTGGCCATCGTGTCCATTTCCTTGCGGTATTTGTCGAGCTCGGTGATGTCGGCTTCGTCGTTGTGCGTCACATGCGGCACATTGAGCCACGAGCGGTGCAGCGCCGGGCCCGAGATCTTCTTGATGCGCGGCATTTCCACATCTTCGACGGGGCCGAATTTCGAGAAGTCCACCACCGGGATCGGCGGGATGCCCATGCCGCCCTGCGCCGCGCCGCCGGCCGCCGGGGCCGCCGCGGTCGAGGATTTCAGATATGCGGTGACGTCTTCGCGCAGGATGCGGCCCTTGCGGCCCGAGCCGTTGACCGATGCCAGGTCGATGTCGAGCTGGCGGGCAAAGGCGCGTACCGACGGCGAGGCATGGGCCTTGCCGAAGCCGGCATCGGTGACCGCCGGGGCGGCCGCGGCCGCCGGGGCCGGGGTTGCCGCAGGCGCGGCGGGGGCTGCTGCAGCAGCGGCAGGGGCGCCTGTGGCGGGCGCCTCTGCCGCTGCCTCTCCCTCGACAAGCAGCAGGAGGGAGCCCTCGGAGACCAGGTCGCCTTCGGCCACCTTGATCTCGACAACTTTGCCGGCAACGGAAGAGGGCACTTCCATGGTTGCCTTGTCGCTTTCCAGTTCGACGATCGGATCTTCAACCGCGATCACATCGCCCGGCTGAACCAGGATGGTCACCACCGGCACATCGGAAAAATCGCCGATATCGGGAACATTTACTTCAATGGTCATAACTTGATCTCCTCATTCTTGAAGGGCGCCCGCCACACCGGCAAACCGGGTTTGCATCCCATGCGGCAGGCGTCCGGTCCCGATCACACCAGGCGCGGGTTCGGCTTGGCGCCGTCGATGTCATATTTGGCAAGCGCCGTTTCCAGCACTTTCTTGGTGATGCTGCCGTCGCGATAGAGATCCACCATGGCCGCCGCGGCGATGTGGTTGGCGTCGACCTCGAAGAAGCGGCGCAGGTTCTCGCGGCTGTCCGAGCGGCCGAAGCCGTCGGTGCCCAGCACCGTGTAGCGGCCCGGCACGCAGGAGCGGATCTGCTCGGCATAGTTCTTCATGTAGTCGGTGGCGGCGATGATCGGGCCCTTGGCCTTGCTCAGCTGTTCGGTCACGAAAGAGGTTTTCGGTTCCTGCAGCGGATTGAGGCGGTTCCAGCGCGCCACGTCCTGGCAGTCGCGCGCCAGTTCGTTGAAGCTGGGCGCCGACCAGATCTCGGCGGTGACGCCAAAGTCTTCTTCCAGCATTTCTGCCGCCTTCAGCGCCTGCACCAGAATGGTGCCCGAGCCCATCAGCGTGACGTGCTTCTTGCCCGGTTTCTTGACCTCCTTGAAGCGATACAGCCCCTTGATGATCTCGTCTTCCACACCCATCGGCATGTCGGGATGGGCGTAGTTCTCGTTCATCAGGGTGAGATAGAAATAGACGTCCTCCTGATCGACATACATGCGCTGCAACCCGTGGTGCACGATCACCGCCACCTCATGCTGGAAGGTCGGATCATAGGTGATGCAGTTGGGGATGGTGCCGGCCAGGATATGGCTGTGACCGTCCTCATGCTGCAGGCCTTCGCCGTTGAGCGTGGTGCGCCCGGCGGTGCCGCCCAGCATGAAGCCGCGCGCCCGGCTGTCGCCGGCGGCCCAGGCCAGATCGCCGATGCGCTGGAAGCCGAACATCGAATAGTAGATGAAGAAGGGGATCATCGGCACGCCGTGGTTCGAATAGGCGGTGGCGGCGGCGATCCAGTCGGCCATGGCGCCGGCCTCGTTGATGCCTTCCTGAAGCACCTGGCCGTTGGTGGTCTCCTTGTAGTACATCATCTGGTCGGCGTCTTCGGGGGTGTATTTCTGCCCCTCGGGGTTGTAGATCCCCACCGAGCGGAACAGCCCCTCCATGCCGAAGGTGCGGCTTTCGTCGGGCACGATCGGCACCACGTTCTTGCCGACATTCTTGTCGCGCAACAGCGTGGTCAGGATGCGCACGAAGGCCATGGTGGTGGAAATCTCGCGCTCGCCGGTGCCTTTCAGCTGGGCCTCGAATTTCTCCAGCGGCGGGATCTCCAGTTTGGGCGCGTCGCTGAAGCGTTTCGGGAAGTCGCCGCCCAGCGCCTTGCGGCGGTCGGCCAGATAGGCCTGCTGGGCCTTGTTCAGCTTGACAAAGGGCGCCTTGGGCAGGTCCTCGTCGCTGACCGGGATCTTGAAGCGGTCACGGAAATCGCGCAGCTGGTCCTCGGCCATCTTCTTCTGCTGGTGGGTGGTGTTCTGGCCTTCGCCGGCCGAACCCATGCCATAGCCCTTGACGGTCTTGACCAGAAGACAGGTCGGGGTGCCCTTGGTGTCGCTGGCGCGTTTGAAGGCGGTATAGACCTTCTGCGGATCATGCCCGCCCCGGCGCAGGGCCCAGATCTGCTCGTCGCTCCAGTCTTCGACCAGCGCCGCGGTCTCGGGGTATTTGCCAAAGAAATGCTTGCGGATATAGGCGCCATCCTTGGATTTGAAGGTCTGGTAGTCGCCATCCACGGTCTCGTCCATCAGCTGGCGCAGCTTGCCCGAGGTGTCCTTCTCCAACAGCTCGTCCCAGCCCTTGCCCCACAAGAGCTTGATCACGTTCCAGCCGGCGCCGCGGAAGTCGCCCTCCAGCTCCTGCACGATCTTGGAATTGCCGCGCACCGGCCCGTCCAGCCGCTGCAGGTTGCAGTTGATGACGAAGATCAGATTGTCCAGCCCCTCGCGCACCGCCAGATCGATGGCGCCGCGGCTTTCCGGCTCGTCCATCTCGCCGTCGCCGAGGAAGCACCAGACCTTGCGGTCGGCCATGTCGATCAGGCCGCGGTTGTGCATGTATTTCATGAACCGCGCCTGGTAGATCGCCATCAGCGGCCCCAGACCCATGCTGACCGTCGGGAACTGCCAGTATTCCGGCATCAGCCAGGGGTGCGGATAGGAAGACAGCCCGCCGCCGCCGACCTCCGAGCGGAAGTTCTCCATCTGCTCCTGGGTGAACCGGCCCTCCATGAACGACCGCGCATAGATCCCCGGCACCACGTGGCCCTGGAAGAACACAAGGTCGCCGCCATGCATCGTCGACATGGCCCGCCAGAAGTGGTTCAGCCCGGTATCGTACATGCAGGCCGACGACGCGAATGACGCGATATGCCCGCCATATTCGCTCGATTCCTTGTTGCGCCGAACCACCGTCGCCATCGCGTTCCAACGGTTGATCCTGCGGATCCGCTTCTCCATCTCGGCGTCGCCGGGGATCTCCAGCAGGTCATCGGCTGGGATCGTGTTCTGATACGGCGTGGTGGCGCTGAACGGCAGGTTCGCGCCCGCCGCGCGGGCCTGCTGCACCGCCTTGTCCAGCAGGTAATGCGCCCGGTTCGGGCCGTCGCGCTCGATCACGTCAAGAACGGCGTCCTGCCATTCCTGGCTCTCGATCGGATCGATATCGGGGAAATCTTTGCTCATCGGTCTTGTCCTTTAGACGAAGAACTGCGCGCCGTTGGCCGAAATCGTCGAGCCGTTGATGAAGCCCGCGTCATCCGAGGCGAGGAAGGTCACACAGCGCGCGATCTCTTCCGGCTCTCCCAGCCGACCGGCCGGGATCTGCGCGATGATGCTCTCGCGCACCTTCTCGGGCACCGCCATCACCATCTCGGTGGCGATATAGCCGGGGCAGACCGCGTTCGCCGTGATCCCCGCCCGCGCGCCTTCCTGCGCCAGGCTCTTCACGATCCCCAGATCGCCGGCCTTGGTCGCGGCATAGTTCACCTGGGCGAACTGGCCCTTCTGGCCGTTGATCGACGAAATCACGATGACCCGGCCGAACTTGCGCTCGCGCATGCCAGGCCAGACCGGGTGCACGGTGTTGAAGACACCGGTGAGGTTGGTGTCGATAACCTCTTTCCACTGCTCGGGCGTCATCCGGTGAAACGGCGCGTCGCGGGTGATCCCGGCATTGGCCACCACGATGTCGATCGGCCCGACTTCGCTCTCGACCTTCTCGATGCCGGCTTTCGAGGCGTCATAATCCGCCACGTTCCACTTGTAGGTCTTGATCCCGGTCTCTTCGGTGAAGGCCTTCGCCTTCTCGTCGTTCCCGGCATAGGTCGCGGCGACGTTGTAGCCTGCCGCTTTCAGCGCCTTGGATATCGCCTCGCCGATGCCGCGGCTGCCTCCGGTGACCAGTGCTGTGCGTGCCATATCACTATTCCTCCCATTCTTTTCGTTTGAGTCCATGTTGTTCCAGAAACGCCGCCCCGTCCACCTCGCCCCTGTCCCAGGTGGCGCGGATCTTTTCCGGGTCGGTGAAGTCGATCTTGTCGGCGGGTATTTCGTCGGACGGCGCAAGGTAGACGCGGTCCGGGTGGTCGGGGATATTGCGGTAGCCGCGGGTCAGCAGGACCAACGTGCGTCCCCGGTCCGGTTCGGGCATCGGCGCCTGGTCGACCATGCCCCCATCGATGACCGCCTGCCCGTCCCACTCGGCCAGGTCGAACAGCGGCGGAATGGTCGCCGCGGCGCAGACCAGGTCGACCAGCCGCCCGGCGCGTGCCGCGTCGCGCGCATCGACCAGGCTCGACGTGACGCCGACCTTCTCTGCCCAGTTGAAATGCGGGCTGGAGACCAGGTGCAGTTCCGCCTCGTAGGCCAGCGTCGCGGCGGTGGCCAACAGCTTGCCGCCCTTCGGCGGATGGCCGATGAGAACCTGGAACGACACGCCTTCGGCCACGACGCGTGCCGCCGCTTCGTTCAACGTCTCGGCGACGACCTCGCGATAGATCCGCTGATGCGGCGTCAGTCCCGCGCCGTCGTCCGCGACCGCGTGCCATTCAAAGTTGCGATCCTGCCGCGCAAAGGCCCGCGCCATGATCCGCAGCAGGTCCCGCCCGCGATCCGCGATGAAGCAGGCCGCCGAAAGCGCGCCGCCGCTGACCCCGGTGATGCGCGCGGGGTCAAGCCCGAGCGCGTCTCGCACCACGTTCATGAACCCGCCCTGCCAGAAACACCGGGTGCCCCCTCCCGAAAAGACGACCTGATCGAAAGAGAGCGTTCCGGTCATCCGCCTAGTCCTCCAACGGCAGAAGGCCGCGATCTTCGCCAAGCGCTGCGCAGTACTCGATCCAATCGACATTCTCGCGCAGCTTGAGCAAACTCGACATCCGCCCCGACCATTTCGTGGCGAGATCGGCGCGCAGATCCCGGACATGCGCCTCCGGATCGGCGATGCCCTCGGCCGAGGCTTGGCGGACCGCCTCTTCGGCGAAAAGCTCCGCCCCGGCATACATGAGCTCCTGCTTCTCGGGACTGCGGCGCCTCGCCGGCCGAAGCCCCGCGATCTCGGTATAGATCACGGCGCACTCGGCAAGGCTGGTCGAGATCGGCTTCACGTTCTGCCCGAATGCAGGGGGGGCGGCGGGACTCATGGCAACCACCGGTGCCAGACAGATCCAGCCGCCCGCCCGGATCACGGACGTTCCAGGCACATCGCGACGCCCATGCCCCCGCCGATGCACAGAGTGGCAAGGCCCTTCTTGGCATCCCGCCGCTTCATCTCGTGCAAAAGCGTGTTCAGGATACGCGCACCCGAGGCACCGATCGGGTGCCCGATGGCGATCGCGCCGCCATTGACGTTCACGATCTCCGGATCCCAGCCCATGTCCTTGTTGACCGCGCAGGCCTGGGCAGCGAAGGCCTCGTTGGCCTCGACCAGGTCCAGGTCCTCGACCTTCCAGCCGGCCTTCTCCAGCGCCTTGCGGCTGGCATGGATCGGGCCGACGCCCATGATCGACGGGTCCAGCCCGGCGGTGGCGTAGGACGCGATGCGCGCCAGCGGCGTGATGCCCCGCTTCTCGGCGTTCTCGGCGCTCATCAGGATCACACCCGCCGCGCCGTCGTTCAAGCCCGAGGCGTTCGCCGCCGTGACCGAGCCGTCCTTGGCGAAGGCGGGGCGCAGCTTGGCCATCGCATCGATCGTCGCTCCGTGGCGGATATACTCGTCCTTGTCGACCACGATGTCGCCCTTGCGGGTCTTCACCGTGAACGGAATGATCTCCTCGTCGAACCTGCCGGCCTTCTGCGCGGCCTCGGCCTTGTTCTGGCTGGCCACCGCGAAGGCGTCCTGCTGGTCGCGCCCGATCTGCCATTGCTGGGCCACGTTCTCGGCGGTCTGGCCCATATGATAGCCGTTGAACGCGTCCCACAGCCCGTCGCGGATCATCGTGTCGATATAGCTCACGTCGCCCATCTTGTGGCCGGCGCGCAAATGAGCGGCATGCGGGCTCAGCGTCATGTTCTCCTGGCCGCCGGCCGCCACGATGTCGGCATCGCCCAGCTGGATATGCTGCGCGCCCAGCGCCACCGCGCGCAGGCCGGAGCCACAGACCTGGTTGATCCCCCAGGCAGAGCTTTCCTTGGGAAGCCCCGCATTGATATGCGCCTGCCGCGCCGGGTTCTGCCCCTGCGCCGCGGTCAGGACCTGGCCGAGGATCGTTTCGTTCACTTCCGACTTGTCGATCCCCGCGCGCTCGACGATGGCCTCCAGCATGGCGGCGCCAAGATCGTGGGCCGGGGTGTTGGCGAAGGATCCGCCGAAGCTACCGACAGCGGTGCGCCCCGCGGACGCGATTACGACATTCGTCATCTCAGTTCTCCCGAGTGTGTTGTGGTGACACCGGCCCGGTCGGCAACCGGACGGCCTGGTGGATGGGTGGCAGGAGAGGACCGGCCAAGCGACCGAAGTCAGCGTGCAGAGGCCGCCTGCGCGGCACCAGCCGGGAGGGACACGGCGGATTCTGGCAGCCGGACGCTATAACTTCGTTCCTCTTCCTTGCGCTGCGCGACGGATCGCGCATCTCGAAATGCAAACCGCCCTCGCATGCGTGCCGCCACGGCCCGGCAGGCAAGAGCCTCATGATCATGCCCGCGTCCACGCGGGAAACGCAACGCGAAATTGCGCCCAAGCGGCGGAGATCCGGATTACGGCGGACGCATGGCTGTCGACAAGCCCCCGCATCGTGCTAGCAATAGATGCCGCCAGAGGGAAACGCCGCCATGACCGACACGCCGCAGGAACGGACACCCGCCCTCCCCGACATCGGCCGCATCGCCGAGCGCTGGGCCGAGACCTCGCAGAAAAGCCTTGCCCTGATGAACCGCTTCGCCGAGCAGGCCATGACCCCTGCGATCGGCACCGCCGAGATCGACCAGAGCGCCCTGCGCGCCTTCCAGGATCTCGCGCTCAAGCTCTCCACCAACCCGATGGCCGTGGCCGAGGCGCAAGTCGATCTCTGGAAGGGCATGATGGACGTCTGGACCGACACCGCCGCGCGCATGGCCGGGGTCGAGCCCGGCGGCGGCAAGGCCGGGAAACCGGACCGCCGCTTCGCCGGCGAGGAGTGGGAGGAAACCGTCGCCTTCGACTACATCAAGCAGTCCTACCTGGTGGCCTCCGACTACATCCAGAACCTCGTTGGCGCCGCCGAGGACGATCTCGACCCGGCCGCCGCGCGCAAGGTCAAGTTTCTTTCCCGCCAGTTCGTCAGCGCGATCTCGCCCGCCAATTTCATCGCCACCAACCCCGCGGTGCTCAAGGAAACCGTCAACTCCGGCGGCGAGAACCTGCTGGCCGGCCTCAACAACCTGCTGGGCGACCTCGAACGCGGCGAGGGGCAGCTGAAAATCTCGATGACCGACGAAAAGGCCTTCGAGGTGGGCAAGAACGTCGCCTCGACCCCCGGCAAGGTGGTGTTCCGCAATCGCCTCTTCGAACTGATCATGTACGAGCCCAGCACCGACAAGGTCCACGCCACCCCGATGCTGTTCGTGCCGCCCTGGATCAACAAGTACTACGTGCTCGACCTGAAACCCGAGAACTCCCTGATCAAGTGGGTCGTCGACCAGGGTCACACCCTCTTCGTCATCTCCTGGGTCAACCCCGACGATTCGCTCAAGGATGTCTCCTTCGCCGATTACATGCGCGAGGGCGTGCTGGTCGCCCTCGACGAGGTCGAGAGGATCTGCGCGCAGCCCAGGATCAACCTGCTGGGCTTCTGCATCGGCGGCATCCTGTCCACGACCACGCTCGCCTGGATGGCCGCCAAGGGCGACGACCGGATCAATGCCGTCACCCTGCTGGCCACCATGATCGACCTCAAGGACGTGGGCGAGATGTCGGTCTTCGTCGACGCCGAGCAGATCCGGGGCATCGAAAAGAAGGTCTCCAGCCGCGGCTATCTTGAGGGCCGCGAAATGGCCGAGATGTTCAACATGATGCGCGAGAACGACCTGATCTGGTCCTTCGTCGTGCAGAACTACCTGATGGGCAAGGAACCCGTGCCCTTCGACCTCTTGTACTGGAACTCCGATTCGACCCGCATGCCCGCAAAGATGATCGTCGAGTACCTGTCGAAATTCTACCGCGACAACGCTTTCATCGAGGGCGGGCTGGAAATCGACGGCACCCCTATCGACGTGACCAAGATCAAGACTCCCGCCTACCTGCTGGCGACCAAGGAAGACCACATCGCCCCGTGGAAGTCCTGCTTCGAGGGCAAGCGCGCCTTCGCCGGCCCGACCCGTTTCGTCTTGGGAGGCTCCGGCCACATCGCCGGCATCGCCAACCCGCCGGTCAAGAACAAGTACGCCCACTGGATCAACGAGGACGCGCAGGGCCTCGACCCCGACACCTGGTTCGCCGGCGCCACGCAGCACCCCGGGTCCTGGTGGACCGACTGGGGCAAGTGGCTGAAGGCGCACGGCGGCAAGAAGGTCCCCGCCCGTAGCGCGGAAAGCTGCGGCGCCGAGATCCTCTGCGACGCGCCCGGCGAATACGTCAAGGTACGCGCCAAGTAGGGTGGGTTTCACCCCACCAATTCCCAACTTTTCGGCTTGTCAAAAACGGTCGTTTCTGACCGGAAACACGTTTGCGACGACTTGCTCACCGTTCAATTCATGCGCCGCCAGACCAGCGTTTCAAGGTTCAACACGAATGCGCCGTCCATGTCGGTGAAACCGGGTTCGATCTTGCCACCGGTCACGACAATATCGCGCCCATCAAACGTCGCACTGTGCCTGTTGATCCAGCCCGGATTATGTCCCGTGGTGTGAACTCTGTGTATTGAAAAATCTGCCAGATTCAGCCGCA
>NZ_JBFJVE010000112.1:0-9994 GCF_041624275.1 Shimia sp.
AAGCGGATGTCCTGCCCGGTGGCGTCGAACCGCTGGGCCTCGAGCAAAAGATCGGCGCCGCTGCGGCCGACGGTGACAACCTCCTGCCCCCGCGCCCTGGCGATGGCGACCATGTCGGTGCCGCGCGCATCGTCGATATTGATCACCGCCGTGCCCTCTTCGGGCAGCACGCGGGCGAACAGCCCGGCCTTGGCGGCGAAGTAATCGTCAAAGCTCTGGTGATAATCGAGGTGGTCCTGGGTGAAATTGGTGAAGCCGGCAGCGCGCAGCTGCACCCCGTCGAGACGGCGCTGCTCGAGCCCGTGCGACGAGGCCTCCATGGCGGCGAACTCGATCCCCGCCGCGCAGGCCTCGGACAGGGTGCGGTGCAGGGTGATCGGCTCGGGCGTGGTGTGGCTCAGCGGCGCCTGAAAATCGCCCTCGACCCCGGTGGTGCCGAGATTGATCGCCTCGAGCCCCAGTTCCTGCCAGATCATGCGCAGGAAGGTGGCGACGCTGGTCTTGCCGTTGGTGCCGGTCACGGCGGCCATGATGCCCGGCTGTTCGCCGAACCACAGGGCGGCGGAATAGGCCAGCGCCTGGCGCGGGTCCTCGGCCACCACCAGCGCCGTGTCGCTGGCGGCCAGTTCGGCTTCGGCGATGCGGGCGCCCTCGGCATCGGTGAGGATCGCCGAAGCACCCATTCGCAGCGCGTATTGGATGAAGCTGCCGCCGTGCAGCTTGCTGCCCGGCAGGGCGGCAAAGAGATAGCCGGCCTTGACGTCGCGGCTGTCCACCGCCAGCCCGGTGATCTGCGGATCGCGCCCGGCGGCAGCGGTCAGTCCCAATTCGTGTAACGGTCGTGTCGTCGCTGCCATCTGCCCTGCCCTGTTGCGGCGTCAATTCGATGTCAGGGTTATACCAGCCATTGATGCGGGTTCAACGCCGGGACGCATGCCCAAGAGGGGGGCGACACGGCCGATCATCTCGGCCGCCACGGGCACCGCGGTCCAGCCTGCGGTGCGGCGCGGTTCCGGCCCCGAGGTCTCGACCGGCTCGTCCAGAGTCACCACCAGCACATATCGCGGATCATGGGCCGGGAACATCGCGGCGAAGGTCGCGATCACCTTGTCCTCGTGATAGCCGCCGCCCTGTTCCTTGGGCTTGTCTGCGGTGCCGGTCTTGCCGGCCACCGCATAGCCCGGCACCTCGCCGAAACTGGCGGTGCCCTCGGTCACCACCAGCCGCAGCATCTGCTGCGCCGCGCGGGCCGAGGCCTCGGTCATGATGCGCGCGCCCTGTTGCGGCCGGTCGCGTTTCAGCAGGGTCGGCACCACCCGCCGGCCGCCATTGGCGATCGCCGCGTATCCGGCCGCCAGATGCAGCGGGCTGCTCGACAGCCCGTGACCGTAAGAGATGGTCATCGCCGACAGTTCCGACCAGTTCGGCGGCAACAGCGGCCGGGCGCCGCGCGCCTCGATCATCTCCAGCGGCGTCGGCTCGAAAAAGCCGAGATCGCGCAGGAACCCCTGCTGGCGTTCGGCGCCGATTTCCTGCGCCAGGCGCGCGGTGCCGATGTTGGAGGATTTCACGATCACCTTGGTCAGCGACAACTCGGCGCCATAATCGTGGAAATCTCGTATCTTGAACTTGCCCCAGCGCAGCGGCCCGGCGGTCTTGATCATGGTGGTCGGCGCGGCCAGCCCCAGATCCATGGCCTGGGCGGCGGTGAAGATCTTGAAGGTCGATCCCAACTCGTAAAGCCCCTGCACCGCGCGGTTGAACAGCGGGCTGTCGCTGGGGTTGCCCTTGACCGGCGGGCGCGGGCGGTCGTTGGGGTCGAAATCGGGCAGGCTGACCAGCGACAGGATCTCGCCGGTGTGCACGTCCATCAGGATCGAGGCCGCGCCCTTGGCATTCATCAGCTTCATGCCGCCATGCAACACCCGTTCGGCCGCCGCCTGCACCGTGAGATCCAGCGACAGGGACAGGGCCTTGCCGCCGTTGGCGGGGTCGCGCAGCGCCTCGTCGAAGTATTTCTCGACCCCGGCCACCCCGATCAGCTCGGCCGCACGCACGTCTTCCTTGCCGAAGCTGGCGCCGCCCAGCACATGCGCCGCCAGCCGCCCGTTGGGATAGAGCCGCATCTCGCGCGGGCCGAACAGCAGCCCGGGATCGCCGATGTCATGCACCGCCTGTTTCTGCTCGGGCGAGATCTGCTTGCGCACCCAGAGAAACTTGCGCTTGCCGGTGAAATCGCGCACCAGCCGCGCTTCGTCGAGATCGGGGAAGACCTTGACCAATTCGCGCGCGACACGCTCCTTGTCGATCATCTGCTGCGGCTGGGCATATAGCGAATGGGTTTCGAGATTGGTCGCCAAGATGTGGCCGCGCCGGTCAACGATATCGGCCCGCTGGGCGACGATCCGCGACCCGGCGGCGCTGGCGCGCGGCTCTTCCGCCTCGGAAAAGGCCAGCGTGCCCATGCGCAGGCCGACCAGGATGAAGCCGGCGAGAAAGGCGACCGACATCACCAACAGCCGCCCCTCGGCACGGTTGCGCGCCCGGTCGCGCATCTCTTCGTGGCGCAGGCGGATGTTCTCGCGTTCGATCACATCGGGGTTCTCGCCGGTGTCGCGGGCCTTGAGAATATGCGCCAGAGGGCGCAGCGGCGTACGGATCATGGCCCCTCTCCCGGCTGCGACGACACGTCGACGATCTCCGAGAGATCCAGCTTCGGCAGCGGCGGGTAGCTGACCTGATCGACCTTGCCGAACTGGTCGGGACGCAGCGGCAAGAGCTGCAGCCGGTCGAAGTTGAGCTCGGTCAGATCGCGCAGCCGGTCGGGCCGGTTGAGATAGGCCCATTCGGCGCGCAGCATCGCCAGCCGCGAACGCGCGACGCCGATTTCCTGCTGCAGGCGCTCGGTTTCCTTGATCGCGTGCTGGGTGCGGTAATTCTCGCGATAGGCCCAGACCGCGAGCCCGATCACCGCCAGTGCCGTCAGCACGAACATCAGGTTACGCATCAGCGCCGCCCCCCCAGTCTCGGCATGCCGATCTGCTTTTCGGCGATCCCGCCCGCCGGCGCATCAGAGCGCCGCGCGATGCGCAGCTTTGCCGAACGCGACCGCGGATTGACCGCCAGTTCCGCGTCATCAGGCCCGACCGCCTTGCGGGTCAGCAGCTCGAAAGCCGGTTGTTCGCGGGTCATTTCGGGGGCATGGCGACTGACGCTGCCCAGCCGCCCGGCGCGCGCCTGCATGAAACGCTTGACCATGCGGTCCTCGATCGAATGGAAGGTGACCACCGCCAGCAGCCCGCCCGGCTTCAGGGCGCGTTCGGCAGCCATCAGGCCGCGGAACAGCTCGCCGTATTCGTCGTTCACCGCGATGCGCAGGGCCTGGAAACTGTGCGTCGCCGGGTGCGACTGCCCCGGTTTCGGGCGCGGCAGGCAGCCCTCGATGATCTCGGCCAGCCGCAGGGTGGTGGTGATCGGCGCGGCGGCACGTTCGCGCAGGATCGCGCGCGCGATGCGCCGGCTGGCGCGCTCTTCACCGTACTGGAACAGGATGTCGGCCAATGCCGCCTCGTCGCTGTCGTTCACCAGGTCGGCAGCGCTGGGTCCGTCCTGCGACATGCGCATGTCGAGCGGCCCGTCGCGCAGGAAGGAAAAGCCGCGCTCGGCCAGATCGAGCTGCATCGAGCTCACCCCGAGGTCAAGCACCACCCCATCAAGATCGCGGCCGTATTCATCAAGGCGCGAAAACACGCCTTGCACGGTCTCGATGCGGCCTGCGTAATCATCCAGCCAATCGGCCGCCATCTCGAAGGCCAGCGGGTCGCGATCGACGCCGATCACCCTGTCGGCCCCGGCCGCCAGAAGGCCGCGCGTGTAGCCGCCGGCACCGAAAGTGCCGTCAAGCCAGACGCCCCGGATCGGCGCGCAGAGCCGCAGGATCGGCTCGAGCAAAACGGGAATGTGGGGTTTTTCGCTGGGATTGTCGGTCATGTCGGACATGCCTTACCCCCCGGCCCCGTCCAGATAGATGGCCGGATCGACGTCCGGGTCGAATTCGTCATCGCCCTCGAGCAGGGCGGCAAACTGGTCTTCATAGGTCTCGGGATGCCAGATTTCGAAAGTGTCGCCCTTGCCGGCGAAAAAGGCCGTCTTGTCGAGGCCGATCTTGTCGCGCAGCTCCTTGGGCAGGACCAGCCGCCCGGTGTCGTCGACACTGCTTTCCAGCGACTGCTGAAGATAGAGGCGCGACAGTGCAAGGCGCCGTTTGTCACCGCGCCCCAGCTTGAGGATACGCTCTTCGACATCGGCCATGGCGTCGACGGTGAAACATTCAAGATAGCTGCGGGTGGCCCCGCCATAGACGATCACCAGCGTGGGGGTGTCGCCGCTTTTCCAGTCGGGGTCTCCGGCTTCGAGCACACGGCGAAACGAGGCCGGGATCGAGACCCTGCCCTTGCTGTCCACCTTGTGGTGGCTTTCGCCTCTGAACCTGCGTGCCACGGCGTGCCGGTCCCTCTCCTGCCCCCGGTTGCAATTCTGCGGCCCCGAACGGGAAACGGCGGTTTGATCTGCTGCCACTGATCAAACCGCCGCCCTTCGTCCCGTCTTAGCGGGGTGTCCAGCTGCGCGCGCCACCTGGGGGGATGTCTGCTCGCCCGCGCGCCGGATCTCTTGGTTCGATGAAAGCGGGGCCTGTATGAAACCTGACTTGGGAGTTTGCCCGGGGTCTTGTCGCCCCGTCTTTTGTTCCCGTCCTCATCTTGCATACAGGTATGACATGGGAATTAATGGGAAACAATAGAAATCTTCACCACTGCACCGCTCGCATCGCGGCAACACCCCCCGAATATAATTAACATTGGAATATGTTTTGCGAGAATCAAACAAGATATAGACAGTTACAATAAATATAAAACAAAATATAGCTGAAGCCTCTGACGAAGCAAATGCCCCACAAAATCCCAAAAAATTTTCTCTTCTCTCCATGCTCAGCGCTACGCACGCGACCAAGACCGCCGCCTCAAGCACGCCAATCAAGGCCGAGACCGCTGATAACTCCGCCATAGAATGGCAGCAATCGGCACGTGAAGAGCAATTCCCCCAAATTCCCATATGGCCAAGCGCCCCCCTTTGCCCCCTGCCCGCGATGCCTGCAAAGCGCTCTGGCCGCCCTTGCTGTGCAGGGCGGTTGCGCCGCGCCGGATTTCACAAAATTTTCACATCGCCGCATTGGCGGCGGCCGCAAGCTGACATATCCTGCGATCAATGACAGGCAGCAGCACAGGCAACAGGGCAAGACGCGTGACGCTTCATTTCGCCAAACAGAGGCCGATTTCGCTGCGCAGGGCGCGCAAGACCGACCTGCGGGTGCAGTTCGGCGCACTGGTCTACAGGCTGCACAAGGGCAAGACCAAGGTGCTTTTGATCACCACCCGCCGCAGCCAGAGCTGGAGCATCCCCAAGGGCTGGCCGATGCACGGCAAGACCCCGGCGGACTGCGCCCGGCGGGAAGCCTGGGAGGAAGCCGGGGCCAAGGGGGAAGCGCTAGACCAGCCGCTGGGGTTCTTTTCCTATGTCAAGACCATCAAGACCCGGCGCGGCCCCCTGTCGATGCCGGTCATGGTGTCGGTCTATCCGGTGGCGATGCAGACAATGGCCAAATCCTTTCCCGAAGCCGGTCAGCGGCGGCTGAAATGGCTGAGCCCGAAAAAGGCGGCGGCCAAGGTGCGCGAACCGGAACTGGCGCGCATCCTGCGCAAGTTCGATGCCGGCGCCCTGCCCGCGCCCCGCTGAGGCCGAACCAAAGCCGTCCGTTCGGCACCGTCAATTATCTTGATCGCGACGACGCTTGACCCTATTTCTGTAGGGCGCCGTCAACCGGCAGAAAGCAACACAGGCATGATCCAGTACACGCTCAAATGCAGTCGCGACCATCGGTTCGACAGTTGGTTCCAGTCCGCCGACGCCTACGAAAAACTTCAGGCCGCCGGCATGGTGACCTGTTCGGCCTGCGGCGACGACAAGATCGAAAAGGCGCTGATGGCCCCGCGCGTGCGGCCGGCCAGAACCAGCAGCGCCGCGACCCAGGACACGCCGGGCGAAACCGCCGGAGCGCCGGCCTCGGGGCCACTGGCCACGCCGGCGAGCGATGCCGAACGGGCCCTTGCGCGCCTCAGGCGTCAGGTCGAAAGCCATTCGGATTATGTCGGCAAGGATTTTGCCCGCGAAGCGCGGGCGATGCATGACGGTGACGCGCCGAGGCGCTCGATCTACGGCGAGGCCGGGCTGAAAGACGCCAAGGCGCTGCTCGAGGACGGGGTTCCGGTGCTGCCGCTGCCTTTCCTTCCGGGCCGGAAATCCAACTGAGGAAAGCTGCGACATGCATGTGGTGATCACCGGCGCCAACCGTGGCATAGGCCAGGCCCTGGACAGCCGCTACCGGGCGGCCGGACATGCGGTGACCGGAACCGCGCGCAAGGGGGGCGAATTCCTTGCGCTCGACGTCAGCCGCAGCACCGATTTCGACGGGCTGCGCAGCGCGCTCGACAGCCGCCCGATCGACCTCTTGATCTGCAATGCCGGCATCTATCCCGACAAGCACCACAACCTGGCCGACGGCTACCCGGCCGCCATGTGGGCCGAGGGTTTCGCGACCAATGTCACCGGGGTGTTCCTTACGGTGCAGGCGCTCTTGCCCAACCTGCAACTGGCCCGGACACCGAAAATCGCCATCATCTCCTCGCGCATGGGCTCGCAGCAGCTCGCCCCCGGGGGCTCCTATATCTACCGTGCTTCCAAGGCGGCGGCGCTCAACCTCGGGCGCAATCTGGCGCAGGATCTGCGCCATATCGGCATCGCTGTGGGCATTTACCACCCCGGATGGGTGCGCAGCGACATGGGCGGCGATGCGGCCGAAATCTCGGCCGCCGACAGCGCCGAGGGGCTGATCGCCAGATTTGACGAACTGGATCTGGACACCAGCGGCTGTTTCCGGGCCTGGGACGGGCAGGAGCTGCCGCTGTGACGTCACAGCGCATCGCCCGCCGGCAGCTGACAGCGCGGACAGCGCCGATTGCCGATGGCCTCGGGCCCGTGCTATTCTGAGCCGAACAGAGGCAGAGCAGCCCAGGGCGACCCAATGACCGCGCTTGAGAAATATGACCGGATCGAAGCCGTTGCCCTGTGGCGCGACGCGCCCGACAAGCAACGGCGCGACGTGATCGTGTCGATCGGCGATGCCTCGCTGACCATAACCGACATGCAGGACCGGGCGCTGGCCCACTGGTCGCTGCCGGCCGTCGAGCGCGCCAATCCCGGCGAAGTCCCGGCGGTGTTCTTCCCCGACGGGGATCCGGGGGAAACCCTCGAGATCTCGGCCGAGGAACCGCAGATGATCGAGGCCATCGAGAAGCTGCGCACCGCCATTCGCCGGCGCCGGCCGCGCCCCGGCCGTTTGCGGCTGGCGACCCTCGCGGCCTCGGTACTGGGGGTGGTCGCCCTCGCCGCCTTCTGGCTGCCCGGCGCCCTGCTCGACCACACGGTCTCGGTGGTGCCCGAGGTCAAGCGTCAGGAGATCGACCGCGCGCTTCTGACCGAGATCGAGCGGCTCAGCGGCAAGCCCTGCACCGGGCTCTTCGCGACCCCGGCGCTTGGGCGGCTGGCGGCGCGGCTGGAGCTGCGCGACCTGGTGGTGGTCCGGGGCGGCGTGCGCGAGTCGCTGGCCCTGCCGGGCGGCACGATCGTTCTCAACCGCGCGATGATCGAGGACCACGAGGAGCCGGATGTGGCGGCGGGTTTCGTCATCGCCCGCAAGCTGGCGGCCGAGGCGGACGACCCCCTGCGCCAGATGCTGCGGCATCTCGGCATGATGGCCAGCTTCAGGATGCTGACCACCGGCACGCTCAGCCCCGAGATGCTGCGCGGCTGGACCGAGGATCTGGTTCTGGCGCCGGCAGCGGAGGTCGAGACCCCGGCGCTTCTGGCCGCGTTTTCGGCCCATGAGGTGAAATCGACGCCCTATGCCTATGCGCTTGACCCGTCGGGCGAAGCCACGCTGGCGCTGATCGAGGCCGACCCTTTCGTCACCTCGCCCAAGCCGGTGCTGAGCGATGGCGACTGGGTGGCCCTGCAGGGCATCTGCGAAGGCTGAAACGGCGGTGTTCTGCGCTCAGCGACGCAGGAAGGCGTCACCGTAACCGCCGCGTCTGAGCTGCTCGGCCACCGCAGCCGCCCGACCGGCGCCGTCATAGGGCCCGACCAGCACCATGCGATAGACCTGACCGTCGCGGCTGTACTTGCCGATCCTGACCGGCATCCCGCCGGCCCGCAGCGACTGCGCCGCCGCCTGCGCTGCGGCAGGGTCGCGATAGGTCTGCACCTGCACATAGTTCTGGCCGCCGATACGCAGCGCCTTTTCGGCGGGCGCGGATCTGGTCGACACCACGGATAGGGCGCCGGGTGCGGCCGTGGCCGGCTTCAGCTTGCGCGGCAGTTTCTCGCCCCAGATGGCGTCCATCGCCGCCTTGCCGGCAAAGGTCTGCTCGGCACGATGCGGGTTCAGGCGGCCGTCGTCGAACACCCGGCGATAGCCCTCGGGCACCGCGGCGTCGTCATTGGCCAGAAGCCGCGCCTCGTAGACATGGCGCGGCACGACCCGGACCGTTGACGCGATTTCGCCCTGACGGACGATGGTTCCGGGCGCCGGCGAGGCCGGGCCCGACAGGCCCCCCTGCCGCTGGTAGATGATGCGCGGCGGCGGCGCGGTCGGATTGCCGGTGCCGGGGGTGTAGGGCAGTTCGCTTTGCGGGCCGCAGCGCACCACGTGTTTGGAGGTGCGGGCCAGCCCCTCGCGACAGGGCGAGGCGACGCCCGAGCGGCGCGGTGTCGGATCGAGCGTGCGGCGCGGGCTTGCCGCTGCCGGTTTCGGTTTCGGCGCCGCTGTGGCCGCTGTGGCCGGGGTGGCGGACTGACGTCCCGAGGGCGTGGTCGACCAGTCCCAAAGGGTGGTGGTGCCGGCCTTCGGCGACGCGGCACGCGCCGTCGCGACCGGCTTTGGCGCCGGCTGCGGCTTGGCGGCGGGCGGTTTCGCGGGCGGTGTCGCGGGCGGCCTTGCGGCGGCCGGCTGGGCGGCGGGCCGGATCACGACCGGCTGGGCGACGCGCGGTTTGGCCGCTGTCGGCTTGGGGGCGGGTCTGGCGGCTGTCGCCACGGTGGCGCTGCCCCCCGGCGGTGCCGCCGGCTGGATCACCACCACGTTCTTGTCGAGACGCGGCGCCGCAGTGGCGCCGGGCGCGGCATTGACGACGGTGGGCTTGAAGCCGCAGACCACCTTGCGGCTGCGGGTCATGCGCGGCACCCATGTGGTCGCGCCATCGACACCGGCGCGGATATAGACGCAGCCCTTGCTGTCGACATATTGCCGGCCCTGATAGGAGGCCGGCGGAAACTCGCTGGGCGTGTCCACGTTTTTCAGCGATTGAGCCTCTACCGCGGCCCCCAATCCCAAGGACGCCGCGATCACGGAAATCGCAATTGCTCTGGTCAGTTCCATATTGCCCCCACAAGATGTAGGGGTCAGTCTAGACGAAGAACTCTAGATGAGTAAACAGGGCATAAACGTGGCACGGCATCTATTTCGTGCCGAACATGCGGTCTCCGGCGTCGCCAAGACCGGGCATGATATAGCCCTTTTCATTGAGCTTCTCGTCCAGCGAGGCGGTGACGATCGGCACGTCCGGGTGCGCCTCTTTCATGCGCGCGACGCCCTCGGGAGCGGCCAGCAGGCAGAGGAAGCGGATGTCCTTGGCGCCCTGCGCCTTCAACAGGTCGATGGCCGCCGCCGAGGAGTTGCCGGTGGCCAGCATCGGGTCGACGGCAATCACCAGCCGCTGATCCAGTTCGGACGGCACCTTGAAGTAGTATTGCACCGGCTTCAGCGTCTCTTCATCGCGGTAAAGACCGACAAAGCCGACCCGCGCCGAGGGCACCAGTTCCA
>NZ_JBFJVE010000113.1:0-9983 GCF_041624275.1 Shimia sp.
AAATTCGGCAAGCCCCGGCTGGCGGGACAGGGTCACGCTCTTGACCTCGAGGTAGAGATCCGCGCCGCCGCCCGAAAGCAGGAAGTCGATGCGGCTGCTATGTCCGTATTTGACCTCGGGCCGCACCACCGGGTACTGCGCCAGTTCGGGGATGCCTTGGCTTTGCAAGAGCGCCTTCAGCGCCCGGTTGGGCACCGAGGTGTCGACGCCGGTGAAATGGCCGCTGTCGTGCTCGACCAGCCGCCAGCCGAATTTCAGCTTTTTCTTCGGGTCGTCATTGGGCTCGAGCCAGATCCGGCAGCCGGGGTCGGCCAGACCCATCATGCTGCCCGGGTTGGCGCAATGGGCGGTGACCTCGCGGCCGTCCTCGAGCCGCGCATCGGCGAGAAAGCGTTTGTAGCGGCGGATCAGCTCTGCGGGCACAAGGGGGGTTTGAAAGCGCATGGGCCAGCCCTATACCTGCGCATGTGGTCTGACAAGGAGAGTGCCATGCCCAATCCCACCGCCGCCATGCTTGTCATCGGAGACGAGATTCTTTCGGGACGCACGCAGGATGCCAACATGCATTACCTGGCGGGCGAGTTGACCAAGCGGGGGATCACGCTGGCCGAGGTGCGCATTGTCGGCGATCAGCGCGACGACATCGTCGAGGCGGTGCGCGCACTGGCGCGGCGTCACGACACGGTGTTCACCAGCGGCGGCATCGGGCCGACCCATGACGACATCACCGCCGACTGTATCGCGGCGGCCTTCGAGCGCCACATCGACGTGCGCGACGATGCGCGCCGCCTGCTCGAGGAGCACTATAAGAACTCAGGCCTCGATCTGAATGCGGCGCGGCTGCGCATGGCCCGCATCCCCGACGGCGCCACGCTGATCGACAACCCGGTGTCGGTGGCGCCGGGGTTCACGGTCGAGAACGTCCATGTCATGGCCGGGGTGCCGGCGGTGTTCCAGGCCATGGTGGCCTCGGTCCTGCCGGGGCTGACGGGGGGCGCGCCGCTGCTGTCGCAAAGCCTGCGGATCGACCGCGGCGAGGGCGACATCGCCGAGCCTCTGGGGCAACTCGCCGCGCGGTTCCCGGACCTGTCCATCGGCTCCTACCCGTTCCAGAAGAACGGCGCTTTTGGCGCCAATATCGTGATCCGGGGCACCGATGGCGCCCGCATCGACGCCGCCATGGCCCAGCTCGCGGAGATCTTCGCATGACCCTGCCCGACGCGGAAAAACTCTATCATGTGATCGAGGCGACCTGGCCCCCGGCCGCGACCCTGACCAGCGGCCCCTTCTGCATCGGCGAGGGCCGGGGCGGCGGCAAGCGGGTGTCTTCGGCCCATCTTTGCGGCGCCTTCGACGCGGCCGACATAGACGCCGCCGAAGCGGCGATGCGCGGGCTTGGCCAGACACCCCTGTTCCAGATCCGCGAGGGCGACGCGGCGCTGGACGCGGCGCTGGACGGCAGGGGCTATGCCATCGTCGATCCGGTCACCATGTATGCCATCGACGCTGCCGCGCTGACCGCCGAGCGCCCGCCGCGCACCGCCGCCATCGAAACCACCGGCCCGCTCAACATCATGCGCGAGATCTGGGCCGACGGTGGCATCGGCCCGGAACGGGTGGCGGTCATGGACCGGGCCTGCAAACCCAAGGCCGGTTTCGTGTCGCGCTGGAACGACAAGCCGGCCGGTTCCAGTTTCATCGCCATGCACGACGGCATCGCCATGGTGCATGCGCTCGAGATCCTGCCCTTTCAGCGCCGCCAGGGCATCGCCCGCTGGCTGATGAAACGCGCCGCCTTCTGGACGCTTGAGCGCGGCGGGCACACGCTTGCGGTGATCTGCACCACCGCCAATACCGGTGCCAACCACCTCTATGCTTCCCTCGGCATGACGGTTGTGGGAACCTATCACTACCGCATTCTCGCCGATGAAAAGGACATTTCATGAGCCGCATCTCAGCGCTGGACCTGCCGATGGCCGATCCGCTGCCGGACCAGACCCGGAAATATTTCGACATCTGTCAGGAAAAACTCGGGCTGGTGCCCAACGTGCTTCAGGCCTATGCCTTTGACATCGACAAGCTGAACGCCTTCACGGCGATGTACAACGACATGATGCTGGGCGACAGCGGCCTCAGCAAGCTGGAACGCGAGATGATCGCGGTCGTGGTGTCCTCGATCAACAAGTGCTTCTACTGCCTGACCGCGCATGGCGCGGCGGTGCGGCAGCTGTCGGGAGACCCCGAGCTCGGCGAATTGATGGTGATGAACTACCGCGCCGCCGATCTCGATCCGCGCCAGCGCGCCATGCTGGATTTCGCGGCGAAAGTCACCAAGGAAAGCAGCGTGATCGAGGAGGCAGACCGGCAGGCGCTGCGCGACGTCGGCTTTGGCGACCGCGATATCTTCGACATCGCCAATGTCGCCGCCTTCTACAACATGACCAACCGCATGGCCTCGGCCATCGATATGCGCCCCAACCCCGAGTATCACGCCCAGTTCAGATGACCCCCAAAGCCGCGCTTGCCCTCGCGATTGCCCTTGTGATCGCCCCGCATCTGGCCCTGGCCTTCGAGCCGGACCTGCCTTCAGCGGCGCGGCCGCTGGCCGATCAGCTACAGGCCGGGCGGGCCTTTGATCTGCCGGTCGGCGCGACCCTTGACGGCACCACCCCGAGCGAACGGGTCCACGGCGCGATCCGGGTGCGCTCTTGGCGGCTCGAGGGCGGCCAGCTGATGCTGCGCGAGCTCGAGGAAACTCTGGCCGCGCAGCTGGTGTCGGAAGGCTACGAGATTGCCCTTCACTGCCAGACCGAGGATTGCGGCGGTTTCGATTTCCGCTTTGACGCGCTGGTTCTGCCGCCGCCCGACATGTTCGTCGACCTGTCGAACTACCGTTTCCTGTCGGCAAAGCGCGGCGGTACCAAGGGCACCGAAGCGGTGACGGTGATGCTTAGCCACACGGCACGCGCGGCGACGATCCAGACGGTAGAGGTGTCACCGGCAGCGGCCCGTGCGGCAACCGGGCCCGACAGGGTCCGCCCCGCCGCAACCACGCCCCCCGCACCGCAGGCGCCGGCCGGGACGCTTGACGCGCTGACCCGCGAACTGACCGAATTCGGGCATGTGGTCCTTGGGGATCTGACCTTCGAGACCGGGTCTTCGACATTGGCCGAACGCGACTATGAATCGCTGATACGGCTGTCGCAATGGCTCAGGGCCAAGGACGGCCGCCGCATTGCGCTGGTCGGCCATACCGACAGCGAAGGGGCGCTCGAGCCCAATGTGCAATTGTCGATGGCCCGCGCGGCAGCGGTCGAGGTCTATCTGACCGAAAGGCTGGGCGTCGCCCCCGGGCAGATCGAGGCGCATGGGATCGGCTATCTCGCGCCGCTCGCCAGCAACGCCTCGGCGGCGGGGCGCGACCGCAATCGCCGGGTCGAGGCGGTGCTGGTCTCGGCCCCCTGAGCGGCGACAAGAAAAGGCCCGGGCACTTGGCAGGCCCGGGCAGGTTGCTTTCTTGGGGAAAGCCTGGGGAAAAACCGTTGCCTCACCAGTCGGTGGGGCCCTTGTCGGCAAAGGAATGGACAAGGAAATCAATGAAGGCACGCACCTTGGGCTGGGTGAACCGCCCGGGCGGGTAGACCGCGTAGATGCCCTGGGTCTCGATCGGCAGATCGGGGATCGCATCCTCGACCAGCCCCTGCGCCATCGCATCGGCGTAAAGGAAGCTTGGCAGATAGGCGATGCCGAGGCCGGCCACCGCCGCATTGAGCAGCGACTGCCCGTCGTTGACGCTCAGCCAGCCGCCGGTGCGCACCTGGCGCTTTTCGCCCGAGGGGGCGGTCAGTTTCCATACCGCGCCATTGGCCTGGCTCGAATAGTGCAGCAGCTTGTGATCGTTGAGATCGTCGATCTTCTGCGGGCGTCCGTATTTCTCGAAATAGCCGGGGCTGGCGATCATCCGCCGCGTGGTCTCGGTCAGCTTGCGGGCCCGCAACGAACTGTCCTCGAGTTCGCCGATGCGGATCGCCATGTCGAAACCTTCGCTGATCAGTTCGACATAGCGGTTGTTGAGCACCATGTTGACGGTGATGTCGGGGAACTCGACCAGAAAATCTCCCAGCACCGGGCTCAGGTGGTTGACCCCGAAATCGGTGGCCACGCTGATCCGCAGCAGGCCCGAGGGCGCCGATTGCATCGAGGTCACCAGCGCGTCGGCCTCGCCGGCATCGTTCAGCACCCGGCGGGCGCGGTCGTAATAGGCAAGGCCAATCTCGGTCGGGCTGACGCGGCGGGTCGTGCGGTTGAGCAGGCGCGCTCCGAGACGGGCCTCGAGCGAGGAGACATGTTTCGACACGGCCGATTTGGAGATGCCCATTTTCTTGGCCGCGTCGGTGAAGCCGCCCTGATCCACGACCGTGGCGAAGGCTTCCATTTCTGTCAGGCGATCCATCTTGCTCTGTCCTCGATCTTTTCCGAGGTTCTTTATCAGCGCCAATTTGGGCAGAAGCTGGGCGGAGCCCGGACAATATCGGGGTTTTGTCAGGGATCGTTTGCGGCGTGGAAACAACCCGTGAAACCTGATTGCGGCGCTAGAACAGCAGTTCGATCACCGTGATCCAGACCGGCAGGGTAAGGGCCGCCAGCAGGGTCGATTGCGCCACGAGCGTCGCCGACAATTCGCGATCGGCGCCGAAACCGGCGGCCAGCACATGCGCCGCCGAGGCCGTCGGCATGGCGGCAAAGAGAACCAGTGTCTGGGCGATCGCCCGGTCGGGCCCGAGCAGCAGGCAGCCGGTCAGCGCCGCCGCCGGCATGATGACCAGCTTGGTCGCCGAGATGATGGCGCTGAACCGGTCCAGCCGGGCCAGCGCCCCCCAGTTCATCGTCGCCCCGACCGAGATCAGCGCCACCGGGATCGCCGCCTCGGAAAGCATTTGCAGCGGGGCCAGGATCACCGCCGGAACCGCGACCCCGCTCAGCCCGACCGCAACCCCCGAGACGCTGGCGATCAGGAACGGGTTGCCGGCGACGCGCAGCAGGGTCCGGCGCAGGCTGCCGCTGCCGCGCGACAGGGCCGTCACCGCGAAGACATTGGCCACCGGAATGGCCAGCCCGACCGCCACCGCCAGCGCCGCCAAGGGCGGCTGGCTCAGGGTCATCACGGCGACGAAGGCCATCGCCGTGTTGAACCGCCAGGCGGTCTGCCAGGCACCGGCGAAATCGACGAAACGCACCGGGCCGAAGCGCCGCGCCAGATAGCCACAGCCAAGGCCGACCAGCAGCAGCGCCCAGACCGCGGGACCGATGCGCAGCAGGTCCTCGGCCGCGATCGGCCGCCCCGAGGCGGCGACGAAGATCAGCGCCGGAAACAGGATTTCGAAATTCAGCCGGTCGAGCCCCTGCCAGGCATTGACCGAAAGCCGCCCGCGCACCAGCCCGCCGAGCCCCACCATCAGGAAGCTGGGCATGAGGCCCAAAAGGATCGTGACAAATACCATGTGCTGCACTCCGCCTTGGCGCTGCCAGTTAGGACGGGCCGCGCAGCCGGCGCAATGAAAACCCGCGCCGGGGGCCGACGCGGGGTGTTGCGGTTCGGGGCGGCGCGCAGATGCGGCAGCAGCGCCGGCGCCGGGCGTGGCTCAGAGGCTGGCCGCCAGCCGGGTGCCCTGATTGATGGCCCGCTTGGCGTCGAGCTCGGCCGCGACATCGGCGCCGCCGATCACGTGGCAGCTCACCCCGCGCGCCTCGAGCGCCTCGGCCAGAGAGCGGTCCGAAAGCTGCCCGGCACAGATCACCACGTTGTCGACCGCAATCACCTGCGGGGTCTCGCGGGCCTCGCCAAAGGAAACATGCAGGCCGGCATCGTCGATCTTTTCGTAATTGACGCCGCCGATCATCTTCACGTTCTTCATCTTCAGCGCGGCGCGGTGGATCCAGCCGGTGGTCTTGCCCAGATCCTTGCCCAGCGCCTTGGCCTTGCGTTGCAACAGCGTGACTTGGCGCGCCGGGGCATGCGGCTGCGGGCCCTCGGGCGCCAGACCGCCGGGGGTCACTTCGGGGTCGCCGACGCCCCATTCCTTCATCCATTCAGGCAGGTTCTCGGTCAGGCTCTCGCCCTCGTGGACCAGAAACTCCGAGACGTCGAAGCCGATGCCGCCGGCGCCGATCACCGCGACGCGACGGCCCACGGGCTTCTTGTCGCGGAGGACGTCGAGATAGCTCAGCACCTCGGGGCGGTCGCCGCCGGGAATGCCCGGATCGCGCGGCACGATGCCGGTGGCGATGATCACCTCGTCGAAACCCTCGAGGTCGTCGGCCGCGACCTCGGTGCCCAGACTGACGGTGATGTCCGAGGCCGCGACCATGGCTTCGTACCAGTCGACAAGGCCCCAGAACTCTTCCTTGCCGGGTATCTGCTTGGCGACATTGAGCTGCCCGCCCAGCCGGTCGGCGCGGTCGAAAAGCGTGACATCATGGCCGCGCTGCGATGCGGTCAGGGCGGTCGACAGACCGGCCGGACCGGCGCCCACGACCGCGATCTTCCTTGCCGTCGGCGCCGGTTCGACGGCAAGTTCGGTTTCGTGACAGGCACGCGGGTTGACCAGGCAAGAGGTCAGCTTGCCGCTGAACGTGTGATCAAGACAGGCCTGATTGCAGCCGATGCAGGGGGCGATCAGCGCCGCGCGGCCCTCGGCGGCCTTGTTGACGAATTCGGCGTCGGCCAGGAAGGGGCGCGCCATCGACACCATGTCGGCGCAGCCCTCGGCCAGCACCTCTTCGGCGACCTCGGGCGTGTTGATGCGGTTCGAGGTGATGACCGGGATGCCGACCTTGCCCATCAGCTTTTTCGTCACCCAGGCAAAGGCGCGGCGCGGCACCGAGGTGGCGATGGTCGGAATCCGCGCCTCGTGCCAGCCGATGCCGGTGTTGAGAATGGTGGCGCCGGCCTGTTCGATGGCCTGCGCCAGCTGCACCACCTCGTCATGGGTCGAGCCATTGGGGATGAGATCGATCATCGACAGGCGGTAGATGATGATGAAATCGGGGCCCACCGCCTCGCGACAGCGGCGCACCACCTCGACCGGCAGGCGCATGCGGTTCTCATATGACCCGCCCCAGCGGTCGCTGCGCTTGTTGACATGGGTGACCAGGAACTGGTTGAGGAAATAGCCCTCCGAGCCCATGATCTCGACCCCGTCATAACCGGCCTCGCGGGCGCGCATGGTGGCGGTGATGAAATCCTGAATCTGCTTCTCGATCCCCTCCTCGTCCAGTTCCTTGGGCGGGAAGGGAGAGATCGGCGACTTCACCGCCGAGGACGAGACGCATTCCGGCCCATAGGCATAGCGGCCCGCATGCAGGATCTGCATGGCGATCTTGCCACCGGCCGCGTGCACCCGGTCGGTCACCACCCTGTGGTTGGCGATGTCCTGGTCGGTGAACAGCCCGGCCGCACCGGGAAAGACCCCGCCTTCCCTTGAGGGCGCCATGCCGCCGGTGACGATCAGGCCGACGCCGCCGCGGGCCCGTTCGGCATAGAATTCGGCAACCCGGTTCCAATCCTTGGTCTCTTCCAGGCCGGTATGCATCGACCCCATCAAAACGCGGTTTTTCAGGGTGGTAAAGCCGAGGTCGAGCGGCGCCAGAAGGTGTGGGTAGTCGGTCATGGGTATCTCCTCAGAAGTCGCGATAGAAAATCGCAAATCGGCGGAATTGTCATGCAAAACGCCGCGTCAGCGGGCGGGTTTCCGTTAAGGCACAAGCGGAAATCGGTGGTACAAGCCGCGGCGGCGGGGCAGAATGCCCCCGCGACGACAGGGAGAGGCGCATGCCCGATTATGGCGTATTTTCAATGGCCGGACAGACCGCGCTGGTGACCGGTTCCAACAGCGGACTGGGGTTCGCCGCCGCCCGCCTGCTGGCCGAGGCCGGCGCCACGGTCTGGGTCAATGGCCGCGACGCCGGCAAGACCGAGGCTGCCGCCGCAACGATCCGCGACGCCGGCGGCAGGGCCCATGCGCTGGCCTTTGACGTCGCCGACGACGATGCGGTCGACGCCGCCTTCGACAGCATCGCGACGGCGGGCAACGGGTTTCAGGTTCTGGTGAACAATGTCGGCATGCGCGACCGGCGAACTTTGCCCGAGTTCAGCCGCGACGACATTCGCCGCCTGCTGGAGGTCGACCTCGTGGCGCCCTTCATGCTGTGCCAGCGCGCGGCGGCGCAGATGGCGCCGGGCGGGCGCATCGTCAACATCTCGTCGATCGCCGGGATCATCGCGCAATCGGGCGATGCCGCCTATACGACGGCCAAGGCCGGGCTCAACGGCCTGACCCGCAGCCTGGCGGCCGAGCTTGGCCCGAGGGGGATCAACGTCAACGCGGTGGCGCCAGGGTTCTTCAGGACCGAGCCCAACCGTGCCGCCGCCGCCGACCCGGCGATTGCCGCGCGTCTGGCGCAGGCGACCTCGCTTGGCAGATGGGGGGAACCCGCCGAACTAGCACCGGCGATCCTGTTTCTCGCCTCGCCCGCCGCCAGCTATCTCACCGGGCAGGTGCTGGCCGTCGACGGCGGCTATACCAGCCACTATTGAACGGGCCGGCCCCGCGCCTCAGCGGGTCTCGGAACAATGGCGCCGAAACGCCCCTTTCAGAAGATCCAGCTCGGCCCGCAGCAGGTCGATTTCGGCCAGAAGATCATCGGCCAGCACGTCACCGGCAATAATCGTGATCCGGTCGAGGAAGGCACCGCTGGACTGTTCCGTGATGACCAAGGTCTGCACGCCGTCGCTGATCGCCTCGGCGGGAATCGGGATCCGCACCACCCAGCGCTTCTGCGCCGCGTCCTCGGTCACCTCGACCCCTTCGATCGGGCTGCTGAGATGGCTGACCACGATTTCGGGCACCGCACCGGCCGGCCCGGTCAGGGCCCCTTCCCAGATGCCGGCGAGCAGCCGGGTCTTGGTCAGCGTCCAGTCTGTCATGATGCTTTCTCCTCGGGGCGACTTCAGAATTCGGCCCGTGGCCGGCGGCTGAAGGTGGCGTCGCGCAGGATCACCCGGTTCATTTCCGGACCTTCGAAGATCAGGTCGACCCAGGCCTTTTCGACGCGTTTTTCGTTCAGTTTCGTATAGGCCAGGTCGAACTCGACCGTGTTGACCTCTTGGTTGACCGGCAGTTCGTGCACCACCTGTTCGGTATTGGGGCCGTGCTTGACGTTGAGCCGGACAAAGATCTCCAGCGGGCTTTCCTGCTCGACGATCGTGTCGAGGCGGATCACGTGGCTGCGCTTCAGCCCCCGCACCGCTTCGTCTGGCAGGTCCACCACCAGCGACAGGAAAGACCCGTCGAAACCCAGCACGTCCATCGACACCCCGAAGGGGGCAAGGTCGGCTTCTCGGGTGTTGCGGATCTGGCGCAGCGTCACCTCGGAAACCGCGCAATCGTGGAACAGCGTCACCTCTGCCCCGAGGGATTCGCGATTGGCGACCGAGGCGATGCCGACCCTGTCGAGAGGCTGGCGCCAAAGCTCGGGCCGCCAGGCCCAATCGGTGCCATGCGGCCTGGGAAAGCTGTTGGATCCGATCAGGGGCAGCGCCAGGCGGCTTTGCGAAACCGCGATCACCCGGTTGAGATGACGCCGCAGGTCCTGCGCCTTCTGGCTCTGCTGGCGCAGCACAGCAAGCCGGGCGGTCGCGGCGGACCTGGCGCTGCGGGCCCAATACCGGGCCACGGCCCTTTGATAGAGCCGCTGCACCAAGCTTGTCTTACCCTGCCCCATTCACACCCGTCTCCGCCGCCTCAACGTTTCCGAACCCGAAACAATGCACGAATTCCTCAACAATTACCTAGCGGATTGGCGGGGGTGAAACAAACCTGCAATGCGCTGGCAGCGCGGTTTTTTTGCCACCGGCGCCCCGGCCGCTTCGGATCGGCGGCCCGCTCACATGGGCTTGTCCCGCTTCAGAAAACAGGGCACAT
>NZ_JBFJVE010000114.1:0-9914 GCF_041624275.1 Shimia sp.
CGACCCTTGCACTGGGGCTGCGGCTGCTCGGCGTAATCTGACACTCTCCCGGACGGGTTCACTCCCGCTGCCCCCGCAGACCAGTTTGGCTGTGGGGGCCTTTTTCTCTGCCCGCCACCGCGGGCGGCGAATTGGGCCGGAACAGTCTCTGATTCTGCCCCCGTTGCACTGCGATTCCACCTCGGCTAGACAGGTCGCATGGCCATCTGCATCCTCTATCTCCGCTGCCGAAAGAAACGCCCGCGCTATTACCGCGTCGAGATCGCCTATAACCTCTTCAACGAGATTTCGGTGCTGCGCGAATGGGGCGTGGCCGGCGGCAAGGGCCGGGCCCGGATCAGCCTCTTTGCCAATCTGCGCGATGCGTCCCGCGCGGCCGATGGCTTTCGCAACCGCGCCCTCAAACGCGGCTACGCACGCGGCTGACGGCCGCCCGGCCGGCCGCTACCCTGCCCGCCCGCGCCCCGGGCTTCATCTCGCAGCCAATACTCCCGCCGGAGGCATCGACGCTGGCGTCGCAGCGCCGCCGGTTTGGTCAGGTATCACGCTGGTATCGCCCAGGTTTCACTCGGCCGCCACCTGCCCCTCTATCTTCTCGACGCGCACCGCCGAGAACTTGAACTCCGGGATCTTGCCATAGGGGTCGATCGCCGGGTTGGTGAGGATATTGGCCGCCGCCTCGACATAGGCAAAGGGCACGAAGACCATGTCTTCGGCGATCGCCCGGTCGGCGCGGGCCATGATCTCGACACTGCCGCGCCGGGTGGTCAGCCGGATCATCTCGCCGGGCTCGATCCCCATCAGCTTCAGCGTGCGCGGGTTCAGAGAGCAGTTGGCCTCGGGCTCGACCGCGTCCAGCACCCGCGAACGCCGGGTCATCGAGCCGGTGTGCCAATGTTCCAGCTGCCGCCCGGTGGTCATGATCATCGGGAACTCGGCGTCGGGCGCCTCGTCGGGGGCGATGACGCTGGCCGGCGTGAACCGGGCGCGGCCCTCGGGGCGCGGGAAGCCGTCGCCGAAGACGATCGCCTGGCCGGGGTCGGTGGGCGTCAGCGACGGGTAGGTGATGGTCTCGGTCTCGAGCCGCTCCCAGGTGATGTTGTCGAGCGACTTCATGGTCTTCTTCATTTCGGCAAAGACCTGGCTGACCTCGGTGAAATCCCAGTTGAGCCCGATGCGCCGCCCGAGATCCACCGTCACCGACCAATCCTCGCGGGCCTCGCCCGGCGGCGGCACCGCGGGGCGCACGCGCTGCACCTGGCGGTTGGTGTTCGACACCGTGCCGTTCTTTTCGTAAAGCGCCGAGGCCGGCAGGATGATGTCGGCGAAATTGGCGGTCTCGGTCAGGAAGATGTCCTGCACCACCAGCAGTTCGAGCTTGGCAAAGGCCCTGCGCGCATGTTCCACGTCGGGGTCGGACATGGCCGGGTTCTCGCCCTGGATATACATGCCCCGGATAGTGCCGGCATAGACCTCGTCGACGATCTCGGTCACCGTCAGGCCCTTTTCGTCGCTGAAATCCCCGCTTTCCCAGACCTCGGTGAATGCCTGGCGCACGGCGTCGCTGGTGACGCTCTGGTAATCAGGCAGGAACATCGGGATCAGCCCCGCGTCCGAGGCGCCCTGCACGTTGTTCTGACCGCGCAGCGGGTGCAGGCCGGCCCCCGGCTTGCCGACATTGCCGGTCATCAGCGCCAGCGAAATCAGACAGCGCGAATTGTCGGTGCCGTGGATATGCTGGCTGACCCCCATGCCCCAGAAGATCAGCCCGGCCTCGGCCCCGGCAAAGCTGCGGGCGACGCGGCGAATCTGCTCGGGCGCGATGCCGCAGATCTCGGTCATCGCCTCGGGGGTGAAGCCGGCCAGATGGGCCTTCTCGGCCTCCCAGTTCTCGGTGTGGCGGTCGATATAGGCCTGATCGTAAAGCTCTTCCTCGACGATCACGTTCATGATCGCGTTCAGCAGCGCGACATCCGAGCCGGGGCGGAACTGCACCATCTCCTCGGCAAAGCGGCGCAGGCCGACGCCGCGCGGGTCCATCACGATCAGCTTGCCGCCGCGCTTGGCGAACTGTTTGAAATAGGTTGCCGCGACCGGGTGGTTCTCGATCGGGTTACAGCCGATGACGATGGCGACATCGGCGTTTTCGATCTCGTTGAAGGTCGCGGTCACCGCGCCCGAGCCGACATTCTCGATCAGCGCCGCCACCGAAGAGGCATGGCACAGCCGGGTGCAGTGGTCGACGTTGTTGTGGCCGAAGCCCTGGCGGATGAAACGCTGGAACAGATAGGCTTCTTCGTTGGTGCATTTGGCCGAACCGAAGCCGGCCACCGAGCGCCCGCCATGCGTGTCGCGCAGCCCCGCCAGCCCCTTGGCGGCAAGGTCCAGCGCCTCGTCCCAAGTGGCCTCGCGGAAATGGGTCGACAGATCGCCCGGATCGACGTTCAGCCCCTTGGCCGGCGCATCGGCGCGCCGGATCAGCGGTTTGGTCAGACGGTGCGGGTGGTGGATATAGTCAAAGCCGAAGCGCCCCTTGACGCAGAGCCGGTTTTCATTGGCCGGCCCGTTCAGCCCCTCGACATATTTGACCTTGCCGTCCTTCACCTTCAGCGAGACCTTGCAGCCGACGCCGCAGAACGGGCAGACGGTTTCGGTTTCGCTGTCGTAATCGCCGCTGTCGCCGATCTGGTCGCCGTCCAGCACCGCGGCGGGCATCAGCGCCCCGGTCGGGCAGGCCTGCACGCATTCGCCGCAGGCGACGCAGGTCGAGACGCCCATCGGATCGGCGACATCGAAGGTCGGATAGGCGTCATGGCCGCGCCCGGCCATGCCGATCACGTCGTTGACCTGAACCTCGCGGCAGGCGCGCACGCAGAGCCCGCAGGAGATGCAGGCATCGAGGTTGACCTTCATCGCCACATGCGATGCGTCCAGAAGCGGGATGCGCCCCTCTTCCAGCCTCGGGAACCGGCTTTCGGTGACGCCATTGAGATCGGCCATGTCCCACAGGTGCGAGGATTTGTCGTGCGCCTCGGCGCGCACGGGCTGGTCGGCGACCAGCAGTTCCACCACCATCCTGCGGGCCGTTTCGGCACGCGCCGAATTGGTGGTGACCACCATGCCTTCGCTGGGTTCGCGGATGCAGGACGCGGCCAGCGTGCGCTCGCCTTCGATCTCGACCATGCAGGCGCGGCAGTTGCCGTCCGGGCGATAGCCGGGTGCCGGCTTGTGGCAGAGATGCGGAATCACCAGGCCACGGCCGTTGGCGACCTCCCAGATCGTGGTGCCGGGCTCGGCGGTGACGGTTTCGCCGTCCAGCGTGAAGGTGATGGTCTCGGACATGCAGCTCTCCCTATTCGCGGCAAGAATAGCGCATGGCGGCGGATAGGCGAGGCACCCAATCCGACAGGGCGTCGTCCTTTTGCGCCAAGCTGAACGCCAAACCGACCCGACGTTTCCTATGGGTTACACGCGATTAGCCCTTTCCGCCCGCCGGCGGCTGGCTTAGGCATGGGCCGACAGACAAGAGGTGCCGATGCCACATATCACGCTGGTGCGACACGGGCAGGCCAATACCCATGCCCGCGATGAAGCGAGCTACGACAGGCTGTCGGAGCTGGGCCACCGGCAGGCGCGCTGGCTGGGGCGGCACATGCGCGACACCGGAGACCGGTTTCAGCGCGTCTACAGCGGCACCATGCAACGCCATGTCGAAACCGCCGAAGGCATTGATTGCGGCCCGGCGGCGCACTACGACGCGCGGCTGAACGAGATCGCCTATTTCGAACTGTCACAGCTGATGGAAGAACAGCACGGGCTGGAGATTCCGACCGAGCGCGAAGGCTTTGTCGAACACCTGCCGCAGGTGCTGCGGGCCTGGCAGGAGGGGCGCATCGAGGGCGCCGGCGAAAGCTATGCCGACTTCAATGCCCGGGTCGAAAGCGTCATGGCCGAGATCGCCGCCGGCGAGGGGCGGGCGCTGGTGGTGACCTCGGGCGGGCTGATCGGGCTGGTGCTGCGCCAGACGCTGAATCTGGATGTCGCGGGCTGGTCGCAGGTCTGCCTGGCGATCATGAACACCTCGGTGCATCGCTGGCAGATGGTGCTGGGGCGCCCCCTGCTGGTGCAGTTCAACGGCGTGCCGCATCTCGAGACGCCCGAGCGGCATTTCGCCCAGACGCATCTTTGACATCAGCTGCAGCGGCCGAGCGCGGGCGCTGTCCGGCCGCTCAGGCCGCCTTGTCGGCGTGATCCTTATGCACGAACTTGCAGTCGCAATAGGGGCATTCCACCCAGCCGTGTTCGCTGGGCAATTGCAGATAGACACGCGGATGCCCGCCCTGGCCACCGTCACAGGCCACTTTGTAGCTGTCCACGATCTTGGTTTCAGGCGCTTGGATGGTCATCTTGGCAGATCCTTGTGCTTTTGGTTCAGGCCGGTTTCAACAGGCGCGAATATGGGCCATCCCGGCGCCGGGGGCAAGAGCGGCCATGCCGCAGCCGGCAGTGCCCCGGGGGCGCCCCTGCCCGGCCCCGATCGGCGCCTCAATCGTCGAAAAGATGCGGTGTTTCGGCGATCTCTCGGGCCTGTTCCTCGTCGATATGCAGAAAGCCGCAGAGCCGGGTGACGTGATCGGCAACATCGTCGCCCTGTTTCATCCGGTAGTGGTTTTCAAAGCCGGCATCGCGGATCTGGTCGCTTTCCGAGACGATGTCCTGCCGGATCGTCGGCAGCAAGCGCTCGAGCGTTTCCTGCGGCGTATGCGCCCCGGCAAGGCCGATACGCTTGGCATGGCCGATCAGGTAGTGGTCGGGAAAGGCGCATTGCACCTCGAGCAGGCGGGTGCCCGACCGGTCGCCGAAGAAGTCATGCAAAAGGTCGATCGAGGACGGGTCGAGGCAGATCACCAGCCGGTCGGTGTCGTAATAGTCGAACAGCATGCGCATCAGCGCCCGCCGGTGCCGGGTGCGCTTGCCCAGCGTCGCCTGAATGCCGCCGAGATCGGGCAGCGGCGTGCTTTCCTCGTCGAAGAGATAGGCGATCGAGGGCAGGCCGGTGACATCGTGGACGGCCTCGAGCAGGCGCTTGGCGACATGCCATTTCTTGCAGACGATGATCAGCAGCTCGCGGTCCCGGCCCAGCGTCGATTCGGTCTCCCAGAAACGGCTGGCAAACCGCCGCCCGATGCGGCCGCGCCCGGTCAGGAACTTGAACAGGCCGGGCCCCTCGGAGGAGATCTGGAAGCTCACCCCCTTGGCGGCGAACAGCGCCCCCAGCCTCTCTTTCAGTTCCAGCGCCTCGGGGCTGACCTTGCGGGCAAAGAGGTAATCCTGACTGGTGAGCAGATCGTAATGGTCGTTGTAGAAGGTCAGCGGCATCCCGTAGTCGGTGAACATCAGGAACGTCAGGGTGCGGGCGCGGATCTCGGTTTCGGGAATCAGGTGGCGCACCGCGGTCTGAAAGAAGGTCTCGTCGGGAATCCAGGTGGTGCGAAAGAAGCGCATCACGTCGCGGCGCTGGCGGGTGAACTCGAGGATCTTCTCGATCGTGCGGCGGCGCAGGCACCACCATTGCGAGCCGATCTGGACCTGAATGTCGGCCGGGATCCGGCGCTTCAGCCCAAGCCGTCTTTGCAGTTCGAACGACCAGTAGAACAGCCGTTTCTGGGTGCGCTCGTTGAAGACATGGCGATAGATCAGCCGCTCTTCGGTCCAGCCGGTCTTGATCCAGTTGCTTTCGAAATAGTCGAAGCTTTCGATGAAGTCGCAGTCGTTGTCATCGAGATAGCGATGGATGTAATCCGCCGTCTTGATCGGCTGGCAATCGCCCGAGAGCATGTAGAAATGTGTGGCGCGGGGAAACTGCTGTTCGGCCGCCTCGACCGCGTAGAGAGTCGCCTGAACCAGGCTCCATTCGCCCCAGCCGCATTTGATCCGCTTGTGGGCGAAGGCGACATTCGGGTTGCCGGCGAGAGCGTCGCGGATCTTCGCGAAATGCTCGGGTCGGGCGCGGGCATCGAAGTGGATCGAGATGTAGTCGCCGGCGGTCGTCAGCCGCTCGGCCTGCTGAATGATCGCCTCGGGATCCTTGTGGCAAAGGAGAATGAAGGCGATTTTTGCCATTTTGGAAACCAAGCCCCGAAAACTTATTGATTGTTTATCTAGATAATGATGAACGGACGTTGAATAAACAGGGTTTATTTGCTTTTTTGAAACGAAAGCAACCGTGGCGGAAAATCAAGCCACGGAACAAGCGGAGGCAATGGCATGGGGTTTCCCGGCACCTGGATGACCGAGAGCGAGAGCATGGTGTATCGCGTCGTGCCCAAATGCGCCTGCTCGACGATCGGGCAGATCATGTATTATTCGGATCACGGCCAGTTTTTCGACGGCGACATTCACGATGCCCAGGGCGGCATGCACAAATGGGCGCTGGAGGACAGCCAGCAGGCGATCACCCGCAATGTGCAGGGGCACAAGTCCTTTGCCTTCACCTGCGTGCGCAACCCCTATACGCGCATCCTGTCGTCCTTTTTCGACAAGATCTGCGGCATCCAGCGCAACGGTCGCCGCTATCGCGGCAACCTGGTGCCGCTGCTGATCCAGAAATACGGTATCGAGGTCGGTGGCGAGGACGGCAAGCAGGACTTCGACCAGATCAAGTCCTTCCGCCGGTTTTTGCTGTTTGCCCGCGATTCGATCCGCTGGCGGCGCCCGATGGAGCCGGACATCCACTGGTCGGCGATGTCGGGCCATGTCTCGACCTTCATCGCCAATGGCGGCACCTACGACCGGATCTTCTTCACCGAGAAGTTCAACGAGGGCATGCAGGAGGTGCTCGACCGGATCGAGGTCGCCCATGCGGTGGATCTGAACAGCATTCCGCGGTTCAACGAAAGCGAAGGCCACGGGCCGAAGCGGGCGCATCCGGTCGAGGATTATTTCGACGACTTGTCGATGCATCTGGTCTATGAGATCTACAAGCGCGATTTCGACCTGTTCAAATATGATTTCCAGGATCCGTCGAACAAGTTCCCGATCGGCGAGATCGACCTTGACGAGGTCCATGCCAAGCTGGGCGACTGACACCCCGCCCTGCGGCCGGGGCAATCGCCCGCCGCGCAGCCCGCATTCGTGCAATGGGGGCGCCGCCCCCGGCCTGCGGCCTCCCCCCGGAGTATTTGGCAAGAGATGAAGCACAGGCAGGTGCCGTAGCGGAACCGTCGACATGCACCGGCGGGGCCCGGACAGTGGCGGGGAAGGTCCGAAGGGAGGTCACGGATGATTTTCTATGATTGCGCGACGGCGCCGAGCCCGCGGCGCGCCCGCATGTTCATTGCCGAAAAGGGGCTGCGGGTCGAAAGCCGCGAAATCTCGATCGCAAAGGGCGAGCAGCTGACGCCGGAATTCCGCGCCGTCAACCCCGACGCCATGCTGCCGGCGCTCGAGATCGCGCCGGGGCAGGTGCTGACCGAGAACCTCGGCATCGCCGCCTATCTCGAGGCGCGGTTTCCCGAACCGCCGTTGATGGGGCGCAGCGCCGAGGAGAAGGGGGCGGTGATGATGTGGAATGCGATCGCCGAGACGCAATGCGGGCTGGCCGTCGCCGAGGCGCTGCGCAATGCCAACCCGCACATGAAGGATCGGGCGCTTCCCGGGCCCGAGAACTTTCCCCAGATCCCGGAACTGGCGGCGCGCGGCCTGCGGCGCATCGACCTGTTCTTCGACAAGCTCGACCGGCATCTTGCGGGGCGCGACTTCGTGGCCGGCGACGGGTTTTCCATGGCCGATATCACCTGTTTCGTCTTCGTCGATTTCGCCCGGGTGGTGAAACGCCGTGTCGGGCCCGCGCATGGCGATCTGCTGCGCTGGTACGAGAGCGTCAAGGCGCGCCCCTCGGCCCAGGCGTGAGGTGCCGGAAGACCCAGCGGGTCTTCCGGGTGACATACGATGTCGCACTCACAATATTGTGGCGTTTACCCCGGACGATCCCACATATAGTGGGCGGAGCGCCCCGGAGCTTATTTCCTCTGCCACTCTCGACAGTGTGAAAACAGCCGCGTTTCGCGGAATGCCGCCAATTCATCGTGAATGACCACGCCGAGGGCGCAGCAGCGGGGCAAAAAAAGAGGCCCGGATCAGATCCGGGCCGTAGTCCAACAGGGAGGTGCATATCATGACCCGGATATGCGCGGGGTCTCGTCTACAGGTGTAAAGATGCGCCAGCGGTGCTTCTTTGATTCAAATCAACTTGGGACCAGCATAGCACGATCAGTGTTGCCAAATTGTTTCACTGCGGAAAATCCTCAGGCCACCAGCCGATATCCGCCGGATTCGGTGATCAGCAGCCGCGCGTTCGACGGGTCGGGTTCGATCTTCTGGCGCAGGCGATAGATATGGGTTTCGAGCGTATGGGTGGTGACCCCGGCGTTGTAGCCCCAGACCTCGTGCAAGAGCACGTCGCGCGCCACCACGCCATCGGCCGAGCGATAGAGGAACTTGAGGATGTTGGTTTCTTTCTCGGTCAGGCGCACCTTGCGGTCGTCTTCGGTGATCAGCATCTTCATCGCCGGCTTGAAAGTATAGGGGCCAAGCTGGAACACCGCATCCTCGGATTGCTCGTGCTGGCGCAGCTGGGCGCGGATCCGGGCCAGCAGCACCGGGAACTTGAAGGGTTTGGAAACATAGTCGTTGGCGCCGGCGTCCAGCCCGAGGATGGTATCGGCATCGGTGTCATGGCCGGTCAGCATCAGGATCGGGCATTTGATCCCCTGCTTGCGCATGAGGCGGCACAACTCGCGCCCGTCGGTATCGGGCAGGCCGACATCGAGGATCATCATGTCGTAGAGCGCCTCCTTGGCCTTGACCATGGCCTCGGCGCCGTTGCCGGCCTCGAAGACATCGAAATCCTCGGTCATCAGCAACTGTTCGGACAGCGCCTCGCGCAGGTCGTCATCATCATCGACCAGGAGTATTCTCTTGAGCTGTGCCATTGTCGGGCCTCCGGTTGCTTGTCTCTGACGAGCATGTGTAGTGAGATCACGGTCGGGACAAGATTTGCTGCAAATGCCTCACGCGGACGTGTAATTGCGGCGCCGAGTGTTTCATATTGCTTCAATCGGGGCTACATCAGACTTTCCGACAGACCGAGGACATCATGAGTTTTGCACCGGACATCATAGAGCGCCTGTCGCGGGCGCGGTCGGACCTTAGGATGGGGGTGCCGGTGCTTCTGACCGGCGGCGGCAGGGCGATGCTGATGCTGGCCGCCGAGACCCTGAACGCCGCGCGGCTGGCCGGCCTGCGGGCGCTTGGCGGCCTGCCGGTTCTGGCGATCACGGCGCGGCGCGCCGAGACCCTGAAGGCGCGGGCCTATGACGGCGACCTGGCCCGCATCGCGCTGCCCGGCGACGGCGATATCGGCTGGGTGCGGGGGGTGGCCGATCCGGCCGACGACCTGCGCAAGCCGATGAAAGGGCCGCTGAACAGCCTGCGCGAGGGCCCCGCCGAGCTGCACCGCGCCGCGATCCGGCTGGCCAAGTCGGCGCGGCTCTTGCCGGCGGCGGTGATGCTGGAAATCGCGGATGCCGGGCGCTTCGCGCTCGACCACGGGCTGACGGTGATCCCGGTCGATCTGGCGGCGCCACATCTGGGGGCCACCAGCCCGCTGCACCCGGTGGTGCACGCCCGCCTGCCGATGGCCGCCGCCGAGGCCGGGCGACTGCATATCTTTCGCCCCGAGGACGGCGGCGAGGAACATTATGCGATCGAGGTCGGCCGCCCGCCGCGCGACAAGCCGGTGCTGGCGCGGCTGCATTCGGCCTGTTTCACCGGCGATGTCCTGGGCAGTCTGAAATGCGACTGCGGCCCGCAGCTGCGCGGCGCGCTGGCGCAGATGGGGGCCGAGGGTGCCG
>NZ_JBFJVE010000115.1:0-9907 GCF_041624275.1 Shimia sp.
AGCGAAGCGGTTTACTTATAGGCCGCCATAAGCGTCTTGGCCTGATCGATCAGGGCCTGTCCGTCGATGCCCTTCTCGTTCATCTCGGCGACCCAGGCTGCCGTCACCGGCGCCGAGGCTTCGGCCCATTTCGCCGATTGCGCGGCATCCAGCGTGATGATCTGGTTGCCGCGATCCACCGCCAGCTGGCGCGAGGGCGCGTCGTAATCCTGCTGCGTGCCACCGGCGAAGACCGAGAACTTCATGCCCGAGTTTTCGTCGATCACCGCCTTCAGGTCATCCGGCAGGCTGTTGTACTTGTCCCAGTTCATCGCCAGCACGAAGGTGATGGTATACATCATCGGGCCGGTGAACTCGGTGTGGTGTTCGACCAGTTCCGGCACCTTCAGCGCCTTGGTCACTTCCCACGGGATGGTGGTGCCGTCGATCACCCCTTTGGACAGGGCTTCGGGCACCGCCGGAACCGGCATGCCGACCGGGGTCGCGCCAAGTTCCTTCAGCAGCGCATTGACCTGGCGCGAGGCGCCGCGGATCTTCATGCCGTTGAAATCTTCGGGCGAGGTGACTTCCTTGTTGGCATGGATGACGCCGGGGCCGTGGACCCAGACTCCGAGCACCTTCATCGCCTTGAATTCGGTGTCGGCCATGTGCTCTTGCATCATCGTCCAATAGGCCGAGGACGCGGCGCGCGCATCGGTGACGAGGAAGGGAAGTTCGAAAACTTCGGTCGACGGGAAGCGGCCCGGCGTATAGCCGTTGACGTTCCAGGTGATGTCGATCACCCCGTCGATCACCTGATCCAGCAGTTCCGGCGGCTTGCCGCCCAGCTGCATCGAGGCAAAGCGCTTGATCTCGATGCGCCCTCCCGACGCCTCTTCGACCTCGTCTGCCCAGACGTCGATGATCTTGCTTGGGATGGTTGCCTGCGCCGGCAGGAAGCTCTGCAGGTTGAAAGTGTATTCAGCCGCCAGTGCGCCCGTTCCGGCCAGCGCCAGCGCCGCCCCTCCGACGAAACCCAATAGTGTCTTGTGAATGGCCATTTGTTCCTCCCTTGACCGTGGTGATTGGTATTATGGGGTCTTCCCGTGTTGTCGCGCGGTCTCGCGCCCGGCATGGCCCCGTTCAGTATGTTTCGCGCGCCTTTCCGTCTGGTGTTGCAATCTGTCGGGCCATGCTCACACGGGCTCCCAGGTGAAAACGTCCGAGGTCCGGTCGAGCCCGTAGAAACTGGGCCTGAGGGCGGGCAGGGCGTGCTCCAGCACGGTCTCGGCGCTCCAGCCCTCGCCGCGCTGCATGCCGCGCAGCGGGCGAGATTGCCCCATCAGAAAGATCTCGTTGTTGCGCACGGCAAATATCTGCCCCGAGACATCCGCCGCGCCGTCCGCCGCCAGGGCCGTGGCCATCACGGCGATCTTGTCCGGCGTCATCTGGCGCAGCTTCTCGACCCGGGCCATCTCCTCGGGTGTGGTTACCGGAATACTCTCAGTCATCCGGCTCCATGCAAAGGGGGAAATACAGTTCGAGCGCACATTATAGCGCGCCATGTCCAGCGCGATGGACTTCGACAGGCCGACAATGCCCAGCTTTGCGGCCATGTAATTGGCCTGCCCGAGGTTGCCGATCAGCCCCGAGGTCGAGGTCATATGCACGAAACAGCCGGACTTCTGGGCCCGGAAGACGTCGGCCGCGTGACGGCTGACGCCGAAGCTGCCCTTGAGATGCACCGCGATCACCTGGTCGAAATCCTGCTCGGTCATCTTGTGAAAGATGGTGTCGCGCAGAATGCCGGCATTGTTAACCACGATGTCCAGCCGCCCGAAACGGTCGACCGCCTGGGCCACCATGGCCCCGGCCTGGTCGAAATCCGCCACCGACCCGAAGTTGCATTCCGCCGCGCCGCCGCCGGCCTCGATCTCGCGGACCACCTCGCGGGCCGGGGAATCGTCCAGCCCCTCGCCGTCGCCGCCGGTGCCGATATCGTTGACGATTACGCTTGCGCCCTTGGCCGCCATCATCAGGGCAATGTCGCGGCCAACGCCCCGTCCGGCCCCCGTTACAAGTGCAACCTTGCCTTCTAACAGCAATTCTCCCACGATCTGGCCTTCCCTGTCTGGCGGGGATTTTCCGCTTTTCGGGCTGCCGATCCGGCCCGGGAGCACCCCATTCGGCAATTCTTTGATTGCACAAACGTCTAATTATGCATACTAGTACTACATTACCTAAAAAGAGAATGGAAGTCATTTGGGAGGTGACGGACATGAAAACAGCAAAACGGTACAATGCTGCGGAAATCATGGTCGACCGCAATGTCACAAGTGGCTATGGCGACAAGGTTGCCTTCCAGGATACGGCGCGGTCGCTGACCTATCAGGAGTTGCAGACCGCGACGAATCGGGCGGCCAACATGCTGGTCGATCTCGGGCTCGGGCGCGAGGCGCGAATCGCGCTGCTGCTGCTGGACACGGTCGATTACCCCTCGGTCTTCTGGGGGGCGATCCGCGCGGGCATCATTCCGGTCTGTCTCAACACGCTGCTGAAGCCCGACCAGTATCTCTACATGCTCAACGACAGCCGGGCGCAGGCGCTGGTGATCTCGGCGCCGCTGCTGCCGGTGATCGAACCCCTGCTGGCCGACCTGCCGCACCTGCGCCATGTCGTGGTTTCGGGCGAGGGCGGGGGCGATGCCGCTGCCGGCCACGCGGATCTCGGCGCCCTGATGGCGCAGGCCGGCACCAGCTTCGAGACCGCCGACACACACCCCGATGAAACCGCCTTCTGGCTTTATTCCTCGGGTTCCACCGGCGCCCCCAAGGGGGTGCGCCATGTTCACACCAGCCCCGCCTATGTCGCCGACCACTACGGCAAGAACGTGCTCGGCATCCGCCATGACGACATCTGTTTCAGCGCCGCCAAGCTGTTCTTTGCCTATGGGCTGGGCGCCAGCATGGCGATCCCGATGTCGGTCGGCGCCACCACCGTGCTGCTGCCCGACCGCCCCACCGCCGAGTCGGTGCTCGGCATGCTGCACCGTTTCAACCCGACCCTGTTCTTCGGCGTGCCGACGCTTTATGCGGCGATGCTGGCAGACGATGCCTGCCAGCCGGAGAACGGCTCGGAGCGGCTGCGCCTGTGCATCTCGGCCGGCGAGGGCCTGCCCGAAGACGTCGGTCTCAGCTGGCAAAGCCGCATGGGGGTGCCGATCCTCGATGGTATCGGGTCGACCGAGATGCTGCATGTCTTCCTGTCCAACCGCCCCGACGACATCCGCTATGGCACCTCGGGTCGCGAATTCGACGGCTACAGGCTGCGGCTGGTCGACGAAGAGGGCAACGACCTGCCGGACGGCGAACTGGGCGAGCTTCTGGTCTCGGGCGGCTCGGCCGGCGACGGCTACTGGAACCAGCGTGCCAAGAGCCGGGCAACATTCGCCGGCGAATGGACCCATACCGGCGACAAGTACATCCGCGACGCCGAGGGCTATTACCACTACTGCGGCCGCACCGACGACATGTTCAAGGTCTCGGGGCGCTGGGTCTCGCCCTTCGAGGTCGAACAGGTGATCGTCGCCCACCCGGCGGTGATCGAGGCGGCGGTGGTCGCCCATGAGGACGAAGAGGGGCTGATCAAGCCCAAGGCCTTTGTCGTCCTGAAGAACCCCGACAGTATCAACGGGCTGTTCGACGAGCTGAAAGAGCATGTCAAGAACGCCATCGGGGTGTGGAAATACCCGCGCTGGGTCGAGGCGGTCGACGAGCTGCCGAAAACCGCGACCGGCAAGATCCAGCGCTTTCGCCTGCGCGACGGCCAGTCTTCGTAATTGCAATCCATGGGAGCAGCCATGCAGGAAATCATCATCTTGGGACGGGGCGGGCAGGGCGCCCAGACCGCCGGCAACCAGCTGGCCAAGGCACTGTTCGCCAAGGGCTATCACGTGCAGACCTTCTCGACCTATGGCGGCGCCCGGCGCGGCACGCCGGTGACCTCGTCGCTGCGGGTCGATCGCGTGCCGATCGTCCAGCGCTGCAACATCACCTCGGCCACGGCGCTGATGTGTTTCGACGACAGCCTGCTGGACGAGGCCTTTCTGCGCCTCGGCGCCGAGGATGCGCTGGTGGTGGTCAATTCGGCGCGCCCGGCCGAGGCCCTGCCGCAGCTGGGGCTGCGCCGGGTGATCCCGATCGACGGCAAGGCGGTGGCGCGGCGCAACAACATGGGCAAGGTGGTCAACTCGGCGCTGCTCGGAGCCTTTGCGGCGGCGCTGGGGCAGCCCGATCTCGACACCATGTGCGCGATCATCGAAGCCACAGCCCCGGTCAAGAAATCCGAAAACGTCGCCGCCTGTCGCGAAGCCTATGGGCTGGTCGCGGCGGCAAGCCAGAAGGTGCCCGCATGAACGAACAGCTATCCCCGCTCTGGACCCATCTGACCAGCGAGTCGCGCCTCACCGGCACCTGGCGCAGCGCCCTGCCGACCTATCAGAACCAGCCCTCTCCCTGCCTGCAGGCCTGCCCGGTAAACGGGCGCATCGCCGAATGGGTCAAGCAGGTCAAGGATGGCGATCTGCAGGCGGCCTGGGTCACGCTGGCCGACAACAACCCCTTTCCGGCCATTGCCGGGCGCATCTGCCACCACCCCTGCGAAAGCGCCTGCAACCGCAAGGACCACGACGAGACGGTCGGCATCTGCAGTCTCGAACGCTTTGTCGGCGACACCGCCATCGCCAAGGGCTGGGGCTTTGAACCTGGCGCCGAACAGCCGCATTCGGTGGCGGTGGTCGGCGGTGGCCCGGCCGGGCTCTCGGCGGCCTACCAGCTGCGCCGCTACGGCATCAAGGTGGCGCTTTACGAGGCCAAGGACGATCTCGGCGGGCTGATGCGCTATGGCATCCCCTCCTACCGGCTGTCGCGCGAGGTGCTGAACCACGAGATCGAGCGCATCGTCAATATGGGCATCGACCTGCATCTCGAGGCCGAGGTCGCGGACCCGGCGGCGCTGGCGGCCCTGAAAGAGCACCATGACGCGGTATATCTGGCCACCGGCGCCAGCCTGCCCAAACGCCTGCCGGGGTTGGACTACGACCAGCCCTGGGTCGTCGACAGCGCCGATTTCCTTGCCGCGCCTCTGGGCCAGCAGAAGGCCAAGGCCGGGGCATCGGTGGTGGTGATCGGCGGCGGCAGTGCGGCGATGGATGTGGCCCGCTCGGCGCGCCGTCTGGGCGCAGAGGTGACTGTTCTGTCGCTTGAACCCGAGGGCCGCCTGCCGGCCCAGGCCGCCGAGATTGCCGAGGCCATGGAAGAGGGAATTTGCTTTGTCAGCGGGGCGATGCTCGACAGCGCGCGCGCCGGCGAGGCCGGTCTGACGCTGCGCTGTGTCCGGGTCGATTTCATCCCCGGCGACCGGCCCGGCGCCTTTTCGGTGCAGCCGGTCGACGGCAGTGCTTTCGATCTCGCCGCGACCACGATCATTCCGGCCATCGGACAGGATGCCGATCTGGCGCGCTGGCAGGATGTCGCGGCCGGTGACGGCCCGGTGCTTGCCACCGGGGCCGACTGGCAGACCGCGACGCCTGGCCTTTATGCCGGCGGCGATGTCGCCAGCATGAGCCGTTTCGTTACCCAGGCCATCGGCATGGGCAAGGAGGCGGCGCATGCGATTGCCGAAAACCTGCTCGGAACCGGGGCGAGCGCGGCCTTCGAGACCAGCGAAGCGGTCGCCCTCGGGCGCATCAACACCGCCTATCAGGAAAGCCACCCCCGCAGCCGCCAGCGCCTGACCGCGCTCGACCGGCGGCTCGAGGGGTTCGACGAGGTGCAATTGCCGCTGGCGGCCGCCGAGGCCCGCAAGGAAGCCGAGCGCTGCTTCAGCTGCGGCAGCTGCATCTACTGCGACAACTGCTATTTCTACTGCCCCGACATGGCGATCAGCCGCGTCGACGGCGGCTATCAGGTCAATGCCGACTACTGCAAGGGCTGCGGGCTCTGCGTTGCCGAATGCCCCACCGGCTCCATCCACATGCAGGAGGAAACCACGTCATGAATGCGCCCGCGTTCAAAGAGGATCTGCAACTTCTCAACGGCAATCACGCCGTGGCCTGGGGGGTGCGCCTGGCGCGGCCGGACGTTGCCCCGCTCTATCCGATCACCCCGCAGACTCCGATCCTTGAAAAACTGATCGAGTTCCAGAGCGCCAATCAGTTCGACGCCGAGCTGCTGACACCCGAAAGCGAGCATTCCGCCATGGCCGCGGCCATTGCCGCCTCGGTCACCGGGGCGCGGGTCTTCACCGCCACCTCGTCGCAGGGGCTGTTGCTGATGCACGAGCTGCTGCATTACGCTGCCGGGGCGCGCACGCCGATCGTGCTGTTCAACGTCAACCGCACCCCGGCGGCGCCATGGGGCTTCTGGCCGGACCAGATCGACAGCCTGTCGCAGCGCGACACCGGCTGGATCCAGCTCTACTGCGAGAACCCGCAGGATTCGCTCGACACGGTGATCCAGGCCTTCCGCATCGCCGAAGCCGCCAACCTGCCGGTGATGGTCAACCACGATGCCTTCTACGTGTCGCATTCGGTCGAGCCGGTAAGCCTGCCGTCGCCTGAAACCGTGCAGGCCTTCCTGCCCCGGCCCGAACGCGACATCCTGCTGGCCAACGACAGCGGCCGCTCGACCGGGGCGCCGGTCGACCAGGCGGCCTGGAACCAGACCCGCCGCGACATGGATGCGGCGATGCAGGGGGTCGAGGCGCTGACCATCCGCGCCGGAGAGGATTGGGCCGGGCTGACCGGCCGGGCCAGCGCGCCGCTCGAGCCCTACCGCACCGAGGGGGCCGAGCTGGTCTTTGTCACCATGGGCAGCATGGCCGGCACCGCGCGGCTTGCGGTCGATGCGCTGCGCGCAAAGGGCATTGCCGCCGGGCTTTTGAAGCTGCGCCTGTTCCGCCCCCTGCCCGCCGCCGCGCTCTGCGAGGCGCTGGCCGGGGTGCCCTGCGCGCTGGTGCTGGATCGCAACTATTCGCCCGGTCTCGGCGGGGTGCTGCACCAGGAGCTGAAGGCGGCGCTTTTCGGCCGCGCCGACGCGCCGCGGCTCTACGGTCTGCTGACCGGGGTCGGCGGGGTCAACGTGCCGCCCGAAACGCTCGAGAAACTGGCCGTCGACTACCGTGCGGCCGACGTCGACAATCAGCCGATCTGGGTGGAGTGAAGCCATGGAAAAGATAGAATACGACGACCAGGGCCAGTTCTGTTCCGGCCATGTCGCCTGCGCCGGATGTGCTGAAGCCCTGTCGATGCGGGTGATCCTCAATGCGGTCGGACCGGACACGGTGGGCGTGGTGGCGCCCTCCTGCTCGGCGGTGATCCTCGGCGGCCACCCGATGAGCGCCGCCAAGATCCCGGTGCTGCACGGCACGCTGGAATCCGCCGCCGCCTCGGCCAGCGGCATCAAGCGGGCGCTGGTCAAGCAGGGGCGCGACGACACCACCGTCCTGTGCCTTGCCGGCGATGGCGGCACCTATGACATCGGCCTTCAGGCCCTGTCCTCGGCCGCCGAGCGCAACGAGGACATCCTCTATATCTGTTTCGACAACGAGGGCTATATGAACACCGGCGGGCAGAAAAGCTCGTCGACGCCGCGCGACGCCACCACCGGCAGCACGCCGCTGGGCAAGACCACGCGCAAGAAGAACCTGATCGAGATCCTCGCCGCGCACCGCATCCCCTATATCGCCACCGTCAGCCCGTCGCATCTCAACGACATGGCGGCCAAGATCAGGAAGGCCCGGACGATCCGGGGCACCAAGGTCATCATCGTGCTGATCCCCTGCCTGCCGGGCTGGGGCGTGGCCGACGATGCCGCCGTCAAGACCGCGCGGCTGGGGGTGGAATCCGGCGTCTTCCCGCTGCTCGAGATCGAGGACGGCGTCACCTACAGGCTCGATGCAGCGCAGAAGAACCAGCCCATCGACGCCTATCTGGCACAGCAGAAACGCTATCGTCACCTGAGCGATGACCACAGGGACGGCCTTCAGGCCGAAGTCGATGAAACATGGGAAAAGCTGGCAGCCTTGGCAGAAAGCTAGGCCTTGCTGGCAACAGGGGGCGGGGCGCGCGGGCGTCTCGCGTCCGGCGGTGTCTCAGGCGTCCTGCGCGGCGGCGTCCCTCATCGCCACTTTCTTGCGGCGCTCGACCTGTTTCAGCAGGGTCGCGATGCTGATCGAACTATAGGTCGACATGGCGATGTCGTTGATCTCGTTCGAGACGTCGAACAGCACCCATTCCTCGTCGGTGGCCTCGCTCGGATCATCGAGCTTGCACGAGGTATTGGTATCCTCGAAGACGCTGATGATGTCGAACAGGGTCAGCCGCTTGGCATTGCCGGTGAAACTGTAGCCGCCACCGACACCGCGGATCGACTGCACCCAGCCCTCGCGGCCAAGGGTCAGCAGCACCTTGGCCAGATGATGGGCCGAGACGCGGTACTTGGCACCGATTTCGGCGGCTGAAATCTGGCGCTCGGGGTTCGAGGCCAGCTCGATCAGGGCGTAAATGGCAAGTCGACTTGATTTCTGCACATCATTTCCTTTTCTGTCCGGCGCAAGTAGGGGGCCGGTTACCCTTCGTCAAGGTTCATTTCCAATTGCGTATAGGGCCCGGCCATCATGCCCTCGCTGCGGAAGAACGACATGTGGAGCGGGTTCTGACGCCGCACCATGGTGCGCACCGTGGTCATCCCGGCGCGGCGGAATTCGTTGCACATCTCCTTGAACAGCGCCTCGCCGATGCCGCGCTGGCGCACCTCGGGGTCGACCGAAACCGCGAACACCCAGCCGCAGGGCTGCGAGCCGAATTCCCAGCCGCGCACCTCGCCGGCAATCAGCCCCAGGATGCCGGGGCGGCCCTCTTTCTCGGCGACGAGGAAGAACCGCTGGTCGACGCGCCGCGTGGCATAGCGGTCGTAGATGTCCTGCCAGAATTCCGGTTTCGGCTGGCCGGTGATGCGCGCGTCAAGGTCGATCACATCCTGCAAATGCTCTGCCGTGGCCCGGCGGATTCGAAAGTCTGCGCCTTCCTTGCTCTGCTCTGTTTCGTCCGTCATGAAGGCTCCTTGTCGTTATTTTCGCAATCAACTACTGAATTGCGCCTGTAAGATCGCAGACCATGGGCCCGGCGGCAATGGACTTGCACCGAACATGCCCCGGCCACCAGACCCTTCCGACGGTGAAAAGACTCCTGTTTCTGTCGAGTCACGAAGAATTATCTATACCCTACACGCTTTTTTAGTATACTGGTACCGATTTATTGCTTTTGTGAAGAAATGCGGAAAGGGAAGCTGGATGAAGCGTGTCCTAAGTCTCAAGATCAATGGCCGAACCGTGGATGACGTGGTGCCGGACAATCTGCTTCTGGTCGATTTTCTGCGCGAACGTCAGGCCCTGACCGGGGCCAAGAAGGGCTGTGACGGCGGCGAATGCGGCGCCTGCACGGTGCTGATCGACGGTGCGCCGCGCCTGTCCTGCATCACCCTTGCCGCGGCCTGCGACGGCGCCGAGCTGGAAACCATCGAGGGTCAGGCCCGCGACGGCAACCTGTCGCCGCTGCAAAAGGCCTTTCACGAAAACCTCGGCACCCAGTGCGGCTATTGCACGCCGGGGATGATCATCGCCGCCGAGGGGCTCTTGCGCCGCAACCCGCAGCCCAGCGAGGCCGAGATCAGGACCGCGCTGGGCGGCAATATCTGCCGCTGCACGGGCTACACGAAAATTCTCAAATCGGTGCAGGTCGCCGCCGCGGAGGCCCGCAAATGAACGTCAAACACGACAGGTCCGCCATCGGCCGCCCGGTGCCGCTGGTCGACGGTATCGAAAAGGTCACCGGCAAGGCGCTTTACACCGCCGATCTCGACAGCCGCGA
>NZ_JBFJVE010000116.1:0-9890 GCF_041624275.1 Shimia sp.
GTCACCTCGAACATGACCAGCCTCTTGGTGCTGAACCTGCCCGAGGCGTTCAAGGGCCGCGAATTGGAGCTGGTGCAGGCCTGCCGCGCCGAGGGCTTTGGCATCTGGCCGACCCTGTCGGCGCCGGTGCAGGTGCGGATCGGCATCCTGAACCTTCTGACCGTATCTGCGATCACCGACATCGCCCTGCGTTTTGCTCAGGCGTTGAACGATCTGGGCGCAGAGATTGACCTCAACCGGGTCGATCAGCTTCTCAATCAGCGCTTTTCCACTGCCGTAGCCGTGTGAGGGAGACCCATGGACATTCACGAATATCAGGCCAAAGACCTTCTGTCGAAGTTTGGCGTCAGCGTTCCGCCCGGCGCGCTGGCCTATAGCCCCGAGCAAGCCACCTACCGCGCCCGCGAATTGGGTGGCGACAAATGGGTGGTCAAGGCGCAGGTGCACGCCGGCGGGCGCGGCAAGGCCGGTGGCGTCAAGCTGTGCAACACCGAGGCCGAGATTCAGGACGCCTGCGAAAACATGTTCGGCCGCAAGCTGGTCACGCATCAGACCGGGCCCGAGGGCAAGGGCATCTACCGCGTCTATGTCGAGGCCGGGGTGCCGATCGCGCGCGAGATCTATCTCGGGCTGGTGCTCGACCGCAGCAGCCAGCGGGTGATGATCGTCGCCTCGGCCGAAGGCGGCATGGAGATCGAAGAGATTTCCGCCACCCGCCCCGACAGCATCGTGCGCCAGATCGTCGAGCCGGCCGTCGGGTTGCAGGAATTCCAGGCCCGCGAGATCGCCTTTGCCCTGAAACTCGACCCGACACTGATGGCGCAGATGGTGCGCACGCTTCAGGGCTGCTATCGCGCCTTCACCGAGCTTGACGCCACCATGGTCGAGCTGAACCCGCTGGTGGTCACCGGCGACAACCGCATTCTGGCGCTCGATGCCAAGATGACGCTGGATGACAACGCCCTGTTCCGGCATCCGCAGATCGCCGAGCTGCGCGACAAGTCGCAGGAAGACCCGCGCGAGTCGCGGGCCGCTGACCGGGGCCTGTCCTATGTCGGGCTCGAGGGCAACATCGGCTGTATCGTCAACGGCGCCGGTCTGGCCATGGCGACCATGGACACCATCAAGCTGGCCGGGGGCGAGCCTGCCAACTTCCTCGACATCGGCGGCGGCGCCACGCCCGAGCGGGTGGCCAAGGCCTTCCGGCTGGTGATGTCCGATGACAACGTGCAGGCGGTGCTGGTCAATATCTTTGCCGGCATCAACCGCTGCGACTGGGTGGCCGAAGGCGTGGTGCAGGCGCTGAAAGAGGTGCAGGTCGACGTGCCGGTGATCGTGCGCCTGGCGGGCACCAACGTGGAGCAAGGCCAGAGGATCCTTGCCAAGTCGGGCCTGCCGATCATCCGCGCCACGACCCTGATCGAGGCCGCCGAACGCTCGGTCGGGGCCTGGAAGAACGATTTGAACCAAGCCACCAGAGTGAGAGCCGTGAAATGAGCATCCTGATCGACCGCAACACACCTGTTCTCGTGCAGGGGATCACCGGCAAGATGGCCCGGTTCCACACCAAGGACATGATCGAATACGGCACCAATGTCGTCGCCGGCGTGGTGCCCGGCAAGGGCGGCGAGACCGTCGAGGGCGTGCCGGTCTTCGACACCGTGAAAGAGGCCGTGGCCGCGACCGGCGCCGAGGCCAGCCTGGTCTTCGTGCCACCGCCCTTTGCCGCCGACAGCATCATGGAAGCCGCCGATGGGGGCATCCGCTATTGCGTCTGCATCACCGACGGTATCCCGGCGCAGGACATGATCCGGGTGAAACGCTACATGTACCGCTATCCGCGCGGCAAGCGCATGGTGCTGACCGGCCCCAACTGTGCCGGCACGATCAGCCCCGGCAAGGCGCTTCTGGGCATCATGCCGGGCCATATCTACCTGCAGGGCAATGTCGGCATCATCGGCCGTTCGGGCACATTGGGGTACGAGGCCGCAGCCCAGCTGAAAGAACGCGGCCTCGGCGTTTCGACCAGCGTCGGCATCGGTGGTGATCCGATCAACGGATCGTCCTTCAAGGATATCCTGCAATGGTTCGAACAGGATGAAGACACCCATGTGATCGCCCTGATCGGCGAGATCGGCGGCCCGCAGGAAGCCGAGGCGGCCGAGTATATCCGCGACCATGTGACCAAGCCGGTGGTGGCCTATGTCGCCGGCCTGACCGCCCCCAAGGGGCGCACCATGGGCCATGCGGGCGCAATCATCTCGGCCTTTGGCGAAAGCGCCTCGGAAAAGGTCGAGATCCTCTCGGCGGCGGGTGTGACCGTGGCCGAAAACCCGGCGGTGATCGGAGAGACCATCGCCCGCGTTCTGGAAAGGGCGGCATGATGGTGAAACCTTCTGTTCTTGTGACCCGGCGCTGGCCGGCCGCGGTCGAGGCGCGTCTGGCCGAAGACTATAATGTGGTGCTGAACACCGGCGACAAGCCCTTGGCCGCCGGCGAGATTCGTGACGCGCTGAAAACCTATGACGCGGTGCTGCCGACAGTAACCGACCGACTGGGCCCCGAGGCGCTGGACGTCTCGGGGGCGCGGACAAGAATCCTGGCGAACTACGGCGTCGGCTACAGCCATATCGACGAGGCCCGGGCCCGCGATCTGGGGCTGACGGTGACCAACACGCCGGATGTGCTGAGCGAATGCACCGCCGACATCGCCATGACGCTGATGCTGATGGTGGCGCGGCGGGCCGGTGAGGGTGAACGCGAACTGCGCGCCGGGCGCTGGTCTGGCTGGCGCCCGACCCATCTGATCGGCACCAAGGTCAGCGGCAAGACGCTGGGCATCATCGGCTTTGGCCGTATCGGACAAGAGGTGGCCAAACGCGCCCATCACGGCTTTGGCATGAAGATCCTGGTGCAGAACCGCTCGCGCGTGGATCCGGCGCTGCTGGCAAGATACGATGCCGTGCAGGTCGACAGCGTCGACGCGCTTTTGCCGCAGTGTGATTTCGTGTCGCTGCATTGCCCCGGCGGGGCCGCCAACCGGCATCTGATCAACGGCCGCCGCCTCGACCTGATGAAGCCCGATGCCTATCTCATCAACACCGCGCGCGGCGAGGTGATCGACGAACAGGCCCTGGCCCGGGCGCTGTGGTTCGACACCATCGGCGGGGCGGCGCTGGACGTATTCGACGGCGAGCCGCACATCAGCCCCGAGCTGATCGACTGCGACAATCTGGTGATGCTGCCGCATCTGGGCAGCGCCACCCGCGAGGCGCGCGAGGCGATGGGCTTTCGGGTGCTCGACAATCTCGGCGATTTCTTTGCCGGGCGCACGCCGCGTGACCGGGTGATCTGAAAGGCGGAAACCGGCGCGGCCAGCCAGGCGCGCCGGTTTCCTTCAGGTGCGCATTGAGCGATGACGCTCAGAGCGCGACCATGATGGTGTCACCTTCGACCTTGACCGGATAGGTCCGGGTCTCGCCTTCGTCGGCCCCCATCGCGGTGCCGGTTTCCAGCGAAATCACCCAGTTGTGCAGCGGGCAGGTCACGCCACGATCATGCACGATCCCCTGCGACAGGGGGCCGTTCTTGTGCGGGCACTGATCCTCGAGCGCAAAGACCCGGTCGTCCGAGGTGCGAAAGACGGCGATCTTGGTGTCGCCATGCCGCACGCAGCGCGCGCCCTGGCGGGGAATGTCGGAAAGCTGGCCAACCGGGGTCCAGATATTTGTCATCGCGTTCATTCTGCGGGCTCCAGTTCTAGCGTCGCCATGGGTTTAAACTCGTGCTTGTCGACACCCGAGACACGCTCGGACCAGGGATCGGTCTGCGCGAATTGCTGCGAGAACACGAAGCGATCGTAATAGGCGCGGCGGCCTTCGGGGTCGTCGAGGATCGCCGCGCGCACCGTGTCATGGCCGATGCGTTCGGCCCATTTGTAGATCCGTTCGAGATAATGGCCCTGTTCGCGGTACATCTGCACGATGGCGGCGGCGATCTCCATGACCTCGTCCTCGGTGGCCACGGTGGTCAGCTTGGTGGTGCCCTGAATGTGCAGGCCCGCTGCCCCGGCATAGTGGATTTCGTAGCCACTATCGACACAGATCACGCCGATGTCCTTGCAGGTCGCCTCGGCGCAGTTGCGCGGGCAGCCGGTGACGGCAAGCTTGATCTTGTGCGGCGCCCAGGAGCCCCAGAGGAATTTCTCCAGCCGCACGCCCAGCCCGGTGCTGTCCTGGGTGCCAAAGCGGCACCAGTCCTTGCCGACGCAGGTCTTCACCGTGCGCAGACCCTTGGCATAGGCATGACCCGAGACCATGCCGGCATCGTTGAGATCCGACCAGACGGCGGGCAGATCTTCCTTCTTGACGCCCAAGAGGTCGATGCGCTGGCCGCCGGTGACATGCACGGTGGGAATCTCGAACTTGTCGACCACATCGGCGATGGCGCGCAGTTCGGCGGCATTGGTCATGCCCCCCCACATGCGCGGGATCACCGAATAGGTGCCGTCCTTCTGGATGTTGGCATGCACGCGCTCGTTGATGAAACGCGACTGCTGATCGTCGACATATTCGCCCGGCCAGTCGGCCAGCAGGTAATAGTTCAGCGCCGGGCGGCACTTGGCGCAGCCGCCCGAGGTGCTCCACTCCAGTTCCTGCATCACGGCGGGGATGGATTTCAGTTCCTTGGCCTTGATCAGGCGGCGCACGTCGCCATGGGTGAGCTCGGTGCAGCCGCACATCGATTTCACGGCATTGGCGCTGAAGGCATCGCCCAGCGTCGCCGCCATCAGGTTCTCGACCAGCCCGGTGCAATTGCCGCAGGAGGCCGAGGCCTTGGTATGGGCGCGCACCTCGTCCAGCGTGGTCAGGTCGTGGGCGCCGATCGCCGCGACGATATCGCCTTTGCAGACCCCGTTGCAGCCGCAGATTTCCGCGTCATCCGACAGCGCCGCCACCGCCTCGATCGGGTCGAAGCCGCCGCCACCCTGATGCGCCTGTCCGAAGATCAGCGTCTCGCGCATCTCCGAGACATCGGTGCTCTGCTGGATCATGTCGTAATACCAGGGCCCGTCGCTGACGTCGCCGTAAAGCACGGCGCCGACGATGCGGTTGTCGCGCAGCACGACGCGCTTGTACATGCCCTTGGTGGCATCGCGCAGCACGATCTCTTCTCGGTCGGGACCGTCCGAGAAATCGCCCACGGAATAGAGGTTGATACCGGTGACCTTGAGCTTGGTCGGTGTCTCGCCATAGGAAAAGCCGGCCTCCGAAGGTCCGGCCAGCTGCTTGGCGGCCACCTTGGCCATATCATAGAGCGGCGCCACCAGACCGAAGACGGTCTCGTTGTGTTCGACGCATTCGCCGATGGCCATGATGTCGGGATCCGAGGTGCGCATATGGTCGTCGACCACGATGCCGCGATTGGTTTCCAGACCCGAATCGACACCCAGCCGGGTTTCGGGCCGGATGCCCACCGCCATCACCACCAGGTCAGCCTCGTGGGTGGCATTGTCCTCGAGCAGCACCGCCTCGGCCTTGCCGTCACCGACAATCGCGTTGGTATGCGCGTTGCACACCACCCGGATGCCGCGCCCTTCGAGTTCCTTCTTCAGCAGATAGCCCGCCGTCGGATCAAGCTGGCGCTCCATCAGGTGGCCCATCAGGTGCAGCACGGTCACTTTCATGCCCCGCGCATGCAGGGCGGCGGCGGCTTCGAGGCCCAGCAGGCCGCCACCGATCACCACCGCCTTGCCGTCGGGCTTCTGCGCGGCTTCCAGCATGCGCTCCACGTCGTCGTGATCGCGGAAACCCACCACGCCGGGCAGATCATTGCCGGCGACGGGAATGAAGAACGACGCCGAGCCGGTGGCGATCACCAGCTTGTCATAGTGGGTTGCCCCCCGGTTGCTGATGACCCGCTTGGTCTTGCGGTCGATCTTGACGATGGTCTCACCAAAGCGGCAGTTGATGCCCTGCGCGGCATACCAGTCGGCGTCATGGGTGATGATCTCGTCGAACTGTTTTTCGCCGGACAGGACCGGCGACAGCATGATGCGGTTGTAATTGCCCCATTTCTCGGCGCCGAACAGGGTCACCTCGTATTTCTCGGGCGCCAGCTTTGCCAATTCCTCCAGCAGCCGCCCCGAGGCCATACCGGCACCGATCACGACAAGTTTCTGGGGCGGGGCAGGCTGAGAGGCACCTGCGGACCTGGCTTGGGTCGGCGTCATTGTATGGGGCTTTCCGGGGCTGGCTGAGTATTGGTAAGCATGTTTGACCCATTTAATACCGCAAGTGAGTGTTGTTGTCTGTTGCTATTCTTTCCGGTAAGTGTTGTTAAAAACGCAACGCAAGCCGGGACAATCGGGACACGCCCATGCGCCACATGCTGATTCTCAAGTATATCGACGGGATCGCCAAGGCCGGGTCGCTGCGCGGCGCGGCCGAGCAGCTGAACATCACCCCTTCGGCCCTGATCCGCCGCATCCAGAGCGTGGAAGAGGAACTCGGGGTCGAGATCTTCGAACGCCACCCGTCGGGGCTGCGACCCAATATCGCCGGGGAAATCCTGCTCAAGCATATCCGCGACCAGTTCGCCGACATGGACCGGGTGAAATCGCGCATCGCCGACCTGTCGGGCATGCGGGCCGGCCATATCAACATTGCCGCCACCCGCGAGGTGGTGCCCTTTTTCCTGCCCCGGCTGCTGAAGGCCCATCTCGCCGAGTTTCCCGCCGTGACCTTCTCGGTCAGCCTTTATGAACGCGGCGAGGCCGAGGCCTCGCTTTTGGACAACAGCAATGACATCGCCGTCGTCTACGAACCGCTCCGCCTGTCCGACTTCCAGACCGTGTGTTCGGTGATCCAGCCGATGTATTGCATCATGGCCGCCGATCATCCGCTGGCGCAGCGCAGATCGCTCAAGATCTATGACTGCGCCGATTACCCGCTGCTGCTGCCGAAACGGCCGCAGGGCATCCGCCAGATTCTCGACGCCACCGCCGGCAAGGTGGGGATCGAGCTGAAGCCGGTACTGGAATCCAACAGTCTCGATCTGTTGCGGCTGATGTCGCAGGACAGCGAAGCCCTGAGTTTCTGTCTCGCGATCAACCGGCGCCCGGAACTGGCCAAAGATAACCTGGTGGCGGTGCCGGTGGATTTGCAGGGCGTGGCCACGAGCGTTCTGACAGCCGGACATCTGCGCGGACGCACCCTGCCGGTGGCCGCCGCGCGCTTTCTCGAAACCGTCAGCCGGGAACTGGTGGAACAGTTCGAGGAGTGAGCCGACCGGCAACATTCCCGATGACGGCGGCCTACAGGCGTGCTAGGGCGAAAACATGCGCATACCGACCAAAGAGGAAATTCTCGAATGGATTTCCGATAACCCGACCCTGACCTCGAAACGTGACATCGCCAAGGCCTTTGGCATCAAGGGGGCGGCGCGGATCGACCTCAAGCGGCTGCTGAAAGAACTCGAGGCCGAGGGGCATCTGGAAAAACGCAAGAAAACCTATCGCGACCCCGACCGTCTGCCCCCGGTCAGCGTGCTGCTGGTCGGCGGACAGGACGACGACGGAGACCTCTTTGCCAGCCCGCTGGAGTGGCATGGCGAAGGCGCGGCCCCGGTGATCCTGGTGGTGCCGCGCGCCAGCGACCCGGCACTGGGCAAGGGCGACCGCATTCTCGGCCGCCTGACCGAGGTAAAGAGCGAGACCCACCAGTACGAAGCCCGGCTGATCCGGCGCATCGGCACCAATCCCCGCCAGGTGCTTGGCGTCTTCCGCAAGACCACCGAGGGCGGGCGCATCCTGCCCATCGACAAGGGCGACGGCAAGGAATGGCAGGTCTTGGCCGAGGGCGTGAACGGCGCCCGCGACGGCGAATTGGTCGAGGCCCAGCAGACCGGCCCCAAAGGGCGCCTGGGCCTGCCACGCGCCAAGGTGATCGAACGGCTGGGCGACCCGTCGGCGCCCAAGGCGGTGTCGCTGATCGCCATTCATCAGCACGGCATTCCCGACCGCTTCCCCGACCGGGTGATCGCCGAGGCGGATGCCGCCAAACCGGCGCCGCTGGGCCAGCGCGAAGACCTGCGCGACCTGCCGCTGGTCACCATCGACCCGGCGGATGCGCGCGACCACGACGATGCCTGCTGGGCCCATGCCGATGACGACCCGGCCAACGAGGGCGGCCATGTGGTCTGGGTGGCGATTGCCGATGTCGCGCATTACGTGACCCCGGCCAGCGCACTTGACCACGAGGCGCGCAAGCGCGGCAACTCGAGCTATTTCCCCGATCGCGTGGTGCCGATGCTGCCCGATCGCCTGTCGGGCGACCTTTGCTCGCTGCACGAAGGCGTGCCGCGCGCCTGTATCGCCGTGCGCATGCAGCTTGATTCCCATGGCCGCAAGATCGGCCACCGCTTTGTGCGCGGCATGATGCGCTCGGTCGCCTCGTTGAACTACGCCGAGGTGCAACAGGCCCGCGACGGCGCCCCGAACGACAAATGCGCGCCGCTGATGCATGAGGTGATCGAGCCGCTTTACGCCGCCTACGAGGCGACCCGCAAGGCACGGGCCGAACGCCAGCCGCTTGAGCTGGACCTGCCGGAACGCAAGGTCGAACTGACCCCCGAGGGCAAGGTCGCCTCGGTGATGTTCCGCGACCGGCTCGACGCGCACCGGCTGATCGAGGAATTCATGATCCTCGCCAATGTCGCCGCCGCCGAGACGCTTCTGGCGGCGCGCTCGCCGCTGCTGTTCAGGGTCCACGAAGAACCCAACCCCGCAAAGCTCGACGCGCTGCGCGAGACGGCGCAATCGGCCGGCTTCACCCTGGCCAAGGGGCAGGTGCTGAAGACCCAGCACCTGAATGCGCTCCTGAATGCCGCCGCCGGGACCGAAGAGGCCGAGCTGATCAACATCTCGACCCTGCGCAGCATGACCCAGGCCTATTACAGCCCGTCGAATTTCGGCCATTTCGGCCTTGCCCTCAGATCCTATGCGCATTTCACATCGCCGATCCGGCGCTATGCCGACCTGATCGTGCACCGGGCGCTGATCTCGGCCCATGGCTGGGGCGACGACGGGCTGTCGCCGGAGGGGATCGAGAACCTCGAAGCCACGGCGGGCCATATCTCGGACACCGAGCGCCGCTCGATGCTGGCCGAACGCGATACCAACGACCGCTATCTTGCTTCCTATCTGTCGGAACGTATCGGCAATGAATTCGGCGGCCGCATCAGCGGCATTGCCCGGTTCGGGGTGTTCGTGAAGCTGGACGAGACCGGCGCCGACGGGCTGATCCCGATGCGCGAACTGGGGCGCGAGTATTTCCGCTTCGACGCCGAAAGCAACACCCTGACCGGGTCGGAAACCGGCACCACCATTGGCCTTGGTCAGCGGGTTCTGGTGCGGCTGACCGAAGCCGCGCCGGTGACCGGCGGCATCGCGCTGGAACTGCTCGAGCTCGAGGACAGGAAACTGCCCTCGGGGGGGCGGCGCGGACGCGGCGGGCCGATGCGGCGCAAGGCGACCAAGGCCAAGCGCAAGGCGGACAAGCTGAAACGCAAGGTCGCGCGCCGGCGCCGCTAGGCGGCCGCGGCCCTGCCGGGGCGGCAAACCCCGGCCTATTTTTCGCTGATCCTCCGGCTTTGCTTCCTCAAGCGAAACAATCGCGCTAGCATGCAACCAAAAGAACAGCGAGGCGAAACGATGCGGCTTCAATTGATGACGGCGATGCTTGGCATCTGCCTTGGCGCGCAGGGTGCCACGGCCAGCGCGCCGGACCAGTCCCTGCGCCCGGTGGCGCGCCCGGCGCCGCCCGGCGGGCTGCTCGTCGCCAGCGCCGCGCCCCTGCCCGCCACAATTCGCCCGATGCTGCGCCCCGAGA
>NZ_JBFJVE010000117.1:0-9887 GCF_041624275.1 Shimia sp.
ATCAGGGACCTGTGGTTGCCGCCGGCGGCCTGCAGCTATCGCATGGCGGTGATCTCGATCGACAAACGCTATCCGGGGCAGGCGCGGCGGGTGATGATGGGGCTGTGGGGCATGCTGCCACAGTTCAGCTATACCAAGATCATCGTGGTGGTGGATGACGACATCGACCCGCGCAATTGGGACGACATCGCCTGGGCGCTGGCCACGCGCATGGATCCGTCGCGCGACGTGATGATGCTGGAGCGCACGCCGATGGATTACCTCGATTTCGCCTCGCCCGAGGCCGGGTTGGCGGGTAAGATCGGCATCGACGCCACCAACAAGATCGGCAGCGAAACCAACCGCGACTGGGGAGAGGTCATGAAAACCGCCGATAAGGACGCCGCCTTTGCCGCGGACCTGCTGGCCCGCTGCCTGCCGGGGTGGGGCGGATGAACGCCCGTGTCGTGCTGGGCGTGGCCGGGGCCTCGGGCGCGGCCTTGGGGCTGTCGGTGGCGCGCCAGCTTTCGGCGATGGCGGTCGAGATCGACCTTGTGACCAGCCCGGCCGCCGAGCGCACCCTGCACGAGGAATGCGGCGCCGGGGCGCTGGACGAGCTGCACGGGCTGGTCACCCGGGTGCATGATTGCCGCAATATCGGCGCGGCGATCGCCTCGGGCTCGGTGCCGGTTTCGGGGATGATCGTCGCCCCTTGTTCGATGCGCAGCCTGGCGGCCATCGCCGGCGGGCTGGACGACAACCTCTTGACCCGCGCCGCCGGGGTGCAGCTGAAGGAGCGCCGCCCGCTGGTGCTGCTGACCCGCGAGGCGCCGCTGACGCTGGCCCATCTGCGCAACATGACAGCGGTCAGCGAAATGGGCGGCATCATCCTGCCGCCGGTGCCGGCCTTCTACCTCGGGCCGAAGAGCGTCGAGGAGATCGTCACCCAGATCGCCGGGCGCGCGATCGACCTGCTGCGCCTGGGCGCGCCGGTGTCACGGGCCTGGTTGCAAGGTTAATTTGAAAAACATGTTAAATTTCTCTTTTTATTCAGAGAAATCCAATTAATTTTCCGAAAGGGAAAATTTCAAGTGCCGTTGATTAAAGTCAAGTCTTTTGCCGGCAGGCGCGCTTAAACCGACCTCGTACCGCAACTTTGGAGTCGCGTATGCCTGTCCGTCGGACGATTGCAATGCTCATTTCGGGAACAACGCTGACGCGTGTTTTCCGGCTGCCCGAGCTTGCAGGTCTGATGGCCGTTTTCGCCCTTGTGCTGCAGCTTCTGGCGCCGTCCCTTGCCAGCGCGACACAGGGTGAATGGATCGAGATCTGTTCGGAATATGGAATTGTTCTGCAACAGATCGCACCTGAGGACGGCACCTTGCCGTCGCAGGAAAGCGGGTATGGCGATTGCGAAGACTGCGCTTTCTGCGCATTTGCAGCACCTCTGAGCCCGGCGTCCGGGGCGGGATTCGAACTGATTGCGGCCTCGGCCGCTCAGACGTCCCGGCACGGCGGGCGCGAGGTCGGCGACGATGCGCAATTTCAGTGGCCCGAAAGCCGGGGGCCACCATCAGCTAAGACATTTCTGCATGCGGAGCGCGACCCTCGCATGTCCAAAGCGTTAACTTCGAATAAAGGAGGTGCGCTGTGGACATAAAGCGCGCTATCTTCTCATGGCTCAGTGCAGCGATCTTCATTCTCACGGCAATTGTCGCCGCAGAGGCCCGCGCTGACAGCCTTGCGAGCTTTCTTCCCGATCTGGAACCTTCGGAACTGGCCCCCGGAGCAGACGCCTTTGGCCCGGTGCGTGACGACGTCAAGGTCGCCCCGGTGCTCAGACAGGGCGAGACCATTGCCTGGGCCTTTCTGACCTCGGATTTCGTCGGCACAACCGGATATTCGGGCAAGCCGATCCATGTCGTGGCCGCGATCGACGCCGACGCGGTGCTGACCGGGGTGAAACTGGTCAAACACTCTGAGCCGATCGTGCTGATCGGCATTCCCAACTCGAAGATGGTCGCCCTGACCGAGGGCTATGCCGGGCTCGACCTCAAGATCGAGGCCGCGACCGGCGGCGAGGGGCATGATCTCGACATCATCTCGGGCGCCACGGTGACCATCATGGTGATCGACGACAGCCTCGTGCGCGGTGGCATCAAGGTCGCGCGGGCGCTGGGCCTTGGCGGTCTGGCGCCGGTGCAAACCGGCCCCAAACGCGAGATCGACATGGCGCGCGACACGGTCGAAAGCTGGGAGCAGCTGGCCGGCGACGGCTCGTCGCGGCGGATGACACTGGATGTCGGTCAGGTCAATCAGGCCTTTGCCGAAACCGGCGATGCGCGCGCCATCGCCCGCCCCGAACCGGGCGAGCCGGGCGACACTTTCATCGACATGCACATGGCGCTGGTCTCGGTGCCGACGATCGGCCGCTCGCTGCTGGGCGATGCCGAATACGACAATCTGGTCAAATGGCTGGAGCCCGGCGAGCACGCGATCCTGGTGCTGGGGCGCGGCGCCTACAGCTTCAAGGGCTCGGGCTATGTGCGCGGCGGCATCTTCGACCGCATCCAGCTGATCCAGGGCGACAACTCGGTGCGTTTCTTCGACAAGGAGCAAAGGCGGCTCGGGGCGCTGGCCACCGAGGACAGCCCCTCCTTTTCCGAACTGGACCTGTTCAAGATCAAGGCCGATACCGAGTTCGACCCCGCCGAACCCTTCCGTCTTCAGCTGCTGGTGCAGCGCAGCGTCGGGGCGCTGGACCGGGTCTTCCTGACCTGGGATCTCGGCTACAAGCTGCCCGAGAAATACCTCTTGCCGGTCAAGCCGGTGCCGGTGGTCGACGATGCCACGGGCGAGGCGGCGGCCAAGTCGGCGCTGTGGAAACGCATCTGGAAGGACAAGACGGTCGAGATCGGCGTTCTCGGCGCGATGCTGCTGCTCTTGACCTCGGTGTTCTTCTTCCAGTTCCAGGCGACCCGCAATCCGCGCGTCTTCTACTGGTTCCGCGTCGGCTTCCTGAGCTTCTCGCTGGTCTTCCTCGGCTGGTACACCAATGCGCAGCTGTCGGTGGTCAACCTGATGGCGCTGGCCGGCAGCCTGCGCTCGGGCTTCAGCTGGGATGCCTTCCTGATGGACCCGCTGGTGTTCATCCAGTGGTTTGCCATCGCCGCCGCGCTGCTGTTCTGGGGCCGCGGCGCCTATTGCGGCTGGCTGTGCCCCTTTGGTGCGCTGCAGGAGCTGACCAACAAGATCGCGCGGGCCTTCAAACTGCCGCAATGGGAGCTGCCCTGGGGTCTGCATGAACGTCTGTGGCCGCTGAAATACATGATCTTCCTCGGGTTGTTCGGCCTGTCGATCGTGTCGATCCCGATGGCCGAGACCGCCGCCGAGATCGAACCCTTCAAGACCGCGATCATCCTCAAGTTCATGCGCGAATGGCCGTTTGTGGTCTTTGCGGTGCTGCTTCTCGGTCTGGGCCTGTTCATCGAACGCTTCTATTGCCGCTACCTGTGCCCCTTGGGCGCGGCGCTGGCGATCCCGGCACGGATCCGCATGTTCGACTGGCTGCGCCGCTATCGCGAATGCGGCAGCCCCTGCCAGACCTGCTCGAACGAATGTCCGGTGCAGGCGATCCACCCCACAGGGGAGATCAACCCCAACGAATGCGTCAACTGTCTGCACTGTCAGGTGCTCTATCAGTCCGACACCAAATGTCCGGTTGTCATCCGCCAGCTCAAGCGGCGGGAGAAGACCGGCTCGGCGGAGATCAAGATCCCGAAGAAAGCTCCGCCGGCAAACCACCCGAACGCAACTACTACCCAGTCTTCTTGAAGGAGGAAACCATGACAGAAGAAACCAAAAAAGCCCTGTCGATGTCGCGTCGCGGCATGCTCGGAGCCACCGCCACGGGGGCCGTCCTGGCCACCACCGGCGTCGGCTCGACCATGCTGGGCGCCAGCCAGGCACAAGCCGCAGGCAAATACGCTCTCGAGCCGGGTGAACTGGACGAGTACTACGGCTTCTGGTCCTCGGGTCAGTCGGGCGAGCTGCGCATTCTCGGTGTGCCCTCGATGCGCGAACTGATGCGGGTTCCGGTGTTCAACCGCTGCTCGGCCACCGGCTGGGGTCAGACCAATGAATCGCTGAAGGTGCTGACCGAAGGCCTGCTGCCGGAGACCAAGGAATTCCTCGCCGCCAACGGCAAGGTCACCTATGACAACGGCGATTTGCACCACCCGCACATGTCGTTCACCGACGGCACCTATGACGGCCGTTTCCTGTTCATGAACGACAAGGCCAACACCCGCGTGGCGCGCGTGCGCTGCGACGTGATGAAATGCGACAAGATCATCGAGATCCCCAACGCGCATGACATCCACGGCCTGCGTCCGCAGAAGTTCCCGCGCACCGGCTATGTCTTTGCCAATGGTGAGCATGAAGCACCGCTGGTCAACGACGGCAAGATCCTCGACGAGCCGGATCAGTACGTCAACATCTTCACCGCCATCGACGGCGACGAGATGGAAGTGGCATGGCAGGTCATCGTCTCGGGCAACCTTGACAACACCGACTGTGACTATCAGGGCAAATACGCCTTCTCGACCTCGTACAACTCGGAAATGGGCATGAACCTGGCCGAGATGACCGAGAGCGAGCTGGACCACGTGGTGGTGTTCAACATCAAGGCCATCGAGGACGCGATCGCTGCCGGCAACTACCAGGAGCTGAAGGGCGCCAAAGTGGTCGACGGCCGCAAGGGCGCACCGGGCAACCTGACCGCCTATATCCCGATCCCGAACTCGCCGCACGGTGTCAACGCCTGCCCCGACAAGCGTCACATCATGATCAACGGCAAGCTGTCGCCGACCGTGTCGGTGATCGACGTCGAGAAACTGGACGCCGTCTTCGCCGGTGCCGACCCGCGCTCGGCCGTGGTCGCGGAACCGCAGCTGGGTCTCGGCCCGCTCCACACCGCCTTCGACAACCGCGGCAACGCCTATACCACCCTGTTCCTCGACAGCCAGGTGGTGAAGTGGGACATCCAGAAGGCGATCGACGCCTATGCCGGCAAGGACGTGGATCCGATCCTCGACAAGGTCGACGTGCAGTACCAGCCGGGCCACAACTCGACCTCGATGGGTGAAACCGCCGAAGCCGACGGCAAGTGGCTGGTTTCGATGAACAAGTTCTCGAAAGACCGCTTCCTGAACGTGGGTCCGCTGAAGCCTGAGAACGAGCAGCTGATCGACATTTCGGGCGACAAGATGAAGGTGGTCCACGATGGCCCGACCTTTGCCGAGCCGCACGATTCGATCATCGTCCACCGCTCGAAGGTGAACCCGCGCCAGAACTGGGAGCGCAACGACCCGACCTGGGCCGAGGCCCGTGCCCAGGCCGAGGCCGACGGTGTGGATCTGGACGATTACCAGGACACCATCATCCGCGATGGCAACAAGGTGCGCGTCTACATGTCGAGCCAGGCGCCGAACTTCTCGCTCGAGCAGTTCACCGTCAAGCAGGGCGACGAGGTCACCGTCATCGTCACCAACCTCGACGACATCGACGATCTGACCCATGGTTTCTGCATGGCCAACTTCGGTGTGGCGATGGAAGTCGGTCCGCAGGCGACCGCCTCGGTCACTTTCGTGGCTGAACGTCCCGGTGTTCACTGGTACTACTGCCAGTGGTTCTGCCACGCGCTGCACATGGAAATGCGCGGCCGTATGCTGGTCGAGCCCCGGTAAGGAGAAGACGGATGAAATGGTCCCTGGCAGCATTGAGCATGTTCCTTGCCGGCGCGGTTGCGGCGGCGGAGTGGGACGTGCCCAACACGCCGGGGGCCATTTCCGCGACACTGGCGCAGGCGGCGGATGGAGACACCCTCCGCCTGAGCCCCGGCACCTACCGTGAAAACGTGGTGCTGGACCGCCCTGTCACGCTGGACGGGCAGGGACATGCGACCATCGACGGCGGCGGCTTTGGCAGCGTCGTGACCGTTACCGCGGGCAATGTCACCGTGCGCGGCATCACCGCCATCGGCTCGGGCTCGTCGCATGAGACCATCGACAGCGGCATCCAGCTGACCAAGACCGCCCATGCGCCGCAGATTCTGGACAACGTGGTTCTGGGCAACCTCTATGGCATCGACATCCACGGCGCGCGCGACGCGCGGGTGGCGGGCAACCGTATCGAGGGCCGGCAGGACCACCGCATGAACGACCGCGGCAACGGGGTCTATGTCTGGAACGCCCCCGGCGCCATCGTCGAAGGCAACGAGATGCGCTATGGGCGCGACGGCATCTTCGTCAACTCGAGCCGCGACAACATCTTCCGCGACAACATCTTCCGCGACCTGCGTTTCGCGGTTCATTTCATGTATGCCAACGGCAGCACCGTGTCGGGCAATGTCTCGGTCGGAAACGACCTTGGCTATGCGATCATGTTCACCAAGAACGTCGAGGTGAGCGGCAACGTGTCGATCGACGACCGCGAGCACGGCATCGCCTTCAACTACACCAATTCCTCGGACATCCGCGACAACTTCGTGCGCGGGTCGAAGCAGAAATGCGCCTTTCTCTACAACAGCCACAAGAACGATTTCTCGGGCAACTGGTTCGAAGGGTGCTCGATCGGGATCCATTTCACCGGATCCGACAACAACCGCATCGTCGGCAACAGCTTCATCGCCAACCGCACCCAGGTCAAACTGGTGACCACCAACTGGTACGAGTGGTCCGAGGCGGGCGCGGGCAACTACTGGAGCGACAATGCGGCCTATGACGTGAACGGCGATGGCATCGCGGATGCGCCCTTCCGTCCCAACGACAGCATGGATCACGTGCTGTGGACCCAGCCATCGGCAAAACTGCTGCTCGGATCACCCGCCGTGCAGCTGGTGCGCTGGTCCCAATCCGCCTTTCCGGCGCTTTTGCCCGGAGGCGTGATCGACAGTCACCCCCTGATGTCGCCCATCATCCCCGATGCGGGCGGAAAGGTTCCTCATGACGGATAATATCCTCACCATCCAAGGTCTGTGCAAGGATCGCGGCAAGACCCGCGTTCTGCACGACGTCTCGCTGACCGTTTCCCCGGGCGAGCGCGTGGCCCTTCTTGGCCATAACGGCGCGGGGAAATCGACACTTATCAAGGCCGTGCTGGGCCTGATCCCGATCGAGGGCGGCAGCATCTCGGTGGCCGGCCACCGGCCGGGCCGGGGCGCGGCGCGCGCCGCCACCGCCTTTCTGCCCGAAGCGGTGAGCTTTCACCCCGCCCTGACCGGGCGCGAGCAGCTGACGCTGTTTGCCCGACTTTCGGGCACCCGCGCCGACATTCCCGGCCTGCTGGAGCGGGTCGGGCTGGCGGAGGCGCTGGACCGGCGCATCGGCACCTATTCCAAGGGCATGCGGCAGCGGCTGGGTCTGGCGCAGGTGCTGCTGGGCCATCCCAAGGTGGCGCTTCTGGACGAACCCACCAGCGGGCTCGATCCGATCTCGCGGCAGGACCTCTACGCCATCATCGACGAATTGGCGGCCAGCGGCTGCGCGGTGCTGATCGCCAGCCACGCGCTGACCGAAGTCGAGGCCCGCACCGACCGCATCGCGATCATGCGCAGGGGCCATCTGGTGGCCGATGACACGCTCGAGGGGCTGAGCGCCAGGGCCGGGCTGAAGACCCGGCTGCGGGTGCGCGCGACGCAGAACGCGGATCTGATCGCCTCGCAGGTCGGGGGCACGCGGATCAACGGTGCCTCGGTCGAGATCTATTGCGCCGCCGAAGACAAAATGACCGAGCTGCGCCGCATCGCCGAACTGGGCGAGGCAGTGGCCGATATCGACATCACCCCGCCGCGTCTTGACGATCTCTATCGCCATTTTGCAAAGGAGGCGCAGCAATGACCCGTTTCCTGGCCATCGCCCGCGCCGAGATGCGCATTCTGCAACGCAACCGCTGGCTGTTGATGGCGACCCTTATCATGGTGCTGTTCGCGCTGGCGCTGACCTTTGCCGGCAGCGCCCCCACCGGCGCCCTCGGGGTCGACATGCTGACCGTGTCGGTGGCCTCGATGACCACGCTGTCGGTCTATCTGGCGCCCCTGCTGGCGCTGATGATCTCGTTCGATGCCGTCGCCGGCGAGACCGATCGCGGCTCGCTCGGGCTGCTGCTGTCCTATCCCGCCGGGCGCGGCGAGATCCTGCTTGGCAAGTTCGCCGCCCATCTTGCCGCCCTTGCCTTCGCGATGCTGATCGGCTTTGGCAGCGCCGGCGCGGTGGCGGCCTGGTTCGGCGGCGCCGGACCGGCAAGCCTGATCGCGCTGAGCCGGCTGATCGCCACCTCGATCCTGCTTGGCGGCGTGTTTCTGACCCTGGGCTATCTGGTCTCGTCCCTGTCGCGCAGCGCCACGGCGGCGGCCGGCATGAGCGCCGGGCTGTGGCTGGTCTTCGTGGTGCTCTATGACCTCGGTCTGCTGGGCGCGGTGGTGGTCGACGGCGGCGGAGATTTCACCCAGCATGTCTTTCCCTGGGTGATGGTCGCCAACCCGGCCGACGCCTTCCGGCTGTGGAACATCGCCGCCTCGGACGGGGTCGCGCTGAGCAGCGGCATGACCGGGGCCGCGCAGGCGCTGCCGGCCTGGGCGGCGCCGCTGTCGCTGATGGTCTGGCCGCTGATCGGCTTTGTCGCCGCGCGCGGCGCCTTCCGGCGGGTCGAACCATGATCAGGCCGCTGCTGTTCGCCGCCCTGGCGCTGGGCCTGGCCGCCTGCAAGGAGGAGGCGGCCGAGGCGCCGCCGCCGCCGGTCGAATTGACCGCAGAGGCGCTGAGTTACTTCTGCCAGATGAACATCGCCGATCACGGCGGCCCCAAGGGGCAGGTGCATCTCGAGGGGCTGCCGGCGCCGCTGTTCTTTTCGCAGGTGCGCGACCTTGTCGCCTATCTGAAAAGCCCGGAGCGCGATGCCGATATCGTCGCCATCTATGTCAGCGACATGGGCGCGGCCAAAAGCTGGAACGAACCCGGAATTGCGAACTGGATCGCCGCTGACGAGGCCCTTTTCGTGGTCGGCGCACCGGTGGCCGGCGGCATGGGGGCGCAGGAGATCGTGCCCTTCGCCCAGAGCCGGGCGGCCGAAGATTTCATCAATCAATATGGCGGCATGTCATTGTCGCTGAAGGATATTCCCGATGATGCCGCGCTTGGCGCGGTCAATCTTGACATAAAATTGGAGACCCCCTCATGACCTCATTGAGCCGCCGCCGCTTCCTGTCGATCGCCGCGGCCAGCTCGGCCCTGCCCGCCGCTGCCATTGCCGCCCAGGGACCGGTCGCCGCCTGGCGCGGCCGCGCCATGGGAGCGCAGGTGTCGATGAAGATCGCCGGCCTCACGCAAGCCGATGCCGCGCCGGTTTTCGTCGCGGTGGAACGGGAACTGCTGCGGCTGGAGAAGATCTTCAGCCTGTACCGCACCGAGTCCGAGATCAGCCGCCTCAACCGTGACGGCGTGCTGGCGCGCCCCTCGCATGAGCTGCTCGAGCTGCTCAGCCTCAGCGACCGGCTGCACCGGGCCAGCGGCGGCGCCTTTGATCCCAGCATCCAGCCGCTGTGGCTGGCGATGGCCGCCGGCGCGGGCGCGGAAGAGATCGAGACCGCGCGCCGCGCCGTCGGCTGGCAGGGTCTCGGGTTCGATGCCGCCGAGGTGCGTTTCGAACGCGCCGGGCAGGGGCTGACGCTGAACGGCATTGCCCAGGGCTATGTCACCGACCGTATCGTCGCGCTGCTGAAGGCGCGGGGGCTGGGCGACATACTGGTCGACATGGGCGAGATCGCGGCGCTGGGCCATGGCCCCGACGGCGACGACTGGCGGGTCGGGGTCGCCGCCGACGACGGCACGCTGGTCAGGCGGCTGCGGATG
>NZ_JBFJVE010000118.1:0-9875 GCF_041624275.1 Shimia sp.
AACGCCGCCGCCGGGCAGGCGCTGGCCAAGGTGCTGGCCGATCTGCCGAAACGGCCGACGCATCTGATCTGCGGCATGCTCAACACCAAGGATGTCACCGGCTATCTGAGACCACTCGCGGCCCATGCCGAAAGCCTGACCGCGGTGTCGATCCCGGGCGAGGCCAACACCCTGACCGCCGCCCAGACCGAAGAGGCCGCCCGCGCCGTCGGATTTCGCGCGCGCACGGCAGAGACCGCCGCCGAGGCCCTGTCGGCGATCGCCGCGCAGGACCCCGAGGCACGGGTGCTGATCTGCGGATCGCTGTATCTGGCGGGGGCCATTCTGCGCGAAAACGGCTGAGCCCGGCGTGGCCGAAAAGAAAATACCGAATCAAAACAACCGATTCGAAGAAAGGCGATTCGCGGCCCATTGACTGCCCCGAATCACTGCGCCTATAGTCATGGCAATTGGTGGTTCCCCTGCGAACAATAAGCAATAATCGGGGAACCCTGGCGGTCATACGGGACAGGCAAAAAAGGGGGTGCGGATGCGCCCCCTTTTCGCGTTTCAAGACCTGCCGCGCCGCCCGCTCCCCCGCCCGTTTCCCGAAAGTACCGGGCAGCCAGTGCAGGGCTCAGCCGTCGTCCTGCCCCCAGTTTTCGTCCTGCATTTCGCGCAGGCGGCTGGCGGTGCGTTCGAACTCGAAGGTGCCCTCGCCCTCGATATACAGCATCTCGGGCTCGGCGGCGGCGGAACAGATCAACCGCACCCGGGCCTCGTAAAGCGCGTCGATCAGGGTGACGAAACGCTTGGCCTCGTTGAAATTATGCCGTGACAGCCTTGGAATATCTTCGAGAATCAAGACCTTGACCGCATCGGCCACCGCCAGGTAGTCGCCCGGCCCGAGCATGGTGCCGCAAAGATCGAAGAACCGCGCCCGCGCGATGCCGTTGCGAAAGGCCGGCAGCACCACGTTGCGGCCCTTGACCACCAGCGTCAGCGGCGCTGCCTCGCCGCCGGTCAGATCCTTCCAGATCGCCTGGATATCGGCCCGTGCCTCGGTGCCGGCCTGGACGAAATAGACCTGGCTGCCCTGAAGACGGTTCTGGCGGTAGTCATTGGGGCTGACCAGTTCGCGGACATTGAGGCGTTGGTTGATAAGCTCGATGAAAGGCAGGAAAAGCTGCCGGTTGAGCCCGTCCTTGTAAAGATCGTCGGGCACCCGGTTCGAGGTCGTCACCACCACCACGCCGGCTTCGAAAAGCTGTTCGAACAGGCGCCCGACGATCATCGCGTCGGTGATGTCGGTGATCTGCATCTCGTCAAAGGCCAGCACCCGAACAGACTCGGAAACCGATTTCGCGACCGGCCGGATCGTGTCCTCGACGCCTTGCTGGCGCGCCACATGCATGGCGCTGTGAATCTCCTGCATGAAGGCATGGAAATGCACCCGGCGCACCGGCACGCCGAGCGAATCGACGAAGAGATCCATCAGCATCGACTTGCCGCGCCCGACACCGCCCCAGAGATAAAGGCCCTGCACCGTCTCCGGGGCGGACTTGCGGAACCAGGTCTTTTTCACCGGCCGTTCCACCTCGGCCCGGATCCGCTCGAATTCGGGCAGGATCGCCTCCTGGGCGTCGTCATGGTGAAAGTCGCCGCTGGCAACCTTGGCGGCATATATTTCGGGCAGAGTGCTCATGGTCTTCGTGCTCATGATCTTCCCTTACCCAATGGGCGGGGCGGAGAAAAGCCGGCGATTTGCCCTTGTGATATCTCTGTTCACAAATGCTGAATTGACGCCGCACCTGCCCGGCATCATCCTGCTGCGGCGAACACGGAGCCCCCAATGCAGAAAAGTCCGCCCCTCATGACCCCAGTCCTGCTTGCGGGCTGCGTCATCATCCTCGTGTCTTTTGCCATCCGCGCCAGTTTCGGTGTCTTCCAGATCCCGATCGCCGATGAATTCGGCTGGGCACGGTCCGAGTTCTCGCTGGCAATCGCCATCCAGAACCTGGCCTGGGGGATCGGCCAGCCGATTTTCGCCGCCATCGCCGAAAAATTCACCGACCGCAAGGCGCTGATCCTTGGGGCGCTGATCTATGCCGCGGGGCTGGTCCTGTCGTCCTTCGCGGTGACCCCGACGGCGCATCAGGTCCTCGAGATCCTGGTCGGCTTCGGGGTCGCGGGCACCGGGTTCGGAGTCATCCTCGCCGTGGTCGGGCGCGCCAGTTCGGACGAGAACCGTTCGATGTCGCTGGCGATTGCCACCGCCGCCGGTTCGGGCGGACAGGTCATCGGCGCCCCGCTCGCGGAATGGATGCTGGGCTTTCTCGACTGGCAGTCGGTCTTCGTCATCTTCGCACTGGCGATCCTTGCCGTCCTCCTGCTGCTGCCGGCGATGCGCGCCCCGACGGCAAGCCGGGCCGAACTCGAGGACAGCATGGGCGAAATCCTTGCCAAGGCCTTTCGCGACCCAAGCTACACGCTGATCTTCCTCGGCTTTTTCTCCTGCGGCTACCAGCTGGCCTTTGTCACCGCGCATTTCCCGGCGATGATTACCGAAATGTGCGCCGCCATCGACCCCTCGGGCGTTCTGGCCTCGGTCGGGGTGACCACGACATCGCGGCTCGGCGCGGTGGCGATCTCGCTGATCGGTCTGGCCAATATCGCCGGCACGCTGGCGGCGGGCTGGCTGGGCAAGCATTACCCCAAGAAATACCTGCTGGCCGGGATCTATCTCGGGCGCACGGTGACGGCGGCGGTGTTTATCCTGATGCCGATCACCCCGACCAGCGTCATCCTGTTCTCGATCGTCATGGGGGCGCTGTGGCTGGCGACGGTGCCGCTGACCTCGGGGCTGGTGGCGCATATCTACGGGCTGCGCTACATGGGCACGCTTTACGGTATCGTCTTCTTCAGCCACCAGCTGGGCAGTTTCCTCGGCGTGTGGCTGGGCGGACGCATGTACGACGCCCATGGCGACTATACGATGGTATGGTGGATCGGGGTCGGGATCGGCGCCTTCAGCGCCATCGTGCATCTGCCGATCCGCGAACGCCCGATGGCGGTCGCGGCCTGACTCACACGCGGCCTGACTCACATCAGATCGTCGGGCCGGATCAACGCCGGCCCCAGACGCTGCCAGAGGGCGGCGGTATGGGTGTAGACAAGGCCGTGCCCGGCATCCGGCAGGACGATATGTTCCGCCGCCGGGTTCCATTGCGACAGCCGATCACGGCAGGCGATCGGGATGACCTCGTCGCCGCCGCCCCAGACCGCCAGGGTCGGCAGGTCCAGCCCATGCAGGGCGAGATGGGCGTCATGGCAGTTGCGCCCCAGCATGGCCCTGACCGAAGACAGGACCGAGCGCAGGAAGCCCCGCCAGCGCAATTCATCGAGCTGGCGCGAGACGATATCGGGCACCGATGTCGGCAGATCGGCCTCGGCCCGCGCACCGCGCCGCAGGCTGTAGGGAAAAACGAGGTGAAACAGCCAGTCTCCCAACAACGGCAGCCCGCCCGTCAGCCGCACCCCGACCCCGAGATCATGCCCCATTCCCGCCGGCACCAGCAGCACCAACTGCCGAATGCGCGCCGGATGCCGGGCGGCAAACTCGGTCGCGATCGCCGCGCCCATGGAATTGCCGAACAGCGTGACCGGCCCGCTGACGCCCTGATCGTCCAGAAGCGCACGCAGCATCGCGTCGAAGAATTCGGCATCCTGCACCCCGCGCGGGCGGTCCGAAAGACCGCGCCCGTAAAGGTCGAAGCTGAGCACCCGGAACCCCTGTTCGTTCAGATAGGGGATCAGCCCGTCCCAGACGTAGGAGGGCGTTGTCAACCCGTGCACGCAGACCGCCACCGGGCCGGCCTCGGGCCCGTGCCAGCGATAGTAGACGCACCCCCCGGACAGGTCCGCGTGGCGGCCCGCCGGGTCTTGCGACGCGCGCCGGGACACCGGCCTGCGGCGCGCTTCACCCAGCAGCGGCCACAGGGCCAGCAGCGCCGCCGCCGCCGCGATCAGCCAGGTCGTCATGCCTGCCGTCATGCCCGCCAGCGGTCGAGGATGAAGCGGCTGGTCATCAGGTCGAGATGCGCCCCGCCGCCGTTCTTGAACAGGGTGATCTCGTCCTCGGACCGGCGCTTGAAGGCGGCGGGATCATAATAGTCGGCGATCACGTCGCCGCGCGCGATCACCCCCTGTTCGATCGGGGTCTTCAGCTCTCCGATATGCTCGATCGTGGTGTCGAAACTGTCGACGAAGATCCGCGAACGGCGCAGCGCCGCATCGTCGGCCTCGCGCATGTCGGGGCGATAGGCGCCGATCAGGTCGATATGCTGACCGGGGCGGAACCAGTCGCCGCGCAGCGTGGGTTCGGTCGACATCGTGGCCGAGGTGACGATGTCGGCGGCCCCTACCGCCGCCTCGAGATCGCGCGCGACCTTCAGCCCGTCGATCTCCTGCGCCATCAATTCGGCATTGGCCGCGGTGCGGTTCCAGACCGTGAACTCGGCATCTGGAAACAGTGCCTGATAGGCCGCATGCAGGTTGCGCCCCACCGTGCCGGCGCCGACGATCAGGATCTTGCGACTGTCGGGCCGGGCCAGTTTCCGGGCCGCCAGAAGGCTGTCGCCGGCGGTCTTCCACTTGGTCACGAGGTGGAAATCGACCAGCGCCTCGAGCTTGCCGAAACGATCGTCGAACAGGGTCACGGCGCCATGGATCAGCGGCTCGCCCCGGGCCGGGTTTCCGGCAAAGATGGTGGCAGATTTGACCCCGATCCCAAGCCCGTCGATCCAGGCCTGACGCTGCAGCAGCGTGTCTTCGCCGCGATAGAGCAGGCTGTCGGAAATCTCGGCCTTGGGCAGCCGGTGCCCGGCCTCGAGCGCCTCGGTCAACCCGAGCCAGTCGAGATTGGCCTCGCCGGCCTCGAAATCGATGATCGTGGTCATTGCGCATCCTCCTTGCTCAAAAGCCCCTCGGCCACCAGCCGCGCGGCCCAGCCCTCGGGGCCGGTGAAATGGTGGGTCTGCCAGCCGCGCGCCCGCGCCGCTTCGATATTGTCCTGCCGGTCATCGGTGAACAGAAGGCGATCGGGCGCGATGCCGCAATCGGCCTCGACATGGGCATAGATCGCCGGATCGGGCTTGATCAGCCGCAGCCGCCCCGAGACATATTCCCGGTCGAACTCGCGCAGGAAGGGAAAGGCCTGCTGCGACATCGGATAGTTGTCATGGCCGAAATTGGTCAGGGTGAACACCGTCACGCGGTTGCGTTTCAGCGCCCGCAACAGCCGCACCGAATGGGGAATTTCCGGCGCCGCCAGTTCGACCCAATGGTCATGCCACATGCGGATTTCAGCACCCCAGCGCGGGAAACGCTCGGCCAGGGGGAACACCACATCGGCAAGGGCCACGCCCTCGTCCACCCGCTGATGCTCTTCATGCAGCGGCACCTCGGAAAACAGCGCCGCGCGGCGCTCGGGTCCAATCACCCGGTCATAGAATTTCTCGGGCTGCCATTCGATCAGCACATTGCCGATGTCGAAAATCACCGCGTCGATGGTCATTGGGGTCTCTCGTTTCCGTCAGATTTTCCGCGCCGCGCGCAATTCGCGCTCGAGCGCATCAAGAAACCGCGCCCGGTCGGCCTTGGTAAAGCCGCGGCCGCCGCCCTGCCGGAAGGGGTCGGCGGCGCGCAGGTCGGCCATCAGGTCGCGCGTCGCCAGCACATTGCCGATATTGGCTTCGGTCAGCGCCTCGCCATTGTGTTTCAGCACCCGCGCCCCGGCGGCGACGCATTTGGCCGCCAGCGGGATGTCTGAGGTCACCACCACGTCGCCGGGGCCGGCCCGCTCGGCGATCCACATATCCGCCACGTCCGGCCCTTCGGGGACGATCACCGTCTGTACCAGCGGGTTCTGCGAGGGACGCAGCCCGCCATTGCTGACGATATGGATCGCCACCCCGTGCCGGGTGCCGACGCGCTCGGCCTCGGCCTTGACCGGGCAGGCATCGGCATCGACATAGATCGCGCTCATGGCTCAGTCCGCGTAAAGCGCTTCGGCGTGGAAGTTCACGTGGTCTTCCATGAAGGTCGAGACAAAGAAATAGCTGTGGTCATAGCCCGGCTGCATGCGGTGGATCAGCGCCTGGCGGCGGGCCGCGGCGGCACTGACCAGCGTTTCGGGGCACAGGAGGTCGACAAACTCGTCCTCGGCCCCCTGATCGATCAGGATCGGCCCGTCGAAACCGCGTTCGGCCATCAGCACCGAGGCGTCATGCGCCGCCCACTGGCCCTTGTCCTCGCCAAGATAGGCCCGAAGCTGCTTGCGCCCCCAGGTGGCGCCGGTGGGGTTGCAGATCGGCGCCAGCGCCGAGACCGAGCGGAAGCGACCCGGCAGCGACATGGCCATGGTCAGGGCGCCATGGCCGCCCATCGAATGGCCCATGATCGCCTGGCGGGTCATGTCGAGCGGGAATTCCTCCTGCACCAGCGACGGCAGGTCCTCGGTGACGTAATCCCACATCTGGTAGTGCGGCGCCCAGGGGGCCTCGGTGGCATTGACATAGAAACCGGCCCCCTGCCCGAGATCATAGGCCGCGTCGTCGGCCACGGCCTCGCCGCGCGGGCTGGTGTCGGGAAAGATCAGCGCGATGCCCTGTTCGGCGGCCCAGCCCTGCGCCCCGGCCTTGATCATGGCGTTCTCGTGGGTGCAGGTCAGGCCCGACAGGTACCACAGCACCGGCACCGGGCCGCCCTGTGCCTCTTCCGGAAGGAACAGTCCAAAGGTCATTTCGCAGCCGGTCGAATGCGATCGGTGCCCATAGACGCCCTGCACGCCGCCAAATGCCCTGTTTTCGGAAATCACTTCCATCTTGTCCTCCGGGTTCCTGTCAACTCCACAATGGCTAGCGCAGGGCGGGGGGCATGGACAAGAAAAACCGTGCCCGCGGGGCGGGTTATTTAGAGACCGCCGACCCAGGCGATGACCAGCGACACCGAGGCCACGCTGATCACGGTCGAGAACAGGATCGCCGCCGACACGCGCTGGGGCGCGACGCCGTAGTGCTGGGCCAGGATATAGACGTTTCCGGCCACCGGCAGCGCCGCGACGGCGATGATCACGCGGGCCGCAAAGGGATCGACCGGGAACAGCAGCAGCGCGCCGATGGCGACCAGGGCCGGGTGCAGCGCCAGCTTGCAGAAGGCCAGCCAAAGCGCCACCTCGGCGCGTTCGGCCGATTTCGAGGCCAGCGAGGCGCCGATGGCGAACAGGGCCCCCGGCGTCGCGGCGGCGCCGAGGATTTCCAGAAAGGCATTCATCGGCGCCGGGATCGGCAGCCGCAGCGCCGACCACACCAGCCCGGCCGAGATCGCCACGATCATCGGATTACGCAAAAGCCCCAGCCCGACGGTGCGCAGGACGGAAAGGCGCATGCGCCCCTCGCGCGATCCGGTGATCAGGATGACGATCAGGCTTGAGAACACGATCAGGTCCACCGCCAGCGCCAGGATCGTCGGCCCGATCGCCGCCTCGCCCATCAGCAGCGCCAGCATCGGGATGCCGAGAAAGCCGGTGTTGCCGATCGCGGCGCATTGCGCCTCGACCGCAGCCGTCGCCACGTCGAGCCGGCGCCAGAAGGCCACCGCGCTGGCTATGCCATAGACCGCGGCGGTGCCCCACAGGTAGGCACCGACCAGCGGCCAATCCAGCACCTCGGCCAGTGACAGGTTGGCGGAAAACCGGAACAGCATCGCCGACAGGGCGAAATAGAACACGAATTTCGTCAGATAGGCGGTCGCCTCTTCGCTGAAGAACCGGGTGCGGCCGGCCCAGTAGCCAATCCCGATCAGCGCGAAGAACGGCAGGGTCTCGAGGAAAATCGCCAGCATGGGGTCTATGTCTCTCTGTTTCGCGCCGGGCGGGCGGCGCGGCCTATCCGCTGCCGATCAGCACTCCGGCGCCGAACACCAATGCCCCGCCCAGCACCACCTGAAAGGCGGCGCGGAAGAAGGGCGTGTCCATGAAGCGGTTCTGGATCCAGGCGATGGCCCAGAGTTCGACGAAGACGATGAAGATGGCAACGCTGGTGGCGGTCCAGAAATCCGGGATCAGATAGGGCAGCGCATGGCCAAGCCCGCCAAGCGTGGTCATCACCCCCGAGGCAAAGCCGCGTTTCACCGGCGAGCCGCGCCCCGAAAGTTCCCCGTCATCCGAAGCCGCCTCGGTGAAGCCCATCGAGATCCCGGCCCCGACCGAGGCCGCCAGCCCGACCAGAAAGGTGGTCCAGGTGTCCTGGGTGGCAAAGGCGGTGGCGAAGATCGGCGCCAGGGTCGATACCGAGCCATCCATCAGCCCGGCCAGCCCCGGCTGCACCCATGTCAGGATGAACTGGCGCTTGGCCACGTCCTCTTCGCGGTTGCGGGCTCCGTCATCGATCAGCGTGTCGTCGAGCCGCTGCGCCGCCGCCTGATGACCGGCCTCTTCCGCCGCCAGATCGCCCAGCAGGGACCGGGTCGCCGCGTCGCGGGTGCGGGCGGCCGCCGCCTGATAGAATTTCTCGGCGTCGCGCTCCATGCGCGCGGCCTCGGCCCGGATGCGCTCCAGACCGAGGTTCTGGACCAGCCAGACCGGCCGGCGGGCATAGAACCCCGCCACGTGCTCGCGCCGGATCAGCGGGATCACCTCGCCGAATCGCGACTTGTGAAGATCGATCAACCGCCGGCGGTGCTCGTCTTCCTCCTCGGCCATGGCGACGAACATCTTCGCGGTGGCGGCGAAATCGGCGCGCAGCATCTCGGCGAAACTGCGATAGATGCGCGCGTCGTCCTCCTCCGAGGAAATGGCCAGCGCGATGATTTCCTGCTCGCTGAGATCACGAAAATGGCGACGTTGCGAAAAGAACCGCATATCCACTCCAGGTCAAAACTATTCGCGTCCAATGACTTCCAATACTGCGGCAAGAGTCAACCGCTTGAGGCAATGAAACCAAACAGTTTATATTCAGATTCCGAGTCGCAAGGGGATATGATGTCCACGCCATCGCAAACCATTCTCAAGGGGCGCAAATACGGGCAGGTCCTGCAGGGCGCCCGCGAGGTGTTTCTGCGCGACGGATTCGAGGGCGCCAGCGTCGACGACATCGCCCGCGCTGCGGGGGTCTCCAAGGCCACGCTTTACCGATATTTTCCCGACAAACGCGAAATGTTCATGGAAATGGCGCGCCAGCAATGCGCCCTTCAGGCCGAGACCATGATGCAGCAGATCGACCCCGAGGCCCCGGCCGAAGAGGTGCTGACCCGGGCCGCGCGGGGCATCCTGACCTTCATCCTGTCGGATTTCGGAATCCGGGTGTTCCGCATCTGCGTCGCCGAGGCCGACCGCTTTCCCGAACTGGGCCGGCATTTCTACGAGACCGGCCCGGCCATGGGGCGTCGTCATCTCGCAGATTTCTTTCAGCTGGCCAGCGCGCGCGGCGAACTCAGGGTCGACGACCCCGACCTTGCGGCAGCGCAATTCCAGGAATTGTGCAAGGCCGATATCTATCTGCGGGTGATCCTCGGCCTTGCCCCGGCCTGCAACCGGGCCGAATGCGACCGCATTTCCCGCGAGGCGGTCAAGACCTTCATGGCCCGCTATGGCGCCAAGGCGGGCTGAGCGATGGCGGCGCGGCTCAGGGCCGCCTGCGGATATGCAGCTGGGCGCCGCTCTTGCGGGTCTCGAATTCGTTCAGGCTCTTGACCAGATCGCTCAGCTTCTTGTGACCATAGGTCCGGGTGTCGAAATCGGAATGCTCGGCGGTGATGTACTGGCCAAGGGGGCCCAGCGCATACCAGTCGTCTTCCTGCTCGATCTTCTCCATCGCCGACAGGATCAGCGGAATCGC
>NZ_JBFJVE010000119.1:0-9836 GCF_041624275.1 Shimia sp.
AGTCAGCCCGTCGCCCCTGATATTGAACTTGCGATAGCTGTTCTTCATGAACCCGTCGGGCCCGGCGACAATCATCGCGCCAACCGCATGGGTGCCCTGAATATGGCTGTTGTCATAGACTTCGATCCGCTGCGGCGGCCCGTCGAGGTCAAAGGCCTCGGCAATACCCTTGAGCAGCCGGGTCTGGGTGGCCGACTCGGCCATCCTGCGGGCCAGGCTTTCGCGGGCATTGCGCGCCGCGCCGGCGATCAGCTCGGCCTTTTCGCCCCGTTGCGGCACCACGATCTCGACCTTGCGGCCCAGCTTCTGGCCAAGGGCCTCGGCCATCAGGTCGGCGTTCTCGATCGGATGCGACAGGATCAGTTGTCGCGGCGGATCCTTGCCGTCGTAGAACTGGCCGAGAAAGGCCTCGAGCACCTCCTGCGCGTCGATGTCGGCCCCGACGCGCGGATAGTAGTCGCGGTTGCCCCAGTTCTGGTTGGCGCGGATGAAGAACACCTGCACACAGGCCTGGCCGTTTTCGAGATACAGCGCGATCACATCCGCCTCGGCGACACCGCGCGGGTTGATGCCCTGCGCCGTCTGCACCTGGGTCAGCGCCCGGATCCGGTCGCGCAGCGCCGCCGCCTGTTCGAACTCCATCGCCTCGGAAGCCGCCTGCATCTGCTTGGCCAGGGTCTCCTGGATCTGGGTCGAACGCCCGGACAGAAAGCGTTCGGCGTCGCGGACGCTCTCGGCGTATTCGGCGCGGGAAATCTTGCCGACGCAGGGCCCTGAACAACGCTTGATCTGATAGAGAAGACAGGCCCTGCTGCGGCTTTCGAACTGCGCATCCGAGCAGTTTCTGAGCAGGAATACTTTTTGAAGATGACTCAGCGTCCGGTTGACCGCCCCGGCACTGGCAAAGGGCCCGTAATAGCTGCCCTTTTCCTTTTTCGCTCCGCGGTGCTTCTTGATCTGGGCGAACTCATGGACGCGGCTGACAAGGATATTGGGAAAGCTCTTATCATCGCGCAGCAGCACGTTGTACTTGGGTTTGAGCTGCTTGATGAGGTTCTGCTCGAGCAGCAGCGCCTCGGTTTCGGTCTTGGTCGTCAGGAACATCATCGACGCGGTTTCCGAGATCATCCGCGCAATGCGCCCCGAATGGCCGGTCGGCCTCGCGTAGCTCGACACTCGGGCCTTCAGGTTCCGCGCCTTGCCGACATACAGCACCCGCGCCTGTGCATCGAGCATACGATAGACCCCCGGCGACCCGTCGAGCGTTCTGAGATACTCTTGGATCACCCCGGCGCCGGTCGGCGTGCTGTCTGTCGCTGTCGGTCTTTGTTCCATCGCTTAATGAGTTATGATTCTTTGCCTTCCGCTGCAATCTTCACCATGCATAGGCAAGAGAAAACATGTCCCCGTTTCCTGTGGATAAGTCTGGAGATATCTTGGCGGCAGGAAAGATTCCTTGTTGTTTTAGGGCCATTTCCCCAACTTGCATAAAAAATAGGCATATTATTAAGGCCTTGAAATCATTAAGTTAAAAAATGCACTCTGGACAAATGCCTGATAACATTGAGAAAAAAATAACAGGAATGTAACACGACCGTGAAGGGTGCAAAACTTGGGCCGGAGGTCCCTTGATCCGGCGCGCAACGGGCCCGAAACGGGCCCGGCTCCCTTTCAGAAAGTGAGAACGCAGAGGATGTAGGTGACATAGAGAACGGTCAGCGACAGCCCCCAGATCCGGTTGATGTCCCTGCGAAAATAGACGAAGGGCACCAGCAGCGCCGAGGCCCCCAGCATCACCCACAGATCGAAACGCAGGAACTCAGGATCAACCGGCAAGGGACCGACCAGCGATGCGATGCCGATGATCGCCAGCAGATTGAACATGTTCGACCCGATGACGTTGCCCATGGCGACGTCGGCCTGACGGCGCAGCGCGGCCATCGTCGTCGTCGCCAGTTCCGGCAGCGAGGTGCCCAGCGCCACAAGGGTCAGGCCGATCACGGATTCGCTGACCCCGAACTGCCGCGCCAGGGTCTCGGCGCTGTCGATCAGCAGGTCGGCGCCCAGGGGCAGGCCGATCAGCCCGAGCACCAGATAGAGCATGATCTTCCACCAGGGCATGTCGGGGTCGGCGCCTTCCGGCTCGTCCTCCAGCAGATCACCATTGCAGCAGGAACGGCGGTGCAGCCGCGCATCCTGCACCGCGTGAAGCAGAAAATAAGCCAGCATCGACAACAGCACGACGCCGCTCAGAAGGTCGAACTTGCCCCGGAAGGCCAGCGCGATGAAGACCAGCGAGGCGGCGATCATCTGGCGGTAGGACTTGCGTGAATTGCAGCCCGAGGTGTGCAGCACCGACAGGATCGCCGGAAACCCGAGAACCAGCAGGATGTTGGCGGTGTTCGAACCGACGACATTGCCGATGGCAATTCCCGGCACCCCCTTCAGCACCGCCTGAACCGAAATCAGCAGTTCGGGCGCCGAGGTGCCGAAGGCAACGATCGTCAGGCTGACGATCAGGGCCGGGATCCCGAGGCGCAGGGCCAGGTTCACCGCGCCGCGCACCAGCGCATCCCCCGCGAGCAGCAGCAGGAGCAGTCCCAGACCCGCCAGAAGCCAGACCATGGTCATCCTTTCCCTCGAGTACAGGGACAGGGCCCCTTGCCGATCCGAAACCGCCCGCATTTCGCGCATTTGGCCGATTTCAGACGCTTCTGCCCCGGATACGTGAGCTGTCCGAACATGGCAAGCACCGCCATGACGACCAGGAACAGAGCGACGATCTTGAATATCACCTCAGAGACCAAAACGTGCGAACTCGGCACGCTCCTCGATTGCGGCCAGGGCGTCGGCCGCAAGGGTTGCGCCAAATCTCCGCCAGATCGGGCGGCGCGCCTCGTAGCGGCGCAGCCGCACGTCCTTGCCATAGCGTTCCTTCAGCACCGGCATCATGTGTCCGATACCGTCGATAAGGCCAAGGTCCTGCGCCCGGCGGCCGATCCAGACCTCGCCGGTAAACAGCTCCGGGGCATCGCCCAGCCGCGACCCGCGCCGCTGTTTGACATGGCCGATGAAGTTTTCGTGGATCTGCTCCAGCATGCCCTTCAGCCGTTCGACATCCTCGGGCTTTTCGGCGCGGAACGGGTCGAGCATGGATTTCGATTCTCCGGCAGTGTGCACCCGCCGCTCGAGCCCGTGCCGGTCGAGAAACACATGGGCGCCGAAACTGGCCGAGATCACCCCGATCGAACCGATCACCGAGCTTTCATCGGCGATGATTTCATCGGCGCTGGCAGCCAGCCAATAGCCGCCCGAGGCCGCCACATCCTCGACAAAGGCGATGACCGGCAGGTTCTTTTCCTCGGCCAGCCGGCGGATGCGGGCGCCGATCAGCGAAGACTGCACCGGGCTGCCACCGGGGGAATTGATCTCGAGCGCAACCGCCGCCGGCTTGCCGCGTCGGAAGGCTTTTTCGATCAGCGGCGCCAGGGCGCGGTCGGTCAGCGCGCCGCGACTGCCGGTTCCGATGGCCCCCGAAAGGCGCAGGACGGCAACCGTGGGCGGCGTTTTGACAAAGGGGATCCAGCGTTTCATGCAGTGCCATTTAAAAGCCCGCACCCCTCCAGACAAGGCGGCGACCACAGGAAAGACGGGCAGTGGCGAAAAAACCCTGTTCAAAGGCCGCGCCACCCGCACCCGCCGGCACGCGGGCGCTACTGCCCGCCGGTCAGTTTCTTCAGCCAGCCCTTGGGCTTTGCGCCCTCTTCGGCAGGCGCGGCCTCTTCGGCCTGCACTTGCGGTTCGGGTTCGGGCTCAAGCGCGGTCTGGAGATTGCCGAAGAACTGGTCGGCCATCTTCTTGGCGAACCCGTCGATCAGGCGGTTGCCCAACTGGGCCAGCTTGCCGCCGACCTTGGCGTCGACCTCGTATTCCAGCAGCGTCCCCCCGGTTCCGCTGGCGCTGAGCTTCACATCGGCGCCGCCCTTGGCAAAACCGGCGGCACCGCCCTTGCCTTCGCCGGACAGCCGCAGGCTTTGGTGCTCGACCAGATCCGACAGGATGACATGGCCTTTGAAGGTGGCCTTGACCGGCCCCACCTTCTGGACCACCACCGCATCGAAGCCTTCCTCGACGCTACCGCTCACCTCCTGGGCGCCGGGCACGCAGGCCTCGAGCACGCGGGCACTCAGCAGGGCGGCCCAGACCTCTTCCACCGGGGCCGCGATTTCACGCTGGTCGCTCATATGCATGGGGGCACTCCTCTCGCTCACCTGCATCAGCCTAGTCAGGCGAGGGGCGCGCGTCTACCTGGACTAAATATCCAGTACGATCACCCCGTCCGGTTCGGCTGCCCGGCTCTGGCAGGTGATGATCGCGGTTTCACGCTGCTTCTTTGACAGCACGAAATCGCGATGCTCGACCTCGCCCGACAGAACCCCGCATTTGCAGACGCCGCAGATGCCGTCGCTGCATTTCACATCCACATGAATACCGTTCTCGATCAGCACGTCCGAAAGGTCACGATCCTCGGGCACCTCCAACTCGCGACCGGACCCGGCCAGTTTGACCCTGAAGGCGTGGTTCTCATAGTCAGGCTGCTCGGGCACCGAGAAATACTCCAGATGCCGCGCCTCATCGGGAAACCCTTGCCGCTCTGCCGCCGCGATCACCCCGTCCATGAACCGATCCGGGCCACAGGTATAGACATGCCAGCCCTCCTGATAACCAGACAAAACTTCATCCAGATCAGCCCGGCTGCCCTTGTCCGAGAAATGCAGATGCACCTGATTTGCCCAGGGCACCGCTGCCAGATCCTCGAGATAGCCTGCCGCATCCTTGCGGCTGGCCGAATAGTGCAGTTCGAAATCCCGACCCAGAGCATGCAGCCGATGGGCAAAGGCGATCATCGGCGTGATGCCGATGCCGCCGCCCATGAGAAAGGTCTTGGTCGCCGTTTCATCCAATGCGAAATGATTGATCGGCTTGGAGATGAAGACCTTGCGCCCCTCATCAAAAATCCGGTGCATCAGCAATGACCCGCCCCGCCCCTGATCCTCGCGCAGCACGCCGATCTGGTATTTCGAGCGATCGGCAGGGTCCCCCGACATCGAATATTGCCGCAGGAACTCCGGCGCCACCAACACATCGAGATGCGCCCCGGCGGTCCATTCGGGCAAATTACTGCCGTCCATCGTGGTGAATTCATACTTGGTGACATCCGGCGTCATTTTCTGCGCCGCGCTGACCTCGACCCGGATCACCGGCGCGTCTTCGGCGGCCGGCACCCGATAGCGATGGATCATCGCCGTATCGCCCGCCGCGAGCCGCGCCTTGTATTCCTCGGCGCCGATCATCGCCTGATAGGCCGCAATCCCGGCCTCGCGATCCATCGGAAACGGATAGGGCCAGGGATGCGGCGCCAATGGGGCCGGATAGACCGCCAATGTCTGGTCCCCGTATTTCAGGTCCAGATCCCTTTGCAGGCCACGCCGATTCAGCGGGTGTTTCGAGGGCCGGTAGCCGCCGTCTTCCTCCAGCTCGATATCCCACCACCATTTCTTGGTGTCGTTCAGCCCGCCATTGCCGGCCATATCATCGAGCTTGGCCAACACCGGCGCCGCCGCCGGAATATGCGAGGCGGCCCAGCGGAACGGCGCTTCGGCAAACAGCCCCTCGAGGTTCCATGGGCAGGTCTTCATGCAGCGCCCGCACATCGCCCCGCCCGGCGTGGTGATGCGGTAGGTGGCGCATTTCTGGCTGTCCGATTTCCAGATCTCATAGCCGTTGAACATCAGCTTGGGCCCGGCGGTGATCGCGCCCGAGGGACATTCGCGGGCGCATTTGTTGCAACTCTCGCAGAAATTTTGCAGGCCGAAATCCACCGGCCTGTCATGCGACATCGGCATATCCGTCGTCACCACGCCGGATTTCAGACGCGGCCCCAGATAGGGGTTCAGAATGACCTCGCCGATACGGCTGACCTCGCCCATGCCCGCGAGCAGCAGCAGGGGCGGTTGCAGCACCTCGCCATCCATCACCGTATGCGCCTTGGCCCTGTAGCCGAGGTTGCGGATCTGCTGCGCGATCACCCCGCCCAGCAGGGAGAACCGCAGATAGGCGCGCATCGATTGGGCGACGCTGATCCAGTCGTCGCCCGAGGCGCCCTCCATGGTCTCATAGCCCTGATCGACGATCATGCTGATGGCCTGATCATGCCTCGGCACGATCTCTTCTCCGGCAGCGTCATGACTGTACCAGGCCCAGTCGGGGCAGCGGCTGATGCCCGCCGCGTCGATGCCGAGAAAATAGCTCGCCGCTTTCACATTGGCGGCATTGCGCGCCGCATCGGTCGGCTTTCGGGCCTCTGCGCTCTCGCCGTCCTGCAACAGCACAAAGGCGCCAAGGGCCCGGCGCTGCGCCGCGCTTGGCGCCGATTTGCGGACATAATGCCCGCCCTTGGCGCCCTCTTGCAGCGCCTTGCCCATATCGCCGAAAAGGGCGCGGGCGAACATGTCGGCCCGCTTGGGCACCCGCGCCACGTTGGCCTCGTCAATATAGGTGGTCGGGGTGTCGACGCGCTTCAGCCGCTCGAAAGGCTGCGCCCCGTCGACATAGCGCCGCCGGGCAAAGGGGTCGCGCGTGGCCGCCGATTTGGCCTGCCCCATGCCCAGTTTCCAGCGCAGCCCGTTCAGAACCGACCGCGGCTGCTCTGCCATCGGCCGCAGCGGCGCGTCATGGGCGATGGGCATTTCCGTGGTGACCGCCGCCACGCCAAATCCGGTGCCCAGCCAGGGCGCGATCAGCTTTCCATCTTCACAGCTGGCCATGCCCGAGGCCACCGCCAACCGCCCCAGATCGACATCGCCCGAGGTCGCCGTATGCGCCCGCGCGTCAAAGCCCAACAGCCGGATGTAATTGGCGATCACCACCGCCGTTTCCGTCGCCCGCAGACAGGCCCGGTGGTCCTGCGCGTCCAGAATCCAGTCGCTGCCCGACTCGTGCGGATCGGGATCGCGGTGATGCTCGTACAGGAACACGATGGCGTGGCGGTGGCCGTCGATCGTCGTGGGCGGCGCCTGCATGCTCTCTTTCAGGTCCGCCATGATCAGGTCGATCCCCGAGGCCAGCGTCTTGGTCTGCCGGGTCTTCAGCGCATCGGCCAGACGGTCGATATCGGGGTTGCGCAGCGGCTCTGCCAACAGCGCCTCTTGCGGCAGGGCCCCGGTCGTCACCATCGAGGCATCATTGAAATAGCCGAAAGCCTTGAGGTGATCCGCCCGCTCCTGCAAATCCGCAGGAATCTCGGCCCGCGCCCGGTTCACGAAGCCATCGCGGATCGCATCCATCATCGCCTGAAACTCGCCCATCGCGTTGACAATGCTTTCCGGGTGCTCGGGGCGATGAAAGCTCAGGGGGCGGAAAGCGGGCACCGCCGTCAGATCCGGCATCGCCCCGCGCCGCAGCCGCTCAAGCGGATAGGGTCCGAGGTGCACGGGCCGGTTCTTGGTCGAAAAAATGCGGGACATCTGCGGGCTCATTCCTGGCGGGACTGTTCCTTCTTGACTAACCCAGCCCCCGGTCGCCACTCTGTCACCCTAATGAGTGACAAATTCCCCTCGCGCCCCCTGCCCCGCGATCCGGCCAGCACCTTGATGGCGGCCATCGGCGATGCCGATTTCGGCGAGCAACTGCTGGCGCATGTGCGCAATGCGGCACAGGTGGCCAATATCGGCGCCTTTCTGGTGCCCGACATGGCACGGCCCGAACCGGTTCTGTCGCTCTGGGCCGGAGAGATGAGCGGCTATTGGTTCAACGTCAACGCCCGCAAGATCCTGGCGCATGAGGGGGTGAAGCAGGACATCATCCGCCGCATCCGCGCCGCGCCCTCGGGACGGCTCGCCATCGAACGCTGGCGCCCGGCGCCGGACGATCCTCTGGCACCGATCTACCAGCGCGACGGGGTGATCGAACGCGTCACCGTGGCGTCGCGCGGCGAAAACGCCGGTTACCAGAGCTTTTACCTGCGCGGTCGCAAGGCGGGCTGGTTCACCGAGACCGACATCGCCTGCCTGACCCGGACCCTGCCCTTGGTGCACGAGCTGATCGGCCTGCGCCACCGCATCATCGGCTCCGAGGCGATCCACTATGCGCTCGACGCCCGCGTCACGGCGCTGAAAGCGCGCGACGCCGGCGTTTTCGGCAGGCTTTCACCCCGCGAGGCGCAGGTCTGCGACCTGCTGATAAACGGGGTCGGCGTCAGCGGCACCGCCGCCGCGCTCGGGATTTCGGACAATTCGGTGCGCACCCTGCGCAAGCGGGCCTATGGCAAGCTTGGCGTGCACTCGGCCATGCAGATCGCGGCGCTGGTGCTCAACGCCGCGCCCAGATGACCAAAGACCCTTGCGGCAAGGCAACCATCGCCGCCGGAGGCGGGCGCTACTGCGCCTTGACCTGATGCGCCAGATCGGAACAGGCGGTCATGTCGCCGGCACTGCACCGGTCCTGAAGCGCCTGCAATTCGGCGGTGGGTTGAACGGGCTGCGCCCAACAGGCCGCGAGCGCCAGCGGGGCCAGCAGGGAAATCACGATTTTCTTCATAAGTCACTCTCGGATGAAAAGATGGGCCCAGAATAGCCAAGCCTGCGCCCGAGCCAAATGATTTCCGGCCATTTCGCGCCATTGGCGGCAAAAACTTTTCCGGGGCCACCCGGTTGCGGGCGTTCCGCGTCAGGCCGCCGGGGCGCCGCTGCGTTTGCGACAGGGTCCGAACAACGCCGCCAGCGCCAGCAGCAGGCCCGAGACGGTGGCGATCATGCCGGCGGCGCTGACCGCGTTCTGCGCCCCCAGCCACAGCGGCCCGAACCCGGCAAGCACATAGCCCAGCAGCGCCGAGACCACGGCAAAGGCCACGCTCCAGGCGATCTGCCTTTCCAGCCGGTTGGTCATCAGCCGCGCCGCCGCCGGCGGGCAGATGAACATGGCGATGACGATGATCGAGCCGACCGCGTCGAAGGCCGCCACCGCCGCCACCGCGGCGACCACCACCAGCGCCATCCCCAGCCGCCCCGTCTGCATGCCAAGGGTGCGGGCAAAGCCCTCGTCGAAGGTCGACAGTTTCAGCGGCCGCCAGAACAGGAAGATGAACAGCGCCACCACCAGCAGCGTCGCCGCCATCCGGATCAGCTCGTGCGGCAGCCCGGCCAGCGCCACCGGGTCCAGAAGGCTGTGCCAGCCCTCGGCATCAAGCCAGATCAGGCTTTCCAGATTGCCGTAAAGCGCGTGCTCGACGTCGAGATGCACCGAAGAGGTGTCGGACTGCTCGAGCAGCAGCACCCCGCCGGCGAACATCGAGGTAAAGGTCACCCCCATGGCGGCGCCGGGCTCGATGCGGCCAAGCCGGCGGATCGCCTCGATCAGCACCACCGCGACCACCGCCGCCAGCGCCGCTCCGATCATCATCGGCCATGTCGACACCGCGCCGGTGACCAGAAAGGCGACGACGATGCCCGGCAACACCACATGCGAGATCGCGTCGCCGATCAGCGCCTGTCGCCGCAGCAGCAGAAAATTGCCCGGCAGCGCACAGGCGACGGCGGCGAAGACCCCGATCAACAGCGGCGTCAGCGACAGGGGTACGAATTCTTCGCCGCTCATGACGCCACCCCCTGCGGGCCGCCGATCCGGCGGTCGATCTCCACGATCTGGTCTCCGGTCAACACGGTCTCGATCTCGCGCAGCCCGTCATACAGCGCCGCCGCACCTTCGAAGGCGGGGTCGGCGCGCAGTTCTTCCCAGCGTTTTTCGTCGCGCTGCGCCTTGGTGGCGCGGGCCCGCCC
>NZ_JBFJVE010000120.1:0-9567 GCF_041624275.1 Shimia sp.
GGCCGGCGGCGCGGCGGGCGCCGGGGCCGTTGCGGGCACGGCACCGGCAACGGTGGCGGCGGCAGGCTCGGCCGGCGTTTCGAGTGCCGGCGGCGCTGCGACCTCGGCGCGGGGCGCGTCGAGATGGAGATAGATGAAATCGCCGGTCTTGTGGACCTCGACCGGGCCGACATGGGCCCCCAAGAGGCGCCGCATGCGCGCCGGCAACACCGAGGCGCTGATCCGCAACCGGGTCGGCGGCACCTGAAAGCGCAGGCTGCTCTGTTCGCGCATCAGGGCAATGGCACCGCCGTCCTGACGCAGAAAGATCCGCTCGGGGTCGGTCAGCGTCAGCTCGGAGCCCTCGCTGCCGGCCTTGACGATCTCGATCCAGCCGTCGCGCTCGGCGGCAAGGTGAAAGGTTTCGGCCCCCGCCTCTTCGGCACCGATCTGGCGCGCCGAGCGAAACTCGGGTCCGGGCAACGGGCTGACCCCCAGCGCCTGGTCACGCGGCCGCCGCAGAAAGCTGGGCAGCGCGGTGCGCAGCGTCGGCTTGGCCACCGGAGGTTCCGGCGCCTCGACCTCTTCCGGCTCGGGCTCGGCGGGTGTGTCGTCGCCCAGCCCCAGCAGGCGTTCGGGCGCCAGCCCTTCGTCCAGCGCATAGCGGTAGTTGACCGAGTAATCCGCCGCCTCGTCCGACAGGCCGGGTTGATCGGCCACCAGCCGCATCAGGCGGCGCTGGTCGGAATAATGCAGCGGCTGCGTGGCATAGCCTTCGATGGCGGGCACGACGCAGACATCCTCGGCCGCCAGATCCAGATGCCGGCTCAGGCGCGGCACGATGCGCAGCTGTTCGTTGTCGTGAAAGGGCATCAGGCGGCATTCGCCGCTCGACAAGAGGCACAGCGCCAGCCACATGTCGCCGGGCCAACCCTCGAGGGTAAGCTGCATTTCGCGGGGCTCGACGAGCACGACCAGGCTTTTTTCGCGATCTGACATTTCGGGGCCGGAAATCCACTTTCTTTGCACCTCAATGGTTACCACAAGATTAATTCTTGTCCAAGAACCTTGTTGGGATTTTTGTACTTGCAATATTATTGTGAAATTCTTGGAAATCGGTATAAATATGGGGCAAGAGGCCTATGCGTACCTGTGGGAGCCAAAAATAGATGAACATCATCCTGGGATTTATTCTTGTCGTCGGGCTGGTTTTTGGGGGTTACCTGCTGTCGGGCGGCGAGATGGGGGTCATCACCCATGCGCTGCCCTTCGAGGGCATGATGATCGGCGGCGCCGCGCTCGGCGCCTTCGTCGCGGCCAATTCCTTCGGCAACATCAAGGCCACCGGCAAGGCTCTGGTCAAGACCTTCAAGGGGCCGAAATGGCAGGCGCGGGATTATATCGACCTGTTGAACCTGATGTTCTCGCTGGCCAAGATGTACCAGCAGAAGGGCATGCTGGCGCTGGACGAGCATATCGAGAACCCCAAGGAAAGCGCCGTCTTCTCGCAGTTTCCGAAGATCCAGAACGACCATTTCGCGATCGACCTCATCACCGACAGTTTCCGCATGCTGGCGTTGCAGTTCGACGATCCGTTCCAGGCCGAGGACGTGATCAACAAGAAGCTTAAGAAACACCATCACGAGGCGCTGGTGGCGCCGCACAGCCTGACCAAGGTCGCCGACGCGCTGCCGGCCATCGGCATCGTCGCCGCTGTTCTCGGCGTCATCAAGACCATGGGCTCGATCGACAAGCCGCCCGCCGTGCTCGGCGGCATGATCGGCGGCGCGCTGGTCGGTACCTTTCTCGGGGTCTTTCTGGCCTATCTCTTCGTGGCGCCGCTCTCGGACCGGCTGACCGCGATCGAAGAGCAGGACGGCATCTTCTATACCGTGATCCGCGACATCTTCGTCGCCATCCTGCACGATCATTCGCCGACCATCTGCGTCGAGATCGGCCGCGGCAACATTCCCACCGTGCTGCAACCTTCGTTCTACGAGATGGAAGAGGCGCGTCAGGATCTGACCGAGGCCGCATGACAGTCCGATGCCGAACCGCCGCATAGCCGCTCTGGAACTGCTGCACCGGGTCAAGGAGCAGGAGATCGACGGCATCGGCGTGCGGCTGCGCGATATCCGCACCGAACAGGAGAAGATCACCGCCGAGATCAACAGCCTGAGGCAGCGCGCGGTGGACGAGTCGCAATGCGCCACCCCCGAGACCCTGCCCTATCTGTCCGGTTTCCTCGGCGCCATCGAAAGACGCCGGGGGCTGCTCGGGGCGCGGCTGGACAAGCTCGACGAAACGGCGCGGTCGATCGAGGACGAGTTGCGGCTGGCCTTCGTCGAAGCCAAGCGCAACGAGGCGGTGCTGGACCTGGCGCGCGAGCGGCACCAGCTTGACGAGGCGCGGCGTGAAAATGCCGAGGCCGCCGAGATCGCCCAGAACATCTATCTGCGGCGCCTCGCCGACCGTTAGGCCGACCGAAAGGCCGGATCCTCGCCAATGGCACGGATGCGCGCCGACAGAAGCGCGGTGAACTCGTCGGCCAGCAGCGATTTCGGCCGCTGCGCCGGGGTCAGGATCGACACGCTGCTCGAGATGCGCGGCTCGAAGGGGCGGAAGACGATGTTGCCCCGGCCGGCAAAGATCTGCATGTGCGACGAGGCGGTGATCTTGTCGCAGATCATCACCCCGAGCCCGGCATCGACATAGCGCAGCCCGGGCAGGAAGGTCTGCAACTCGAACCGGCGGCGAAAGGCGATGCCGGCCCGTTCAAAGGCGGCCCGGGTCTGCCGGGTGATCGTGTGATCGTCGAAGAGGCCGCAGAAGGCGCGGTTGCCGATATCGGCCGGCGACACCCGGCTCAGCCGCGCCAGGCTGTCGTCGCGATGCACGGCACAGACACAGCCGAGGTCGAAATCGGTCTGGTCGATCGAATTGCGCGGCACCGGCGTCTCGGCGAAGCCGATGTCGAACTGGCGCGAGGCGATCAGGTCCTCGATCACCGGCGAAGAGCGCATCTTCAGCGTCACCGAGACCTCGGGCCGGTCCTTCAGCATCCCGGTCAGCACCTCGGGCACGAAGAACCCCGAGGCCGCCGGGTGGCAGGCGATCCGCAACTCGCCATGTTCCCTGCGGGCGACGCCGGAAATGGTGCGCTTGGTGCGTTCGAGCCGGTCGAGGATGTCCTCGGCCTCTTCAAGGAAGAACCGCGCCTCGGGGGTGGGCCGGAAACTGCCCGGCTCGCGCAGGAACAGCGCAAAGCCCAGCTCGGCCTCGAGGGTCTGGATCATGGCGCTGACGGCGGGCTGGGTGCGGCCGAGGTTGCGCGCCGCCTCGGAAAACGACCCGGTGTGCATGATCTCGACGAAAGTGGCCAGCTGGCGGATGGTGAGATTCATTAGCCCATAAATTCAGTTTATCGCGTCAACGTAATTTCGAATTTGCCTTTATGGCTGCCCCGGAGTCAAGCTGTCCCGAACAACCGCATGCCGGTGAGCCGGTGAGGGAGGACCATGGACCGCTTTTCGAAATACATCCTGACCACGCTGATCTGTGTCGTGGCGCTGGGTCAGTTCATCCAGGTCATCACCCGCTATGTGCTTCAGGTGCCGGTGATGGGGCTGGAAGAGACCATGCTCTATCCGACGCTGTGGCTTTATATCCTGGGCTCGGTCAACGCCTCGCGCGAGAACACCCATATCCGCGCCAATGTGCTCGAGATCTTCATCAAGACCGAGCGCGGCCATGTGCGGCTGGCGATCATCGGCGAGATCATCAGCCTCGTGGTCGGCCTGTGGCTGCTGTCCTGGGCCTGGAACTATACCGAATACGCCTGGCGCACCTGGCGCGAGAGCCCGACGCTCTACATTCCCACCTTCTATTCGGACGTCGCGCTGCTGATCGGTCTGGGGCTGATGATGCTCTATACCGCCTGGCATCTCATTGCCCATGTCCGCAGCCTCGCAAAAGGAGCCTCGGCATGATCGAGATCGCCCTCATCGCCATTGCCCTGTTGGTGATCACGCTGACCCTCGGGGTGCCGCTGCCCTATTGTTTCGGCGCCGCGCTGATGGTGATGTATTTCATCGGCGACGTCACCATGAAGGGCATGATGCTCTGGGGGTTCCAGCAGCTCGGCAACCCGGTCCTGCTGGCGATCCCGCTCTTTGTGCTGGCCGGCACCATCATGTCCGAAAGCGGCATCGCCGCCTCGCTGCTGCGCTTCGTCAATGCCTTTATCGGCCATGTGCGGGGCGGGCTCGGCGTCGTGGCGGCGGTAAGCTGCGCCATCATCGGCGCCATCTCGGGCTCGGGTCTGACCGGCATCGCCGCCATCGGCCCGCTCTTGATCCCGGAAATGGAGAAACGCGGCTATCCGCGTGAATATGCCACCGCGCTGATCGCCAATTCCTCGATCCTCGGGCTGCTGATCCCGCCTTCGGTGACGATGATCGTCTATGGCTGGGTCACCGACACCTCGATCCTTGCCTGTTTTCTGGCGACCCTGGGGCCGGGGCTGTTCATCATGACCTCATTCTCGGTGATGAACCTGTGGATGAGCCGCAAGTTCAACCTGGTGCTCGACGACAAACCGACGTTCAGCGAGCTGACCTCGGAAGTGACCAAACGCGGCATCCATGCCTTTCCGGCGCTGTTGATGCCGGTCATCATCCTTGGCGGCATCTATGGCGGCGTCATGACCCCGACCGAGGCCGCCGCCGTGGCGGTGATCTATGCCGTGCCGGTGGGCTTCCTGATCTACAAGGGGCTGCGGCTCGAGAACTTCCTCGCCGCGGGCAAGGAAGCTGCGACAGCGGTCGGCGCGATCATGATGATGATCCTGTTCTCGATGATCCTCAGCCAGATGTTCGTCTATGAGAGCATCCCGCAGCAGATCGTCTCGGGCATCTTTGCGATCACCGAGAACAAGGTGCTGCTGCTGATCTTCATCAATATCATGCTGTTCCTGGTCGGCATGGTGGTCAATGACGTGACCGCCATCATCCTGATCGCGCCGCTCCTGCTGCCGCTGATGAACGCGATCGGGGTCAGCCCGGTGCAGTTCGCCGCCATCATGGGCGTCAACACCGCCATGGGCGGGGTGACGCCGCCCTATGCCTCGATCCTCTATCTCGGGGCGCGGATCGGCAAGGTGAAGGTCACCAAGGTGATCCCGCCGGCGATGTTCCTGATCCTGACAGGCTATCTGCCCGTGGTCTTCCTGACCTCATTCTGGCCCGACCTGTCGCTCTTCCTGCCGCGTCTGTTTGGCTACTGACCCGGCATCCTACCCAACACAGCCAATCTCAACTGGAGGACAACCCATGAAACGCCAACTGCTTGCCACCGCGCTCGCCGCGCTGGTCTCGATCTCGCCGGCCATCGCCGAGACCCTGAAAATGAGCCACGTGCGGCCACAGGACACCACCATCGACCTTGAACTGAAGGCCTTTGCCGCCAATCTCTCCGAGGCCACCGGCGGCAATCTCGAGGTCAAGATCTTTGCCGCCTCGGCGCTTGGCGACTACACCACCGTGCAGGAACGCATCAGCGTCGGTGCCATCGACATGGCGACCCAGCCGGCCGCCACCGCCGCCGACCGCCGGATGCAGATCTCGTCCTTCCCCTATCTGGCCGGCAACTGGGATCAGGCCCGCGCCATCTACGGGCCGGGCGGCGTGGTCCGTGACACCATGGCCGGGCTCTATGCCAAGCAGGACATCACCATGCTGGCCGCCTATCCGGTCTATTTCGGCGGCATCGCGCTGAATGTCGACAACCCCAATCCCGGCTCGGTCGAACCCAATGGCATCAAGGTCCGGGTGCCCGGCATCAAGAGCTTCCAGCTCACCGGCGAAGCGCTTGGGTACATCCCCTCGCCGATTCCCTTCTCCGAGGCCTTCACCGCGGTGCAGACCGGCGTGGTCGACGGGGTCATCGGCTCGGGCGCCGAGGGCTATTACGCCTCGTTCCGCGACGTGACCAAGACCTATATCCCGGCCAATACCCACTTCGAGGTCTGGTACATGATCATCTCCAACGAGTCGCTGGCGGCGCTGAGCGAGGCCGACCGCGCGGCGCTGATCGCCGGGGCCGAGGCCTTTGAAGCGACCCGCTGGCAGGTGGCCGAGGCCGATCAGGCGCGCAACGAGCAGCGTCTTGCCGACGAGCTGGGCACCAAGGTCGCCAAGCTGACCGAGGCCGAGCTGGCGGCGATGGCCGAGATGGGCCGCAGCAAGATCTGGCCCGCCGTGCTCGAGGATGTCGGCGTCGAATGGGGTCAGGCGATTCTCGACCAGGTCGCCGCCGCCGCCAAGTAAGCGAGGCAAAGCGGGGCGGCACCAGCGGCCGCCCCATCACAGCAGACCAGAGCAGCCGGAACAGACCATGGACACGGATTACGCGATCATTGGGGGGGGGATTGTCGGCCTCTCCGTCGCCTGGGGCCTTTTGCAGCGTGGCCGCCGGGTCACGGTGATCGACGGCGACGACGGCGCCTTTCGCGCCAGCCGGGGCAATTTCGGGCTGATCTGGGTCCAGTCCAAGGGCATGAAACAGCCGCGTTATGCGGCGTGGTCGCAGCAGTCTGCCGCCGCCTGGAAGGGCTTTGCCGAGGAACTGGGCGAGGCCAGCGGAACCGATCTCGGGCTCGAGCAGAAGGGCGGCTATGATTTCCATTTCTCCGAGGAAAGCCTTGCGCAAACGGTGGCGCAATACGAGACGCTCAAGACCCGGCTCGGCGGCAACTACCCCTATGAGGTGCTGGGCCGCAACGCGCTGAAACAGGAAGAGCCCGCCATCGGCCCCGGGGTGGTCGGCGCCATCCTGCATCACCAGGACGGCCACGCCAACCCGCTGCGGCTGTTGCAGGCGCTGGCCGCCGACGTGCGCCGGCTCGGGGGGCGGGTGCTGACCGGCAAGACCGTGGTCGATGTGACCAAATCCGACGGCTTCCGGCTGACCTGCGATGACGCAACGGCGCTCACAGCGGAAAAAGTCGTGCTTTCGGCCGGGCTCGGCGCTGCCAGTCTCGGGCCGAAAATGGGCTTTCGCGCCCCGGTGCGCCCGCAGCGCGGACAGGTGCTGATCACCGAGAAGCTGCCGCCGCTCATCAACCGCCCCTCGCTGATCGCGCGGCAGGTCAGCGAGGGCGGCATCCAGATCGGCGCCACCAACGAAGAGGTCGGTTTCGACGACGGGGTGAGCCTGCCGGGCATCGGCGGGCTGGCGCGGCAGGCGATCGAGGCCTATCCGGCGCTGGCGCGGGTGCGGCTGCTGCGCAGCTGGGCGGCGCTGCGCATCCTGACCCCCGACGGGCTGCCGATCTACCAGCAAAGCCCCGAGATGCCCGGCGCCTTTCTGGTGACCTGCCATTCCGGCGTCACCCTGGCCGCCGCCCATGCCCGCTTCCTGCCCGACTGGCTGGAAGGCACCGACACCGCACCGCAACTGGAGGTTTTCAATGAAGCCCGCTTTTCGTGATCTCGCGCCCGGGGGCCGCCGCGTCGGCGTGACCTTCGACGGCCGGGCGCTGCAGCTGCCCGAGGGGCAGAACCTTGCGGCGGCGCTGCTGGCGGCCGGCATCGGCCGGTTTCGCGACACCCCCGTGTCCGGCGCGCCGCGCGGGCCCTTCTGCATGATGGGCGCCTGTTACGACTGCCTGGTGCTGATCGACGGCTGCACGCGGCAGGCCTGCCAGACCGAGGTCCGCGACGGGCTGGTGATCGACACCCCGCGAGGGCCGGCCGATGCATGACCTGATCGTCATCGGCGCCGGCCCCGCCGGCATGGCCGCCGCCCGCGAGGCGGCCGAGACCGGGCTTTCGGTGCTGCTGCTCGACGAGCAGCGCCGGGCCGGCGGCCAGATCTACCGCGATGTCGACCGGGTGGCGCCGCTGCGCGGCGATCTTCTGGGCCGCGACTACACCGAGGGGCTGGCGCTGACCCGCCGGCTCGACCATGCCGCGATCACCCATGTTGCGGGGGCCGTGGTCTGGCAGATCGAAACCCCGCTGCGCGTCGCCTATTCGATCGACGACAAGGCCCATGTCGCCAAGGGCAGACGCCTGCTGATCGCCACCGGGGCGCTGGAGCGGCCGATGCCGCTGCCGGGCTGGACCCTGCCCGGGGTGATGAGCGCCGGCGCGGCGCAGATCCTGCTCAAACAGTCGGGCATCGTGGCGCAGCGCGCCGTGCTCGCCGGCAGCGGGCCGCTGCTTTATCTGGTGGCGGCGCAGATGCTGCGCGCCGGCACGCCTCCGCTGGCGCTGGTCGAAACCCAGAGCCGCGCCGATCTGGCGCGCGCCATGCGCCACCTGCCGGCGGCGCTGCGCGGCTGGCGCTATCTGGCCAAGGGCATGGCGATGCTGGCGGCGCTGAAACGGGCCGGGGTCGCGCGCCATGTCGGCGCCACCGGCCTTGCCATCGAAGGCCAAGACCGCGCCCGCGCGCTGCGTTTCACCGCCGGTGGCAAAAGCCATCGCATCGAGGCCGACACCGTGTTGCTGCATCACGGCGTGGTGCCCAACACCCAGACCGCGCGCTCGATGGGGCTGGTGCACCGCTGGAACGCCGCCCAATCCTGTTTTGCCCCGACGCTCGACGATTGGGGGCGCAGCAGCGACCCGGAGGTGTTCATTGCCGGTGACGGCGCCGGCATCGGCGGCGCCAGGGTGGCGGCGCTGGCCGGGCAAATGGCCGCTTTGCAGATCGCCCATGATCTCGGCGCCCTGTCGCCGGCAAGGCGTGACCAGGCCGCCGCACCGCTGCGCCGCGCCATGGCCCGCGAGCGCGCCGCGCGCCCCTTCATCGACGCCGCCTATCCGCCCCATGCCCCGGCGCTTCTGCCCGAGGATGACACCATCGTCTGCCGCTGCGAAGAGGTGACGGCGGGCGACATCCGCCGCTATGCCAAGATGGGCTGCGACGGGCCCAACCAGACCAAGGCCTTCGGACGCCCCGGCATGGGCCCCTGTCAGGGGCGCTATTGCGGCCTGACCGTGACCCAGCTACTGAGCGAGGCACATGGGCGCCGCCCGGACGAGACCGGCTATTACCGGATCCGGCCACCGCTGAAACCGGTGACACTGGGCGAGATCGCCGCGCTGGAACTGCCAAAAGAGGATTGAGCATGATCGAACGGATCGAAACCGGCACCAGAATGTCGAAGATCGTCAAACACAACGGGGTCGCCTATCTCTGCGGCCAGGTCGGCGCCGGAGACAGCGTCAGCGAGCAGACAGAGGATTGCCTGTCGCGGATCGAGGCGCTGCTGGCGCAGGCGGGCTCGTCGCCCGAGCGCATCCTGCAGGCCATCGTCTGGCTGGCCGACATGGCCGATTTCGCCGAGATGAACGCGGTCTGGGACGGCTGGGTGCCCGCCGGCCATGCCCCGGCCCGGGCCTGCGGCGAGGCGCGGCTGGCGCGCGCGGATCTCAAGGTCGAGATCATCATCACCGCCGCCTGCGACTGAACCGGCCGCGCGCCGCCCTCAGCCCGTCGCCGGGCCGGGGGCCGGGTGCGGCGGGGCCACACCGGCATCCTGCAACTGCTCGGGGTCGGGCAGCTCGCGCAGCGATTGCA
>NZ_JBFJVE010000121.1:0-9565 GCF_041624275.1 Shimia sp.
AACCTGGCGCAGCTGCACCAGTGGAAGGACTGGCAGGAGATCATGTTCCGGATGCCGGTCGGGGTGCTGGCCCGGCCCGGAGAACGGGTCGAGGGGCGTACCGCCAAGGCCGCACAGGTGTTTCGCGGCGCGCGGCTGCACCCGCGTGCCAGCCATCTTCTTGGTCACAGCGCCGCCCCGGCCTGGTGTTTTGCCAACATGCCGATGCGCGACATCAGTTCGACCCGGCTGCGGGCCACGGGCCGCTGGCCGCAGGGTTAGCCCCGGGGCGCGCGCCCTCTCGGCGCCAGCGCGAGCCGGCAAAGCGGCGCTTGTCTGTTCGGCAGGGGCGGGTTTAATCTCGGGAGATGATTAAAGTGATTTCTCGACGTTTTTTTATCACCGGTTTGCTGGCGGGATTGTCCGGCCCGGCATGGGCCAATCCGCCGGCCAGTTCGCTGCGCCCGCAGCTGCGCTCGGCGAGCCTGCGCCGGCGGCTGGCGCCCGGGGCCGGCGAGCTGATCGAAAAGGCCGGGCTGAGCGGCGATCTGTCCTTTGCGGTGATGGATGCCGGAACCGGGCAGCTGCTCGAGGGGCACCACGCCGAACAGGGGTTGCCACCGGCCAGCGTGACCAAGGCCATCACCGCGCTCTATGCGCTCGACATGCTCGGCGGCGCGCATCGCTTTGCCACCCGTCTGGTGGCGGCCGGAACGGTTGCCAACGGCATTCTCGAGGGCGATCTGGTGCTGGCCGGAGGCGGTGATCCGACGCTGGACACCGATGCCCTGGCGGCGATGGCGGCGCAGCTGAAGGCAAGCGGCATCCGCGAGGTCCGGGGGCGGTTCCTGGTCTGGGGCGGCGCGCTGGCCCAGGTGCGCTCGATCGACCCTGCGCAGCCCGATCACGTCGGCTATTCGCCGGCGATCTCGGGGCTGAGCCTGAATTACAACCGGGTGCATTTCGAATGGAAACGCGCCGCCGGTGGCGGCTGGGGGGTCACCATGGATGCCCGCTCGAGCCGGTACCGGCCCGAGGTCACCATGGCGCGCATGAAGATCGTGAAACGCGACTTGCCGGTCTATACCTACGAGGATCGCGGCGGGGTCGATCACTGGACCGTGGCCAGCGGGGCGCTGGGCAAGGGCGGCGCGCGCTGGCTGCCGGTGCGCCAGCCCGAGATCTATGCCGGCGAGGTGTTCCGGACCATGGCGCGGGCCCATGGCATCGTGCTGAAGGCGCCGCAGGTCAGCCGCGCGGCGCCGGGCGGGCAGGTGGTGGTGCGGCACGAGAGCGCGCCGCTGCGCGAGATTCTGAAGGCGATGCTGAAATATTCGACCAATGTCACGGCGGAAATTGTCGGGATGGCGGCGACGGCGGCGCGCGGCGTGCCGGCATCGACGCTGCGGGCCTCGGCCGGGGAAATGAACCGCTGGGCTGCCGAGCGGCTGGCGATGCGCCACGCGGCGCTGGTCGACCACTCGGGGCTGGGCGACGCATCGCGGCTGCGGGCCGCCGAGATGGCCGGCGCGCTGGCGCGTTCGGCCGGCCAGACCGAGCTGCGGCCGATCCTGAAGGACATCAAGCTGCGCGACGAGAAGGGCAACGTGAAGCAGAACCCCGGCATGCAGGTGCAGGCCAAGACCGGGACGCTGAATTTCGTCAGCGGCCTGGCCGGCTACCTGCAGGTGCATGACGGCAGCCTGCTGGCCTTTGCCATCCTGGCCGCAGATACCGGTGCGCGGGAGCGGATCGCCGCCCAGGACCGCGAGCGCCCGAAGGGCGCGCGGCGCTGGAACCGCAGGGCAAAGACCCTGCAACAGCGGCTGATCGAACGATGGGACGGTCTTTACGGGGCCTGACCGGCGACGTCGGGGGAGGCCTTTGGGGCAGAAGGGGGCGCTGCCCCCACACCGGCTTTTCCACCGGAAAAACCGGCGCTCCCCCGGGATATTTCGGGCAAGAGAAAAAGCCGCCGCGCTTGCGGCGGGCAGCGTTGCTGGGTCAGTCGCCGACGATGACGGTCATGTTGTCCTTGCCGACGGCGCGGGTCAGCTCGAACAGGATCCGGGCATTGTCGGGATGCAGGCGGACGCAGCCCGCCGAGGCCGGCCGCCCGAGCCGCGAGATCTGGTTGGTGCCATGCACGGCGTAATGGCCGCTGTAGAAGATCGAATAGGGCATCGGGGCATTGTCGTAGCGGCTGGACCTGTGGTTCTTGGACAGCCATTGCGCGGTGAAACGCCCCGAGGGGGTGATCTTGCCGCGCCGCGCGGTGGAGACCGGCCAGGTGTACCTGTGCCAGCCGTCGACATAGACCGACATGGTCTGGGCCGATTTGTCGATCCGGGCTTCGACGCTGCGGGGGCTGGTGGCCTGGGCGCTGCCGGTGGCGATCAGGAAAAGCGCCGCGAGGGACGCGGCAAGAAATCTGCGCTTCATGTCTGTCTGTCTTCCAATTGTCCTGTGCGGTAATGGAGGTCAGACTGACACAGCTTGGCGTTTTGTCAAAGCCGGGCACGCAAATGTGAATGGGTGCCCGGCGCTTTGGTCACGCCACTTCGGTCACAGCATTTCGGTCACACCATGTGGCGGGCCCGGGCGCCGCGCTCGATGCCGGCGGCATGCAGGCGGTCGATGTCGAGCTCGTAGCGGATTTCCTCGAGCAGGCGCAGTTCGGGCTCGGCCAGCGCGCCATCGGCGGCGGCGACGTCGCAGGCCAGCGCGTAGGCGGTTTCGTTGAGCCGCTCGGGCATGTTCTCGCGCACCAGGCCGAAGAGGGCGGCCAGCCCGTCTTCCTGTTCGAAGAGGTCGAAGACCACCTGCGACACCGTGGCCAGCCGGTCGATGTCATACTCGGCAAAGATCGGCAGGTTGTTCACCGCCGACTGGATCTTGACCAGTTCCGCGGTGCGGATGTTCTCGTCGGAGGCCGAGATGGCGACCATGACGGCGACGAGGCAGTCCTGCGGGGTCAGCGGGTGGGGGATATCCTCGGACACGGGCATCATTCCTTGTGACAGCGTTGTTGCGGTGCAGAATATTGACTGGGGCGGCCATGGGCAATAGGTAGCCCCGGACCGGGGCGCAATGAAGCGCCCGAAGCCCGTCGGAGAATGACATGTCTGAATTGCGCGAAGCTGCACTCGTTTCGAAAGCCTGGCCCTTTGAAGAAGCGCGCCGGGTGCTCAAACGCTATCAGAAGCAGCCGCCCGAAAAGGGCTATGTGCTGTTCGAGACCGGCTATGGCCCGTCGGGGCTGCCGCATATCGGCACTTTCGGCGAGGTGGCGCGCACCACGATGATCAAGACCGCCTTCGAGGTGATCTCGGACATTCCGACCAAGCTGGTGTGTTTTTCCGACGATCTTGACGGCATGCGCAAGGTGCCGGGCAATGTGCCCAATGCCGAGAGCCTGCATGAGCACCTGCAGAAACCGCTGACCGCGGTGCCGGACCCCTTCGGCACCCACGAGAGTTTCGGACATCACAACAACGCCATGCTGCGCCGGTTCCTCGATACGTTCGGTTTCGAATACGAGTTCATCTCGGCCAATGATTTCTATGGTTCGGGCCGTTTCGACGAGGTGCTGAAACGCGCCGTCGAGAAATATGACGAGGTGATGGAGGTGATGCTGGCCTCGCTGCGCGAGGAGCGCCGCCAGACCTATTCGATCTTCCTGCCGATCCACCCCGAAACCGGCCGCGTGCTTTACGTGCCGATGAAGAAGGTCGACCCCGAAACCCACAGCATCACCTTCGACGACGAAGAGGGCAGGGAATGGACCCTGCCGGTCACCGGCGGCAATGTGAAGCTGCAATGGAAACCCGATTTCGGCGCCCGCTGGGCGGCGCTGGAAGTCGATTTCGAGATGTATGGCAAGGATCACAGCACCAACACGCCGATCTATGACAAGATCTGCCGGATCCTCGGCTGGCGGGCGCCGGAGCATTTCACCTATGAGCTGTTCCTCGACGAGAACGGCCAGAAGATCTCCAAGACCAGCGGCAACGGGGTGTCGATCGACGAATGGCTGACCTATGCCTCGACCGAGAGCCTGGCCTATTTCATGTATCTGAAGCCGAAGACCGCCAAGCGCATGCATTTCGACGTGATCCCCAAGGCGGTGGATGAATACCACCAGCAGCTGCGGGCCTATCACGGGCAGGACATCAAGGCGCAGCTGAACAACCCGGTCTGGCATATCCATGGCGGCGAGGTGCCGCAGTCGGACATGGTGGTGCCCTTTGCCATGCTGCTGAACATCGCCAGCGTGTCGAATGCCGAGGACAAGGAGACCCTTTGGGGCTTCATCAACAAATACGCGCCGGACGCGACGCCGGAAAGCCATCCGGGGCTGGATGCGGCGGCGGGCCATGCGGTGCGCTATTTCCATGACTTCGTGAAGCCGGCCAAGACCTATCGTCTGCCCAACGATCAGGAACGCGCGGCGCTTCAGGCGCTGGCCGAGGCGTTGCAATCCGACGCGGCGGCGTTGCAGGCGATCGCCGACAAGAACGCGATGATGGGCAATGATGATGCCCTGCCTGAGGCCGATTTCGGCAATGAGGACTTCCTGCAGTCGGTGGTCTTTGCCATCGGCAAGCTGCATGGGTTCGAGCCGCTGCGGGACTGGTTCAGCGCCATCTACGAAGTGCTGCTGGGGGCCAGCCAGGGGCCGCGCTTTGGCGGTTTCATCGCGCTTTACGGCGTCAAGGAGACCGTGGCGCTGATCGACAGCGCCCTGAGGGGCGATCTGGTTTAATCCTGCCCAAAATCCCATTGCCGAACAGCGCGCGCCCGCCCGGGCGCGCCTTTTTTTGGCACTGCGGGTGATCCGCCGCGCGGGGCACCGTCGCGGGGCACCGTCACGGTGCCGCTGCGGGCTGTTAACCGCGGCTTGATATTTCCCTTTGCCGACATGGTGCGGCCCGCTGCGGGCGTTGTGGAAAGGGAAGTCATGAACAAGGCGATTACCGACGGCGTGCAGCTGATGCCGCCCGCTTTTGAACTGGGTCTGGATTTCTGGTCGAGCGGCGACGGCACCCCGGGGTCGGATACCTACGCGGGTGCTGCCAACGCGGCCCTGGTGTCTTCGGACCAGGATTTCGCAGGCTGTCTGGAACTCTTGAAGACCGAAACCGTGCAGCAGCTGCGCCACATGGGGCAGACGCCGGTGCTGCCCGGCTGCTATCTGCGCATCACCGCAAGGGTCAAGGCGATCGGCGGCAACCTGCCCAGCCTGCGCATTGCCGCATGGGCCGGGAACAGCAGCAATGGCCATGTCGCGGGCCTGGTGGAGACCGGCCCCAGCGTGCCCCTGACCGGCTATGGCGATGTCGTCGAGGTCAGCGCCATCATCGGCACCGGCAGCCGCGGCGGGGTCGACATGGTCTGGAGCACCGAGGCCGTCTATGCCCATGTCGGCATCGACCTGACCGGGGCCACCGGGGGCATCCTGCGCATCGACGATCTGGTGGTCGAGGACATCACCTCGGCCTATCTGCGCGACATGCTCCATCAGGTGGACGTGCGCGATTTCGGTGCCCTGGGCGACGGCGTCACCGATGATTCCGCCGCTTTCGCGGCCGCCAACGATGCCGCAGAGGGGCGCGAGGTTCTGGTCTCCGAAGGGCTGTTCTACCTTGGCGACAACGTCACCTTCGACACCCGCGTTGTCTTTGAGGGCAGCGTCACCATGCCCGACGACAAATACCTGTCGCTGACGCGGAATTTCGACCTGCCGACCTATATCGACGCTTTCGGAGACGAGACGCTGGCCTTCAAGAAGGCCTTTCAGTCGCTGCTCAACAATTCCGACCACGAATCGCTTGATCTGGGCGGGCGGCGGATCACCGTTGCGGCGCCGATCGACATGCAGGCGGCGGTGGCCAACCGCAGCGAATACGCCCAGCGCCGGGTGATCCGCAACGGCCAGTTCTATGTCACCGGCGACACCGCCTGGGAGCCCGAGGTGACGACCTCGGTGGCAAGCTATGCCTCGGCGAATTCGCGCACCCTGAGCAACGTCGTCAACGTCGCCAATATCAAGCCGGGCTCGCTGGTCACCGGCAACGGGGTCGGGCGCGAGGTCTATGTGCGCGCCAAGAACGAGGCGACCCAGGAGATCACCCTCAGCGCCCCGCTTTACGACGCCGAGGGCACCCAGACCTTCACCTTCACGCGCTACAAGTACATTCTTGATTTTAACGGTTTCAGCAAGCTCAGCGTCTTCGTGCTCACGGATGTGGACTTTCTCTGCAATCAGAAGGCCAGCGGCGTTCTGCTGGCGGGATCGGGGGTCGCCTTTCAGGTCCGGGATTCGGTGTTCACCAAACCGGCGCACCGGGGCATCACCTCGCCCGGCGAAGGCTGCCAGGGCATGTTGATCGACCGCTGCCAGTTTCTGACCAGCGAAGGCGGCGAAGAGGCGCAGAACCGCCAGTCGGTGGCGATCAACTCGAACGCGAACGACGTCAAGATCCGCGACAACCGGGCCAGCCAGTTCCGGCATTTCCTGGTGGTGGGCGGCGCCAATGCGATGATCACCGGCAACCATTTCTTTCAGGGGGATTCGGCCAGCGCCGGCCTGCGCACCGCCGGCATCATCCTTGCGCAGGCGCATTGCTCGACCACGATCGACGGCAATTACATCGACAATTGCACCATCGAATGGACCAATGAATACGACCCGCAACCGGATTTCAGCGGCGGCTATTCCTTTTCGGCACTGAGCGTGACCGACAATGTCTTCCTGTCCGGCGACGTCGCGCCCTGGACCGCCTTTCTGGTCATCAAGCCGCATGGCAGCGGCCACTACATCACCGGCATGAACGTGACCGGCAACAAGTTCCGCTCGATCTCGGGGTCCAGCATCGACCGGGTCGACCGGGTGGACAGCAGCCATGCCGCGCTCGACATGACCAAGGGCAAGAACATCCTCGTGGCCGGCAATACCTTTCATTCGGTGACCACGCCGATCTACAACCCGCTGGTGGTGGCGCATGACGAAAACGCGGCCGCGGCCACATGGCTGGTCGATACCGGCGGCGGGCTGCCCTTTGGCGGGCGGGCGCGCAATGTCGATGCGGTGGTGATGACCGGCAAGATCAAGACCGCCGGCAATGTCGGTGAATACACCGTCCCCTATGTCGAGACCGAGGCCGGCGCCGCCGGAGACATGGTCGAGCTGAAGTGGGAAAAGCCGGTCTACGGCGCGGTCAACGTCACGGTGCGCATGGACTGACCCGCGCCCCGGTGGTTTCGGCCGCGGGTCAGCGCCAGAAGGCCACCCATTCGGTCAGTTCCAGAAAGCGCCGCAACAGGAACAGCGTCGTCTGACCGTCCAGCCAGATCAGATCGGCCCCCAGTCCGATCGCGACCGCGATACCAAGGACCACGGCAAGCTGGTTGGTCATGAAAAACGCCTCCAGATGCATCCTAGGCAAGAGATATGCCCGAGAGCGTCCGGAGGCGCAAGAATTTGTGGCTTCTGAAAGGGGTTAGAGGTTGCCCATCTTGGCCGCCACGTCGGCCATGCGGCAGGAGAAGCCCCATTCATTGTCGTACCAGGCCAGCACGCGCACCAGCCGGCCGCCGATGACCTTGGTCTGGTCGGCGGCAAAGATCGAGCTTTCCTCGGTGTGGTTGTAGTCGATCGAGACCAGTTTCTCTTCCGAATAGCCCAGAACACCCTTCATCGCGCCGGCCGAGGCTTCGGCCATGGCGGCGTTGATGTCGGCCTCGGTGACGTCCTTCTTGGCGACGAAGGTCAGATCCACGGCCGAGACATTCGGCGTCGGAACCCGCACCGCCGATCCGTCGAGCTTGCCCTTGAGGTCGGGCAGCACCTCGCCAAGCGCCTTGGCGGCGCCGGTCGAGGTCGGGATCATCGCCATCGCCGCGGCGCGGGCGCGGTAGAGGTCCTTGTGGCGGCGGTCAAGGGTCGGCTGGTCGCCGGTATAGGCGTGGATGGTGGTCATGATGCCGGATTCGATGCCGAAGGTGTTGTGCAGCACCTTGGCCACCGGGGCCAGGCAGTTGGTGGTGCAGGAGCCGTTCGAGATCATCGTGTCGCCGGCTTCCAGCATCTCGTCGTTGACGCCGAAGACGATGGTCTTGTCGACGTTCTTGCCGGGGGCCGAAAGCAGCACCTTCTTGGCGCCGCGCTCAAGGTGTTTCCTGGCTTTTTCGCCGTCGTTGAACTTGCCGGTGCATTCCATCACCACGTCGACGCCCGACCAGTCCAGCTCGTCCAGGTCATAGGTCGAGAACATCTCGATTTCGCCCTGGCCAAGGTCCAGCGTGCCGTCGCCGACGGTCACGTCGTTGCTGAAACGGCCATGCACCGAGTCATAGCGGATCAGATGCGCCGCCGTGTCCAGCGGGCCGGTGGCGTTCAGTTTCACGACTTTCACGTCGTCGCGCGCGGTTTCGGCGATATGGCGCAGCGTGCAACGGCCGATGCGGCCAAATCCGTTGATCCCGACAGTGACGGTCATGACGTATCCTTTGTTCTGAATTTGGCCGGGATATACCCGTGAGGGGCGCTGGGCGAAAGGGCAATCCCGGTCTCGAAACCGCCTGTTAGCGATAAAATTGCACCTGCAACCGCCGATGGCGCTAACGAATCGAGGGGGGATGCAGCCCCGGTTTGCCCGGCCCGCGGCGGGTGAAAAAACGCGAATCCCCGCCCGGCCGCTCAAAAGCCGGACCGGGGCGGCCGGCAGCAGGCCTCTGGCCGCCGCAGTTGCCGCTACGAAAGGCGCCGGACGCGATATCCGAAGGCTGCGCAGACGTTGAAAATTTCGCCCCGGTGCGCATCTTCTATGTTGAAGCACCCCAACAGGAGAATGCCCATGCGACTGACAGTGGATGGCCAGACCCACGAGGTGGATGTCGAAGACGACATGCCGCTGTTGTGGGTGCTGCGGGACGAGTTGAAAATCAAGGGGGTGAAATACGGCTGTGGCATCGCCGCCTGCGGCGCCTGCACGGTGCATGTCAACGGCGAGGCGGTGCGTTCGTGCCAGACCCCGGTGGCGGATGTCGACGGGCCGGTGACCACGATCAACGGGCTGGGCCGGCCCGAGGCGCTGCACGCGGTGCAGGAGGCCTGGATCGAGACCCAGGTGGCGCAATGCGGCTATTGCCAGTCGGGGCAGATCATGCAGGCGGCGGCGCTGCTGGCCGAGAACCCCGCCCCCAGCGACGCCGAGATCGACGAGGCGATGTCGGGCAACCTGTGCCGCTGCGGCACCTATCCGCGCATCCGCGCCGCCGTCAAGCTGGCGGCCAGCAAGACCGGGAGGGCCTAGACCATGAGCAAGGTGGGAAAGATCGCCCGGCGCAGCTTCCTGATCGGTTCGGCCGCCGTGCTCGGCGGCGTCGCCTTCGGGGTCTACAGGGTCAAGACGCCCTATGGCAATCCGCTGGAACAGGGGCTTGCCGAGGGTGCGGCGACCTTCAATCCATGGGTGGTGATCGACGCTGACAGGATCACGCTGATCGCGCCCCATGCCGACAAGGGGCAGGGGGTGGCCCATGCCCAGGCGGTGCTGATCGCCGAGGAGCTGGACCTCGAGCC
>NZ_JBFJVE010000122.1:0-9513 GCF_041624275.1 Shimia sp.
GCTGAAGCCTGACGGCGCCATCTGGGTCATCGGTTCGTATCACAACATCTTCCGCATGGGCGCCGAGTTGCAGAACCAGGGCTTCTGGATTCTCAACGACGTGGTGTGGCGCAAGTCCAACCCGATGCCCAATTTCCGCGGCAAGCGTTTTACCAATGCCCATGAGACGATGATCTGGGCCAGCAAGGAAGAGGGTGGCAAATACACCTTCAATTACGAAGCGCTGAAGGCCCTGAACGAAGGCATCCAGATGCGTTCCGACTGGGTGCTGCCGATCTGCACCGGCCACGAGCGTCTCAAGGATGAAAACGGCGACAAGGCGCATCCGACGCAAAAGCCCGAAAGCCTGCTGCACCGGGTTCTGGTCGGCTCGACCAACCCCGGCGACGTGGTGCTCGACCCGTTCTTCGGCACCGGCACCACCGGCGCCGTGGCCAAGATGCTGGGCCGCGACTTCATCGGTATCGAGCGCGAGGAAGCCTATCGCAAGGTGGCCGAGAAACGGCTGGTCTCGATCCGCAAGTTCGACCGCGAGGCCTTGCAGGTCTCGGTCAGCAAGCGCGCCGAGCCGCGCGTGCCCTTTGGCCAGCTGGTCGAGCGCGGCATGCTGCGCCCGGGTGAGAACCTCTATTCGATCAACGGCCGCCACAAGGCCAAGGTGCGCGCCGACGGCACGCTGATCGGCGATGACGTCAAGGGGTCGATCCACCAGGTGGGGGCCCATCTCGAAGGCGCGCCAAGCTGCAACGGCTGGACCTACTGGTCCTACAAGCAGGACGGCAAGAAGGTTCCGATCGACGTTCTGCGGCAGCAGATCCGTGCGGAAATGGCCGAGCGGCCCAACTAAGACCCCTCGTAACACCAAGAATACCGCCAGGTGCCTGTGGCCTGACTTACACATGGCACCGAAACTTGCCCCGCCGGATACGGCGGGGTTTTTTGGACTCTGCCGTGCCGCCCCGGCGTTCCGGCCGACATGGCCTATTTCGGGGCCGGGTTCAGGGCCTTGTTATAGGGCTGCCAGTCGGTGATTTCGGGGTAGTACATGCCGCGCCACTTGCGCACCCGCGGGTTCATCACCCGCCGCCACAGCGTCGGCAGCATCGCGACGACGGTCATCACCGGATAGCCATGCGGCAGCTGCGGCGCCTCGTCCGCGCCATAGGTCTGAAGCAGCGGGAACCGCCGGTCGGGACGGTAGTGGTGATCCGAATGGCGCTGGAGGTTGATCAGCAGCCAGTTCGAGGCCCGGTGCTCGGCATTCCACGAATGATGCGGACGCACGTGTTCGTATTTGCCTTCGCCAAGGTGTTTGCGGGTCAGACCGTAGTGTTCGATGTAGTTGACCAGCTCCAGCTGCCAGACCGCCACATAGGCCTGCCACAGGAACAGGAACAGCCCCCCCCAGCCACCGATCACCAGCGCCCCGAGCAGCATCGCGCCCTGAAGCGCCCAATAGCGGAAAAACGGGTTCGACGGGTCGTTCCACGGCAGGCCCCGGCGCGCCAGCTTTTCTTTTTCCGCCCGGAAGGACGACCGCAGCACGCCGATCAGAACCCGCGGGAAGAACCTGTAGAAGCCTTCGTTGTAGCGCGCGGTGACCGGGTCGCGCGGGGTGCCGACATAGCGGTGGTGCACCAGAAGATGTTCGCTGCGGAAATGGCTGTAAAGCACCATCGCCAGCAAGAGGTCGCCAAGGAACCGCTCGCGACGGTCCTGCTGGTGCATCAACTCGTGGCTATAGGTGATGCCCACCGTGCCCGTAACCACGCCGACGCCGAAGAACAGGCCGATCTTGGCCGCCAGCGACAGGTGGTCGCTGTGGGTGGCATACCAGATCAGCCCGAACAGGGTCAGCGCCTGAAGCGCCGGCCAGATCAGGGTGATCAGCCGGTACCAGTAAAGGTCCTCTTCGCCGGTTTCGGGGTCGGCATTGTCGCGGTTCAGGCCCAGCAGCGCGTCGAGGCCCGCAAAGAGATACCATGTCGCCAGGGGCACCAGAAGCACCCACCAGCCACCGGCCCAGGCGACGCTCCAAAGCAGAAGGATCAGGAACAGGGACATCCAGAAGGGCAGGGCGTTCTCGGGTTTGGCAAGGTCTGTCGACGGGATCATCGCGGTCTCCTGAAACGGGGCATGGCCACATAATGGGCGCAGTGCCGGGGCCGCGCAATGGGGCCTAGCCGCCGATCGCCAGATCCAGCGCCTTGCGCATCACGGTCGGCAGATCCTTGCTGGAAAAGTCCTCGGGTGCGACGAAGCTGCCGCGCACGGGCGGGCGCTCCATCGGCACCAGCGCGGTCTTCACCGTCAGCCGCAGGTGGAAATGGGTGAACGTGTGGCGCGCCTCGCCGGGCAGGGTCTTCCACTCGGCGCGGATCGGCGGCGCGGTGGCCGGGGCGGCGCTTTCGGCCCAGTCGCTGCCCGGCCAGCCCAGCATGCCGCCCAAGAGCCCCTTGTCGGGGCGCCGCTCGAGCAGCAGGGCGCCGTCGACGCGGCGGGCAATGAAGGCGGTGCCGATGCGGATCGGCTTGGGTTTGCGCGGGGTCTTCTTGGGCAGTTCCGGCGCGCTGCCGTTCTGGCGCGCCCGGCAGGGGGTGCGCCAGGGGCAGATGCCGCAGGCCGGGTTGCGCGGCGTGCAGATCGTCGCTCCGAGATCCATCACCGCCTGGGCATAGTCGCCGGGGCGCTGCTGCGGTGTCAGCGCCGCCGCCGCTTCGGTCAGCTCGGGCTTGGCCCCCGGCAGCGGGCTGTGGATGTCGTGCAGCCGCGCCATCACCCGTTCGACATTGCCGTCGACCACCACTGCCGGCCTGTCGAAGGCGATGGCCGCGATCGCGGCCGCCGTATAGGGGCCGATGCCGGGCAGGCCCTGCAATTCGGCCTCGGTTTCGGGGAACCTTCCCTGCCGCTCTTGGCTGATCTGGCGCGCGCATTTCAGCAGGTTGCGGGCGCGGGCGTAATAACCCAGCCCGGCCCAGGCCGCCATCACTCGCGCGTCCTCCTCTGCCGCGAGATCCTGAACCCTCGGCCAGGCGCTGGTGAAGGCTTCGTAATAGTCCCTGACCGCCGCCACCGTGGTCTGTTGCAGCATGATTTCCGACAGCCAGACCCGGTAGGGGTCGGGGCGCACGCCCGCTGCGCGCGCGGCCGGCGCCACCCGCCACGGCAGTTTGCGGGCATGGCGGTCATACCAGTTCAGCAGGTCTTCCGGATCGGCCTGTTCACACAAGTTTTATTCTCCGCCCCTGTCGGTTTCGCTGGCGCCGCGCCTTCGGCACACTAAAATAGCGCCCGACACAAGGATGCAAGACCGACATGCGCCGATCCACCACCAAGGGCTTTGCCCGGACCTCGAGTCTCTTGCGCGAGAACATCCGCAAGACCGGCGAAGCGCGGGGGTTTGCGGTGTCACGGGTGCTGACCCATTGGGCCGAGATCGTCGGTGCCGAGGTGGCGGCGATCTGCCGTCCGGTGGACGTGAGCTATGGCCGCAAGGGCTTTGGCGCCACGCTGACGGTGCTGACCACCGGTGCCCAGGCGCCGATGCTGGAAATGCAGAAGGACATGCTGCGCAGCAAGGTGAACGCGGTCTACGGCTACAATGCCATTGCCCGCCTGCGCATCACCCAGACCGCCGCCTCGGGTTTCGCCGAGGGTCGCGCCGCCTTCGAGCACAGGCCCGGCCCGGCAAGGGCCGAACCCGCCCCCGAAATCCGGGCCGAAGCCAGCCGCGTGGCGGCCGAGGCCCATGATCCCGACCTGAGGCAGGCGCTGGAACGGCTGGCTGCCAATGTTCTGACCAAGCAACGCACTGAATAACCCCAAGAAAGGTGTTCGAATGAACCGTATCCTCCCCGTAATCGCAATTGTGCTGGCGCTTGTGGCCGCCGGCGCCTGGTGGCTGACCCAGGGGGGGCAAACCCCGGAGCCGCAGCAGACAAGTGTTAGCGCAACCTCCGGTGCCGGTGTCGATGCCGCGCAGGATGACGCGGCCCAGGGCGACGTCATCGAAATGGTGCTGGGCGATGCCGATGCGCCGGTGACGCTGATCGAATATGCCTCTTTCACCTGCCCGCATTGCGCCACTTTCCATGAGCAGGTGTTCCGGTCGCTGAAGGCCGACTACATCGACACCGGCAAGGTCAAGATGGTTTTCCGCGACGTCTATTTCGACCGCGTCGGTCTCTGGGCCTCGATGGTGGCGCGCTGCGGCGGTGCCGAGCGTTTCTGGGGCATGACCGACCTGATGATGAAGACCCAGAGCGACTGGGCGCGCTCGGGCGACCCGGTGGCGATCACTGCCGAGCTGAAGAAAATCGGCCGTCTTGCCGGGCTCGACGATACCCAGCTTCAGGCCTGCATGCAGGACGAGGACAAGGCCAAGTCGCTGGTGGCCTGGTCGGAAAAGAACATGGGCACGCATGACGTGAAAGGCACGCCGACGCTGATCATCAACGGCACGAAACACCCGAACATGAGCTACAGCGACCTGAAGCCGATTCTCGACGCCCAGATCGGCGGCTGAACGGCGCCCCGTGGCTTCGGCCAGGGTCTGGCGCCGCAAGCCGCCGTCGGGTTTCGTCCTGATGTCTTGCGAGCACTCTCGGGAGGGGCGGCTTCAGGCCGCCCCGGCCCGTTCCAGGACCGGGCGCAGCACCTCGTTCACGGCGCTCCAGTCCTCGAGTTGCAGCCGCACCGGCAGGGTCAGAACCTTGGGGCGAAAGGCGGCGGGCAGGCGTACAGCGTCTTTTTCCGTGGTCACCAGCTGGGCCCCCAGCCGCCGTGCATCGGCCTCGAGCCGCGCCAGAAGCGCCGGGGTCAGCGGCTGGTGATCGCTCAGCGCCTCGCCATGCAGGATGGTGGCGCCCAGGCCGCGCAGGGTGGCAAAGAACTTCTCGGGGTGGCCGATTCCGGCGAATGCCAGATAGGGCGTATCGGTCCAGTCCATGCCCATTTCCAATGGCACCAGTTCGCCCTGGACACGCGGCAGCGTGATCTCATCGCCCCAGACTTCGCCGAACCGCTGCTGCGCGGCGCGATGACCGATCGTCAGCACCAGGTCGGCCCGCCGCAGCCCGGTGGCCACCGGCTCGCGCAGCGGTCCGGCGGGAATGCAGCGCCCGTTGCCGAAACCCTTTTGCGCATCGACGACGATGATCGACAGGTCCTTGTGCAGCCCCGGGTTCTGAAAGCCGTCATCCATCACGATGACATCGGCCCCCGCCGTCTGCGCCGCGCGGGCACCGGCGGCCCGGTCGCGGGCGACCCATGTCGGGGTAAAGGCCGCCAGCAGCAGAGGTTCGTCGCCGGTCTCTTCGGCGCGGTGGCTGCGCTCGTCGACGCGCACCGGCCCGGTGAGCGTGCCGCCATAGCCGCGCGACACCACATGCGGGGTCAGCCCGCGCGCCTGCAGATGCTGGATCAGGGCGATGGCGGTCGGCGTCTTGCCGGTGCCCCCGGCATTGAGATTGCCGATGCAGATCACCGGCGCCTCGGATCTGTAGCCTTGGCCCGAGGCAAGCCGGCGCGCCGTCGCCCCGGCATAGAGCCGCCCCAGCGGCGACAGCAGCCGGGCCCGCAGCCCCGGCCGGCTTGGCGGCCTGTCCCAGAATTTCGGCGCCCGCATCAGCCCGCCTCCCGCGCGTCCAGCGCATCCTGCACCAGTGCAATGATCTGATCCGACACTTCCGCCCCCTCCGAGACCACTTCCCAGCCGGCATGCGCCATTTCCGCCGCCTTGTCCGGAGCCGACACCATGGTCAGCGCATCGGCGAGGCTGTCGGCATCCTTGACGATACGTGCCGCACCGGCCCGTGCAAGCCGGGAATAGCTGTCGAGATAGTTGCGCACCCCCGGTCCGTAAAGCACCGCCGACCCCAGCGCGGCGGCCTCGAAGGGGTTGCGCCCGCCTTCGCCGGCGATCAGCGAGCCACCGATCAGGCTGACCGGGGCAATGCGGTACCACAGGCCCAGTTCCCGCTTGTCCTCGCTGATCAGCACCTGGGTGCGGGCGTCGGGCATGTCGCCATCGTCCCAGGACGCCACCTGCCACCCCTGCTGGCGGCAGGCCTCGTGCAGCTGCGGCGCCGCGCTTGCCTCGTCGGGGACGATGACCAGCAGGGTGCGGTGCGCCAGCCGAAGCAGGGCGCGATGCGCCGCCAGGACGGTGTCGACCTCGTCGGGGTGAACCTGGCTGGCCAGCCAGACCGGGCGCCCGCCCAGGGCCTGGGTCAGATCCTCGAGGTCGGTGCCGTTGCAGGGCAGGGCCGGGCTTTCGTCGAGCAGGGGGCCGCTGCGATGCATGCGGTCAAGCACCGGCGCCAGCCGGCTCAGCCGCGCCGCGGCCTCGGTGGAATGGCCGAGGATCGCGTCGAACAGCGGCAGCGTGCCCTTGATCGGCTCGGGCACCAGCCGCCAGCGCCGGTGCTCGAGCGCCGGTTCGTCGGCGTCCAGAAGGAACAGGGATACCCGCCGTCGGTGCGCGGCGTCGATCAGCGCCGGCCGCAGCCAGGGGCCGAGCCAGAGGCAGACATCGGGTTGCCAGTGATCGAGAAACAGCCGGATGTCGCCGGGGTTCTCCGAGGGGCTGTCGACCACGCTCACGCCCCGTGGCAGCGGCCCGGCAATCGGCTGGCCGGGCGGCGTGGTCAGGATCAGCTGCACGTCGCCGCGCTGCGCCGCCAGCCGCAGCCCGAGCCGCGCCAGGCTTGCCGCCCGCGCCGGGTCGGCGCAGTGCAGCCAGACCAGCGTCCCGGCCGGCCGGGGCGGGCCGGGATCTTTCAGAATGGGCGGCTCGCGGCGCACGAAGGCCAGATAGGCCGCCAGTCCGAGCGAACGCGCCATGGGCCGGGGTTAGCCCAGTTCCTCGGTCGAAGAGGCGGCCAGCTCTTCGTCGCGCAGGCGGTGGATATGGGCGATGAAATAGCGCATGTGGGCATTGTCCACGGTGCGCTGGGCCTCGGATTTCCAGGCGTCATAGGCGCTTTGATAGTCCGGGAACATGCCGACGATATGGATGTCGTCGACATCCTTGAACACGTTCTTGCTGGGATCGACGAGCTCGCCACCAAAGACGAGGTGCAGGCGTTGGGCCATGGGGGGTCCTCCATTCGTTTGCGCGCAACCTAAGCCTTTGCCCAGATGGGGACAAGGCCACGGCCTGCGGCAAATTCCGACCCCTCGCGGGGCTTGACCTGATGGCGGCGATACGGCAGGTCCATGTCCAGTCTTGAAGCCGGGAAAGCCGCCATGAAACCCTTTCTGATCCTGCAATTGCGACCGGAGACCGAGGCCTCGGACGACGAGTTCGCGGCCATTCTGCGCAAGAGCGGCCTCGGGGTGGATCAGGCGCACCGGATCCGGCTCGATCAGGAGCAGCTTCCCGGAGATCTGACTCTGGACGACTATTCCGGGGTGATCGTCGGCGGCGGCCCCGGCTGCGTCAGCGACCCGGCCGACAAGAAATCCCCGGTCGAGGCCAGGATCGAGACCGCCGTTCTGGGCCTGATGCCCGAGATCACCGCCCGCGACTTCCCGTTTCTTGGCTGCTGCTACGGCATCGGCATTCTCGGCCATCACCTGGGCCGGGTGGTGTCGAAGGAGAATTATTCGGAAGAGGTGGGCACCGCCGACTGCAGCCTCACCGAAGAAGGGCGCGCCGACCCGCTGCTGGCCGGCCTGCCGGAAAATTTTCAAGCCTTCGTCGGTCACAAGGAGGCGATGCAGCACCTGCCCGAGGGCTGCACCCATCTGGTGACCTCGCCGACCTGCCCCTATCAGATGGTCCGGTTCGGAGCCAATGTCTACGCGACCCAGTTCCACCCCGAGGCCGACAGCGACGGGTTCGAGACCCGGATCAACATCTACAAGCATCGCGGCTATTTCGCGCCGGAAGACGCCGGGAAACTGGTCGAGATGTGCCGCGCCGCCGACGTGCATGCGCCCGAGAAGGTGCTGCGCAATTTCGTCAGCCGCTATGCCCGCCCGGCGTAGGGTGCGTGGTTGCACGCACCGTCCCCGCTGCCATCCCCGCGCCGCCCCCTAGGTACGTGAGATCACGCCGCCGCCGCGATCATGTGCGTGAGATCACGCACCTACGCCCCCAAGGTGCGTGAAATCACGCACCCCACGTCCCGGAGGTGCCTGGGGCGGCTGAGAACCTAGCCCCGCAAGGCCCGCGTGATCTGCCCGTGCAGTCCGGCCCCGGCCGCCACCATGCCGGCGACATGCGGGTCGGCATTGTTGAACCGCAGCGCCGCCCCGTGGCGGTCCGAGGTCACCGCCCCGGCCTCGCGCAGGATCAGGTCTCCGGCGGCGACATCCCATTCCCAGGTGCGGCGCAGGGTCAGCATCGCGTCATAGCGCCCCTCGGCCACCAAGGCGGTGCGATAGGCCAGCGACGGGCGGTGGCTGCGTTTCATCCCCGGCACCTCGGCCAGCCAGTGCCGCGCCTCGAAGGCCGGACGCGCCGCCAGCACATGGGCACCTTCGAGCCGGTCGCGCGCGGTCGGGGCGATCGCCGCGCCGTTGAGGAACGCCCCCTGCCCGCGCCGGGCGTGATAGAGCTTGTCGCGCATCGGCAGGAACACCACCGCCGCCACCACCTCGCCGCGCCGGGCAATGGCCAGCGAATGGGCCCAGCTGTCGGCGCCGCTCATGAAGCTGCGGGTGCCGTCGATCGGGTCGACGATGAACAGGGTCTCGGCGGCGCGGCGCTCGGGCGTGTCGGCCGATTCCTCGCTCAGCCAGCCATAGTCGGGCCGCGCGGCGCGCAGCTCGGCCTCGAGCATCCGGTTGACGGCAAGGTCGGCCTCGGTCACCGGCCCCGCGTCGCCGGGCTTGTCCCAGCTCTGCGCCGTGCGGCCGGTGAAACGCGCGGCGATGCGCCCGGCCTCGCGGGCGGCCGCGATCAGCAGCTCGAGATCAGTTTCCGGCAAGGGTCAGACCTTCGACCAGCAGCGAGGGCACCACCCGCGACAGATGCGCCCGCGCATCATTGGCCGGTGTCATCCGCATCAGCATCTCGCGCAGATTGCCGGCGATGGTGCATTCGTTGACCGGGTGGGTGATGGCGCCGTTCTCGACCCAGAACCCGGCCGCCCCGCGCGAGTAATCGCCGGTCGTCGGGTTGATGGTCGAACCGATCAGCGAGGTCACCAGAAGCCCGGTGCCCATCTCGGCGATGAGCTCGTCGCGGCTCTGTGTGCCCTCGGTCAGCGTGAGGTTCCATGACGTCGGAGAGGGCGGCGAGGAGACGCCGCGCGCGGCATTGCCGGTCGAGGCCAGCCCCAGCTTTCGCCCGGTGGCCAGATCGAGCGTCCAGCCGGTCAGCACCCCCTTGTCGACCACCGCCCGGCGCCGGGTCGCCAACCCCTCGGCGTCGAAGGGCCGCGAGCCGCTGACCCGGGGGCGCAGCGGGTCTTCGGTGAGGCTGAGATGGCCGGGCAGGATCTGCTGCCCCAGCGCGTCGCGCAGCCACGAGGCACCGCGCGCGATGCTGGCGCCGTTGCA
>NZ_JBFJVE010000123.1:0-9501 GCF_041624275.1 Shimia sp.
CTGCTGAGCCACGCGCCCGAAAGCAGCGACAGCGAGTTCACCTGGGAAAACTTCCAGCAATCGGTGAACAAGGACCTGGCCGACGTCCTGGGCAATTTCGTCAGCCGCGTGACCAAGTTCTGCCGCTCGAAGTTCGGCGAGGTGGTGCCCGAGGGCGGCGCCTATGGCGACACCGAAACCGCGCTGATCGCCGAGCTTGCCACCCGCATCCGCGCCTACGAGGGCCATATGGCGGCGATGGAGGTGCGCAAATCGGCGCAGGAGCTGCGGGCGATCTGGGTGGCGGGCAACGAATACCTGCAAACTGCGGCGCCGTGGTCGACCTTCAAGACCGACCCCGAGACCGCCGCCATGCAGATCCGCCTGGCGCTGAACCTGATCCGCCTCTACGCGGTGCTGTCCGCGCCCTTCATCCCCGACGCCAAGGCGGCGCTGATGGCGGCGATGCAATGCACCGACGAGGCCTGGCCCGACGAGGTGCCCGCCGCGCTGGAAAACCTGGCCCCCGGCCATGTCTTCACCGTGCCCGACGTGACCTTCCGCAAGATCACCGACGCCGAGCGCGAGGACTGGCAGGAGAGGTTTGCCGGCACGCGGGAGTGAGCCGCACCGGCGCGCGGTGGGTTCAGGCGTCTTTCGACAGCCGGTACCGGCGCGCTTTCGGTTGGTTTTTCATGCTGGTACCCGCGGCCGGACTCGAACCGGCACGGCCCTTCCGGGCCTAGAGATTTTAAGTCTCCTGTGTCTACCATTCCACCACGCGGGCATGCGCCGGGTCAGGGCTCGGAGCCGGACAATAGCGGCTTGCCCATCCGTGTAAACCCGCGAAATGGCTACAGCTCTTGCCCCGACGGGGCGGCCTCTGGCGCCGGGCTCGCCAGGGTCCGCTCGGGCAGCCAGGGGTTGAGCGCCAGCGCCGCCGCCAGCGCCGCCTGCGCCTCCTCGGCGCGGCCGAGGCCGAACAGGGTCAGCGCCCGCCCCGAATGGGCCGCGATATGGCGCGGCGACAGGGCGATGGCCCGCTCCAGATCGGGCAGCGCCACGGTATAATCGCGGCGCAGGAAGTTGACAAAGGCGCGCTGGTTGTACCCCTCGGCGTATTGCGGACAATAGGCGATCAGCCGGTCGAAATCCTCGAGCGCGCCAAGCAGATCCCACGAGGCGCGCTTGCGCATGCCGCTGTCGAGGATTTCCTGCGCGCGTTCATCCGGCGCGTCGGCCCAGTACTGCCAAAGATCGTTGAACAGCACCCTGGCGCTGATCTCGTCCTGCGCCCCCTGGATACGCGCGATCAGCGCGTCCTGCGCCCGTGAATGGTCCGGCGGCGAGGGGCATTCCTGCGCCAGCGCCGGACGGGCGGCGAAGAACAGAAGCAAGGCGAACAGGACAGGTTTCATGCATTACAGCTTGCCCTGAAATGGTTACCAATCAAGTAACATCCCCGAGAGCCGTCTCCTTCACCGCCTGCATCGCCACATAGGTCGAGGTGCTGGCCACATGCGGCAGGGTCGAGATCTTCTCGGCCAGAACCGCACGATAGGCGGCCATGCTGCGGGTGCGCACCTTGAGCAGATAGTCGAAATGCGAGGCGATCATATGCGCCTGTTCGATCTCGCCGATCTGCGCCACGCCGCGGTTGAAGGCGCGCAGCGCCGCCTCGCGGGTGTCGTTGAGCTTGACCTCGACAAAGGCCACGTGATCCAGCCCCAGCCGGATCGGGTCGATCAGCGCCTGATAGCCGGCGATCACCCCCTCGGCCTCGAGCCGCCGCAGCCGCGTCTGGGTCGGGCTCTTGGAAAGCCCGATGCGCCGCGCCAGATCGGTCACCGAAATCCGCCCCTCGGCCGCCAGCACGCCGAGAATCGCATGGTCGAAACGGTCCAGCTCGACCTTTCCGCTTTGCATGGTTATACCCCCGTTTTTCGGTCGGAATGGATCGTCAAACACCTCAAATCAGGATATTCGACTGGTTCCCTCCGGTTATACTGGGCCAAACAACCGGAGTCACCCGCCATGAACCCCCGCGCCCTCTTGGACAGCCAAACCTATTGCGACGAAGCCGCGCTGCTCGAGGAGCTGATCGCGCAAGCCGATCTCGGCCCCGAAGACCGGGCGCGCATCTGTGCCCGGGGCGCCGAGCTGGTGCGGGCGATCCGCGACACCACCGATCCCGGCCTGATGGAGGTGTTTCTGGCCGAATACGGGCTGTCGACCGACGAGGGCATCGCCCTGATGTGTCTGGCCGAGGCGCTGCTGCGGGTGCCCGATGCCGAAACCATCGACGCGCTGATCGAGGACAAGATCGCCCCCTCCGACTGGGGCCGGCACCTCGGCCATTCGACCTCGTCGCTGGTCAATGCCTCGACCTGGGCGCTGATGCTGACCGGCAAGGTGCTGGACGACCGCGAACCGGGGCTGATCGGCACCCTGCGCGGCGCCGTCAAACGTCTGGGCGAGCCGGTGATCCGCACCGCCGTCGGCCGCGCCATGAAAGAGATGGGCCGCCAGTTCGTGCTTGGCGAAACCATCACCGCCGCCATGGACCGCGCCGCCAACATGGAGAAAAAGGGCTATACCTATTCCTATGACATGCTCGGCGAGGCGGCCAAGACCGACGCCGACGCCATGCGCTATCATCTGGCCTACAGCCGCGCCATCACCGCCATCGCGGCGGCCTGCACCCACAAGGACATCCGCGACAATCCCGGCATCTCGGTGAAACTGTCGGCGCTGCATCCGCGCTATGAGCTGGCCCAGCGCGCCCGGGTGATGGACGAATTGGTGCCGCGCCTGCGCTCGCTGGCGCTCTTGGCGAAATCGGCCGGCATGGGGCTCAATATCGACGCCGAAGAGGCCGACCGCCTGTCGCTGTCGATGGATGTGATCGAAACCGTGCTGGCCGAGCCGGCGCTGGCGGGCTGGCACGGGTTCGGCGTGGTGGTGCAGGCCTATGGCAAACGCGCCGGGGCGGCGCTGGACACGCTCTACGAGATGGCCGAACGGCTGGACCGCAAGATCATGGTGCGGCTGGTCAAGGGCGCCTATTGGGACACCGAGATCAAGAATGCCCAGGTGCTGGGGGTCGACGGCTTCCCGGTCTTCACCTCCAAGGCGGCGACCGATGTCTCCTATATCGCCAATGCCCGCAGGCTGCTGGGCATGACCGACCGCATCTATCCGCAGTTCGCCACCCACAACGCCCATACCGTGGCCGCGATTCTCGACATGGCCGACGATCATTCGCTGTATGAATTCCAGCGCCTGCACGGCATGGGCGAGGCGCTGCACGACATCGTGCTCAGGGCCGAGAACACCCGCTGCCGCATCTACGCGCCGGTGGGAGCACATCGCGACCTCCTGGCCTATCTGGTGCGCCGCCTCCTGGAAAACGGCGCCAACAGCTCTTTCGTCAACCAGATCGTCGACGAAGAGGTGCCCGCCGAGACCGTGGCCCGCGACCCTTTCGAGGCGCTGACCGATGCGCCGCTGGCCCTGCCCAGCGGGCCGCAGCTCTTCGCTCCGGAACGGGTCAATTCGCGCGGCTTCGACCTGCGCGACATGCCGACGCTCGCGGCGCTCGACACCGCGCGGGCGCCCTATCTGGACCACGCCTGGCACGCCGCGCCGCTTCTGGCCGGCGATGCCGCGCCGAATGCGCCCGAGCCGGTGCAGAACCCGGCCCTGCCCGCCGACCAGCCCGGCACCGTCGCCACCGCCAGCCACAAGGACGTGAAAACCGCGCTTGCCTCGGCCCATGCCTGGGACGCGCCCCCCAGGGCGCGCGCCGAGATCCTCAACCGGGCCGCCGATCTCTATGAAGAGAACCACGCGCTGCTGTTCGCCCTGCTCGCCCGCGAGGCCGGCAAGACCCTGCCCGACGCCGTCGCCGAACTGCGCGAGGCGGTCGACTTCCTGCGCTACTACGCGACCCAGGCCAGCCGCGCGGCGCCGGTCGGCACCTTCACCTGCATCAGCCCGTGGAACTTCCCGCTGGCGATCTTCTCGGGGCAGATCGCGGCGGCGCTGGCGGCCGGCAACGCAGTGCTGGCCAAGCCCGCCGAACAGACGCCGCTGATCGCGCATCAGGCGGTACAGCTGCTGCATCGCGCCGGGGTGCCGCGCAGCGCCCTGCAACTGCTGCCCGGCGCCGGCGATGTCGGCGCCCTCCTGACCTCGGACAAGCGCGTCCACGGCGTCGCCTTCACCGGCTCCACCGAAACCGCGCTGAAGATCCGCGCCGCCATGGCCGACCACCTGGCCCCCGGCGCGCCGCTGATCGCCGAGACCGGCGGCCTGAACGCGATGATCGTCGATTCCACCGCCCTGCCCGAACAGGCGGTGACCGCAATCATCGAAAGCGCCTTCCAGTCCGCCGGCCAGCGCTGCTCGGCGCTGCGCTGCCTCTATGTGCAGGAGGACATCGCCGAGGGGCTGATCGAGATGCTCACCGGCGCCATGAAGGAGTTGCGCGTCGGCAACCCCTGGAACCTGCATACCGACAGCGGCCCGGTGATCGACGCCGAGGCCCAGGCCGGCATCGCCGCCCATATCGCCGCCGCCGAGGCCGAGGGGCGCCTGATGTATCAGCTCGAAGTGCCCCAGACCGGCACCTTCATCGCCCCGACCCTGATCCGGGTCTCGGGCATCGCCGATCTGCAGCGCGAGATCTTCGGCCCGGTGCTGCATGTCGCCACATTCCGCGCCGAGGAACTGGACGCGGTGATCGACGCCATCAATGCCACCGGCTACGGGCTGACCTTCGGGTTGCAGACCCGCATCGACGACCGGGTGCAGCATGTCTCGGACCGCATCCATGCCGGCAACATCTACGTCAACCGCAACCAGATCGGCGCCATCGTCGGCTCGCAGCCCTTCGGCGGCGAGGGGCTCTCGGGCACCGGCCCCAAGGCGGGCGGCCCCAACTACATCGCCCGTTTCAGCGCCACCGCGACGCCCGAGGCCGAAAGCTGGGACATCCCGATGCCCGCCGACATCCTGCAAAGCCTGATCGACACCGCCCCCGCCGGCGCCCCCCGGAGCACCGTCTCGCTGCCCGGCCCGACCGGTGAATCCAACCGGCTCAGCACCTTTGCCCGCCCGCCGGTGCTGTGCCTCGGCCCCGGCCGGCAGGCAGCGGCCGAGCAGGCCGCCCGGATCGAGGCCCTCGGCGGCGTCGCGGTGCAGACCACCGGCCAGGTCAAAGCCGAGGATCTCGCGACCCTGAGCGGTTTCTCCGGCGCCATCTGGTGGGGGGACGCCGGTCTCGCCCAGGCCTGCGAACAGGCCCTGGCCCGGCGCCCCGGCCCGATCCTGCCGCTGATCACCGGCCTGCCCGACCGCGCCCGGGCGGTGGGCGAACGCCATGTCTGCGTCGACACCACGGCGGCCGGCGGCAATGCGGCACTTCTTGGCGGGGCGGCTTGACGCCCCGGCCATTTCCGCCACATTGGGCGCATGTTCCCGATCCGCGATCACAACCCCTCGGGGCGCAGCCCCTATGTCGTCTACGCGCTGATGGCGCTCAACATCGGCATCTTCCTGGCCTATGCGCCGCTGCTCGATCAGCCCTACCGGCTGGCCGCGGTCTTCGATGACTGGGCGCTGATCCCGCGCGCGCTCAGCGCCGGCGGCGACCCGACCGGCCTTGTCACCTCGATGTTCCTGCACGGCGGCTGGCTGCATCTTGCCGGCAACATGCTGTTCCTGTGGATCTTCGGCGACAATCTCGAAGACGTCATGGGCCATCTCGGCTTCGCGTTCTTCTACCTCGCCAGCGGCCTTGCCGCCGGCCTTGCCCAGGTGGCGGCCGACCCCTGGTCGCCGGTGCCGATGGTCGGCGCCTCGGGCGCCATCGCCGGGGTCATGGGCGGCTATCTGCTGCTGTTCCCCAAGGCGCGGGTCGACATCCTGCTGATCTTCATCGTCTTCTTCAAGATCTTCCCGCTGCCGGCCTGGCTGATGCTGGGCCTGTGGTTCGCTTTGCAGCTGCTCAACGGGCTGCTGGCCGATGCCGGCGGCGGCGGTGTCGCCCACTGGGCCCATGCCGGCGGCTTTGTCGCCGGCGCCCTCTTCACCCTGCCGGTGCTGCTGAAACGCGGCGGCGCCGGGTTCTGGCAGCGCACCAGCGGCGCCCCGCCCCACCCCGAGGCCCGCGACCTGCTGCGCCGCAGCAACATCCCCACCGTCCGGAGACGCAAATGAGCCATATCGCCAGCTGCCACTGCGGCGCCGTCGAACTCGAGGTCACCCTCAGCGACGGGCTCGCCACCGCCCGGCGCTGCGACTGTTCCTTCTGCCGCCGCCGCGGCGCCGCTGCCGTCAGCGCGCCGCTCGACGGGCTGCGCGTCGTCAAGGGCGCGGACAACCTGACGCTCTACCAGTGGAACACCGGCACCGCGAAACATTATTTCTGCAAGACCTGCGGCATCTACACCCATCACCAGCGGCGCTCCAATCCCCAGCAATACGGCGTCAACCTCGGCACGCTGCAGGGGGTCAACCCCCGCGACCTCGGCGAGATCGCATGGGTCGACGGCGTCAACCACCCCTCGGACCGCTGACGGCAGCGCCGCGGCCCTTCATCTCTTGCAAAATACTCCGGGGGGAATGGCCCCTTCGGGGCCAGGGGGGCAGCGCCCCCGACCAGACCCGACCACGCCCGCAGGATCACGCCCGCAGGATCACGCCTGACGGATCACGCCTGACGGATCACCTTGGCGAACTGGTTGAAGATCGGCTCGTTGGCGCAGATCACCGCGCCATCCTCGAGAATATGACCTGCGGGGTCGATCGGCTGCGCGAGACCGCCCGCCTCCTTGACGATGATCGTGCCCGCCGCCAGGTCCCAGGGCTTCAGGCCGCGTTCCCAGAACCCCTCGTAGCGCCCTGCCGCCACATAGGCCATGTCCAGCGAAGCCGCGCCCCAGCGCCGCACGCCGGCGGTGGCCGGCAACAGCCGCGCCAGATCCTTCAGCGTCTCGGGCAGTTCGGCACGGCCGCCAAAGGGCAGCCCGGTGGCAAAGATCGCCTCGATCATGCGGCTGCGCCCCGACACCCGCAGCCGGTTGCTGTCGTTGAGCCAGGCGCCCTCGCCCTTCTCGGCATAGAACATCTCGTCCTTGGCAGCATCAAAGACCACCCCGGCGACGATCTCGCCCTTGTGCTCGAGCGCGATCGAGATCGCCCAATGCGGCAGCCCGTGCAGGAAATTGGTGGTGCCGTCCAGCGGATCGACGATCCAGCGCCGCGTCGGGTCCTTGCCCGGCTCCTCGCCGCCCTCCTCGGCCAGCCAGCCATAGGTCGGGCGGGCGCCCATCAGCTCGTCCTTGAGGATCTTCTCGGCCGCCAGGTCGGCGCGGCTGACGAAATCGCCGGCCCCCTTCACCGAGACCTGCAGGTTTTCCACCTCGCGGAAGTCCTTGACCAGCGAGCGGCCCGCCTTGCGAGCGGCTTTCATCATGATGTTCAGATTGGCGCTGCCCGGCATGGCACGGCTCCTGTAAGATGTTCAGGTCGCGCGTATACGCCGCCCGGCGCCCATTGCCAAGCCTTAACGGCCCCGCCCCCGGACGCCGCCGCCGGGGCGCCGCGTTCAGGCCGCCTGCAGGCGCCGCGCCTCTTCCCCGGCCAGCCGGATCAGGTCGCGCATATAGGGCTTTTCAAGATCCTCGTCGCGGGTCGCGGCGAACAGCTGCCGGGTCACCCCGCCCTCGGTCAGCGGCCGGGTGACGTAATCCGAGGAATATTTGACCTCGCGCACCACCCAGTCGGGCAGCACCGACACCCCGCGGTTCGAGGCCACCAGCAAGAGGATGACCGCCGTCAGCTCGGCCTGGCGGATCGCCGCCGGCTCGACCTTGGCCGGGGTCAAGAGCTGCGAGAAGATGTCGAGCCGGGCGCGCTCGACCGGATAGGTGATCAGGGTCTCGCCGCGAAAATCCTCGGCCTCGATCCAGGGCTTTTCCGCCAGCGGATGCTGCGAGGCGGCCACGAAGACCGGCGAATAGTCGAACAGATGCGAAAAGGAAATGCCGGGCAGATCCTCGGGATCCGAGGACACCACCAGATCGACCTCTTCCTTCTGCAGCGCCGGCATGGCGTCAAAGGCCAGACCGGGGCGGATGTCGACATCGACATCGGGCCAGATGCGGCGGAACTTCTCCAGCACCGGGAACAGCCATTCGAAACAGGCATGGCATTCGATGGCGATATGCAGCCGCCCCGAGCTCCCGTCGCGCAGCCCGTTGAACTCGTCTTCCAGGGCCTCGATCTCGGGCAGGATCTTGTTGGCCAGCCGCAACAGCCGCATCCCCGCCGCCGACAGTTTCATCGGCTTGGAGCGGCGCACGAACAGCTCCACCCCGGCCTGCTCTTCAAGTCCCTTGACCTGATGGCTGAGCGCCGACTGGGTGATGTTGAGCTGGTCCGCCGCCCGCGCCAGCCCGCCGGCCTCGTGAATGGCCCGCACCGTGCGCAGGTGGCGGAACTCGATATGCATCTTCATGTTCGGCTCATGATGTTCTTTAGGATTATGAATTTGATCTAATGTCCCATATCGCTAAGTTGAGCGCAACCACAAGATTGGACCCGAGATCATGACCGCGCCTGCAATATCTTTCGAATTCTTCCCGCCTCAGAATCTCGAGGCTTCGTTCCGGCTCTGGGACACGGTGCAGACCCTGGCCCCGCTGGGCCCGCGTTTCGTGTCGGTGACCTACGGCGCCGGCGGCACCACCCGCGATCTCACCCGCGACGCGGTGGCGACGCTGCACGGCTCGAGCGGGCTCAACGTCGCGGCGCATCTGACCTGCGTCAACGCGACCCGCGCCGAAACCCTGAAGATCGCCGAGGATTTCGCCGCCGCCGGGGTCAGCGAGATCGTCGCCCTGCGCGGCGACCCGCCCAAGGGCAGCGCCGGTTTCGAACCCCACCCCGAAGGCTTTGCCAATTCGGTCGAGCTGATCGAGGCCCTCGCCGCCACCGGCAAGTTCAAGATCCGCGTCGGCGCCTATCCCGACAAGCACCCCGAGGCCGCCAATGCCCGGGCCGATATCGACTGGCTGAAGCGCAAGATCGACGCCGGCGCCTCCGAGGCCCTGACCCAGTTCTTCTTCGAGCCCGAGACCTTCCTGCGTTTCCGCGACGCCTGCGCCAAGGCCGGCATCGACGCGCCGATCATCCCCGGCATCCTGCCGATCGAGAACTGGAAGGGCACGCGCAATTTCGCCCGCCGCTGCGGCACCGAGATCCCGGCCTGGCTCGAAGACGCCTTTGCCAAGGCCGAGCGCGACGACCGCTGCGATCTTCTGGCCACCGCCCTGTGCACCGAGCTTTGCTCGGAGCTGATCGACGAGGGCGTCGATTCGCTGCACTTCTACACGCTCAACCGCCCCGAGTTGACGCGCGACGTTTGCCATGCCTTGGGTATCACTCCCCGTATTACCCTGGAAAACGTCGCGTAACCAGCGCGTTGGCCGCTTGCCCGGCCGCGCGTTTTGCGGC
>NZ_JBFJVE010000124.1:0-9446 GCF_041624275.1 Shimia sp.
ACGACGACGTCGATCGGGCCCAGATCGGCCTCGACCTGGGCGATGCCCGCGGCGCTGCTTTCGTAATCGGCGACGTTCCACTTGTAGGTCTTGATGCCGGTCTCTTCGGTGAACTTGGCGGCCGCTTCGTCATTGCCGGCATAGGTGGCTGCGACGCTGTATCCTTCGGCCTGCAATTTCTTCGAAATGGCTTCGCCGATGCCGCGCGAACCGCCGGTGACGAGTGCTACTCTTGCCATGGGTGTTTCTCCTGTCTGATGTGATCGCTCAGTAATTCTGTTACGCAGAAAACAACGGGGGTGCAACAATGTTGCTAGAACAATTTGCCGCAGCTCAGAAAGTTTTGTGCCTGCATGAAAGGGGTTGGGGTGACGGGTTAAAAAAAGGGCGCTGGTGAGCGCCCTTTGTAACATGTTTCAGCGGGCAGAAACTCAGGGGCGTTCGAGGCACATGGCCACGCCCATGCCGCCGCCGATGCACAGCGTGGCAAGGCCCTTCTTGGCGTCGCGGCGCTTCATCTCGAACAGAAGCGTGTTCAGGATGCGCGCGCCCGAAGCACCGATCGGGTGGCCGATGGCGATGGCGCCGCCGTTGACGTTGACGATCTCGGGATCCCAGCCCATGTCCTTGTTGACGGCGCAGGCCTGTGCGGCAAAGGCCTCGTTGGCTTCCACCAGGTCGAGATCGCCGACCGCCCAGCCGGCCTTGTCCAGCGCCTTGCGCGAGGCATAGATCGGGCCGACGCCCATGATCGACGGATCAAGGCCCGCGGTGGCATAAGAGGCGATCCGCGCCAGCGGTTCGATGCCGCGTTTCTCGGCTTCTTCGGCGCTCATCAGCAGGGCGCCGGCGGCGCCGTCATTGATGCCCGAGGCATTGGCGGCGGTGACCGAACCGTCCTTGGTGAAGGCGGGGCGCAGTTTCTGCATCGCCTCGATGGTGGCGCCGTGGCGGATGTATTCATCGCTGTCGACAACAATGTCGCCCTTGCGGGTCTTCACGGTGAAGGGGGTGATCTCGTCGGCGAACTTGCCGGCCTTCTGGGCGGCTTCGGCCTTGTTCTGCGAGGCGACGGCGAAAGCGTCCTGCTGATCGCGGCTGATCTGCCACTGGTTGGCGACGTTCTCGGCGGTCTGGCCCATGTGATAGCCGTTGAAGGCATCCCACAGACCGTCGCGGATCATCGAGTCGATGTATTTCACGTCACCCATCTTGGTGCCGGCGCGCAGATGCGCGACATGGGGCGACAGCGACATGTTTTCCTGGCCGCCGGCGGCCACGATCGCCGCGTCACCAAGATGGATGTGCTGGGCCGCCAGCGCGACGGCGCGCAGCCCCGAGCCGCAGACCTGGTTGATGCCCCAGGCGGCGCTTTCCTGCGGCAGGCCGGCATTGATATGGGCCTGGCGGGCCGGGTTCTGGCCCTGACCGCCGGTCAGCACCTGGCCGAGAATGGTTTCCGAAACTTCCGACGCATCGATACCGGCGCGCTCGACCAGTGCAGCCAGAACCGTGGCGCCCAGGTCATGGGCGGGCGTGTTGGCGAACGAGCCGCTGAAACTGCCGACAGCGGTCCGGGCTGCCGATGCGATAACTACGTTGGTCATGTATGATTCCTCTACCAAAGACTTCACGAAGGGTCCGCGTTTCCGGCGCGGAGTTCAAGCTTCCGCACAGGCCTTCGCAGCGGTGCATAGCAGTTTCGCCGCATTGCGGCAACGGGAAGGGTGCCCGAGGGGGGAAATAATGTTGCGTCGTTACGCGGCGTCGCTGTTCTTTTTTTTCGCCTGCCACTCGGGGTTGATGGTGGGGGCGCCGAACAGGAACCCCTGCAGGCAGTCAAAGCCCAGCTCGGTCAGAATGCGCGCATCCTCGGGGTGTTCGACGCGGCTGGCGACGGTGTACATATCAAGGCCCCGTGCGATGGCGGCGATGCCCCCGGCCAGAACCCGGTTTTCGGGGTCGGCCCGGATCCCGCGCGAGAACTGCCCATCCAACTTTAGGATATCAAAGAAGAAATCCCGGAAGTGGCGGAAGGAACTGAAGCCAGATCCGAAATCGTCCAGGGCAAAGGATATGCCCCGGGCGCGCAAATCGTCCATGAAGTCGACCACCAGTTCCGGGATCTGGACCGCCGAGGATTCCGAGATCTCGAGGATCAGCCTTTCGGCGATGTCGGGGCGGCGGCGCAGCCCGGCGTCGAGGCTGCGCATCCAGCGGCCATAGCCGATCGAGCGTGCCGACATGTTGATCGACAGGCGCAGCGAAGGATGAGACGCCAGCACCCCCAGCCCCAATTCAAGCGCCAGGCAATCGAGCTGACGACCGGCTTCGCAACCCTCGACCGCATCGATGAATTCCTTGGCGGGAATCACCCGCCCGGTCGCATCAAGCACCCGGATCAGGGCCTCGTGAAAAACAATCTCCTGCCGGGCCCGGGCCCGGACCACCGGCTGAAAGGCCAGCAGCACCTGCCCATGGCGGATCGCCTCGGTCACCATGCGAAGCGTGTCGGCGTCGCGCAGGCCCACGGCAGCATTCAGGGGCGAGTCCAGCCCTTCGTGTAATCCGGTCAGGTTTGCATCGTGCCGCTGCATGGTTTGCTCCCGCTGTGATCCATGCCAGACTGGCCGGCAAACGGTGAACATTGGCTTAACGGTGATGGCGATGCGCGCGTCCGTGGGCAGGCGCTTGCGCACCGGGCAATTTGGGGGGATTGATGGCTGAAAGATGCGGTTGGGCGGGGCAGGAGCCGATCTATGTCGCCTATCACGACAGCGAATGGGGCGTGCCCGAATACGACAGCCGGGCCCTGTGGGAAAAGCTGATCCTCGACGGCTTCCAGGCCGGGCTGAGCTGGATCACCATCCTCAAGAAGCGCGAGAATTTCCGCGCCGCCTTCCGGGGCTTCGACCCGGATGTCATCGCCACATGGGGCGAGGCCGAGGTGGCCCGGCTGCTGGATGATCCGGGCATCGTGCGCCACCGGGGCAAGATCGAGGCGACGATCGGCAATGCGCGTGCATGGCAGAGGATCGAGGCCGCCGGGGGCTTTGACGACTTCCTGTGGCGCTATGTCGACCACCGGCCCCTGCAGAACAGCTGGCAGAGCCTTGCCGAGGTGCCGGCCTTCACCCCCCTGTCGACGCGCATATCAAAAGATCTGAAAAAGGCCGGTTTCCGGTTCTGCGGCCCGACCATCGTCTATGCCTTCATGCAGGCCTGTGGCCTGGTCAACGACCATCTGGTGGGTTGCCCCTGCCATGACTGGGTGGCCGGTCTGGCCCGGCCCCGGACCGCAGGGGCGCGGGGCCCGGAACGCGGGCCCTGAAAGCAGAAAGGGCAGGCCCCCGGGGCCTGCCCATAAGTCTTTTGCCAAGGGCGCGGATCAGCTGTGGATCGGCCCGTCGCCGCAGGCCAGAGCCGCCTCGCGCACCGCCTCGGAATAGGTCGGGTGGGCGTGGCAGGTCATGGCGATATCCTCGGCCGAGGCGCCGAACTCCATCGCCACGCAGAGCTCGTGGATCATGTCGCCGGCGGCCGGGCCGATGATCGCGGCGCCCAGCACCCGGTCGGTTTCCTTGTCGGCGATGATCTTGACAAAGGCGCCTTCGGCCTGTCCCACCGCCTTGGCGCGGGCATTGCCCATGAACATGAACTTGCCGACCTTGATCTTGCGGCCCTCGGCCTTCAGCGCCGCTTCGGTGGCGCCGACGGTGGCCACTTCGGGGGTGGTGTAGACCACGCCCGGGATCACGCCATAGTTCACATGGCCGTGCTTGCCGGCGATCACCTCGGCCACCGCCATGCCTTCGTCCTCGGCCTTGTGGGCCAGCATCGGGCCTTCGATCACGTCGCCGATGGCATAGATGCCGGGCACGTTGGTCTTCCACTGGCCATCGGTGGCGATCTGGCCGCGCTCGGTCAGTTTCACGCCGACGGTATCAAGGCCGAGGCCTTGGTAATAGGGGCGGCGACCGGTGGCGACCAGCACCACGTCGGCGTCGAGAACCTGCTCGTCTTCCGGCGATTTCTTCAGCGCGTATTTCACCTTGGCCTTGGTCTTGGAGGCCTCGACGCCCGAGACCGCGGCGCCCATGACGAAGGCAAGGCCCTGTTTCTCGAGAATGCGCTTGAAGCTGCGCTGCACGTCGGCATCCATGCCGGGGCAGACCGCGTCCATATATTCGACCACCGTGACCTCGGCGCCGAGGCGCTGATAGACCGAGCCCAGCTCGAGGCCGATGACGCCGGCGCCGATGACGACCATCTTCTTCGGCACCTTGGGAAGCTCCAGCGCGCCGGTGGAGTCGACCACCACGCCCTTGTCGTTGTCGACCTCGACACCCGGCAGCGACGCGGGCACAGAGCCCGAGGCGATGACGATGTTCTTGGTCTCATAGCTGGTGTCACCGACCTTGACCTTGCCGGCGGCTTCGATGCTGCCATAGCCCTTGATCCAGTCGATCTTGTTCTTCTTGAACAGGAATTCGATGCCGGTGGTGTTCTGGCCGATGGTCTCGTCCTTGTAGGTCAGCATCTGTTTCCAGTCGACCGAGGGGCTCTTGCCCTTGAGGCCCATGGCGGCGAAATTATGCTCGGCCTCGTGCAGCATGTGGCTGGCGTGCAAGAGCGCCTTGGAGGGGATGCAGCCGACGTTGAGGCAGGTGCCGCCAAGGGTTTCGCGGCCTTCGACCACGGCGGTTTTCAGGCCCAGCTGGGCGCAGCGGATGGCGCTGACGTAGCCGCCGGGGCCGGCGCCGATGATGATGACGTCATATTGGGACATGGGTCATTTCCTTCAAAATGAACGACGCCCGAAACGGGTTCGGTATCGCGTCGGTATTGCCTCGGTATCGCGTCGAAGCGATACGGGCGGGGTTGCGGCCGCGCATACGGCGGCAGGTGCGTGAGATCACGCACCCTACGATCGCGTAGGGTGCGTGCTTGCACGCACCGCGTCCTTACAGATCCATCAGCAGGCGGCGCGGATCTTCCAGCGCTTCCTTGACGCGCACCAGGAAGGTCACGGCGCCCTTGCCGTCGACGATGCGGTGGTCGTAGCTGAGCGCCAGGTACATCATCGGGCGGATCTTGATCTCGCCGTTGATGACCATCGGGCGGTCCTGGATCTTGTGCATGCCGAGGATGCCCGACTGCGGCGGGTTGAGGATCGGCGAGGACATCAGCGAGCCATAGACACCACCGTTGGAGATGGTGAAGGTGCCGCCCTGCATCTCGGCCATCGACAGTTTGCCGTCGCGGGCGCGCTTGCCCTTTTCCGAGATGGCTTTCTCGATCGCTGCGAAGGACATCGCGTCGGCGTCGCGGATCACCGGAACCACAAGGCCGGTCGGGGTGCCGGCGGCAACGCCCATGTGGACGAAGTTCTTGTAGACGATGTCGGTGCCGTCGATCTCGGCGTTGACCTCGGGCACTTCCTTCAGTGCGTGGCAGCAGGCCTTGGTAAAGAAGGACATGAAGCCAAGACGCACGCCGTGCTTCTTCTCGAACTGGTCCTTGTACTGGTTGCGCAGCGCCATCACCTCGGTCATGTCCACCTCGTTGTAGGTGGTGAGCATGGCGGCGGTGTTCTGGCTGTCCTTCAGGCGCTTGGCGATGGTCTGGCGCAGGCGGGTCATCTTGACCCGTTCCTCGCGGGCAGCGTCATCGGCCGGCACCGGGGCACGCGGCACCGGCGCTGCGGCGGGAGCGGCGATGGCGGCGGCGGCGGCGGCTGCGGCCGGCGCGTTGGCGACATCTTCCTTCATGATCCGCCCGTCGCGGCCCGAGCCCTTGATGCTGGCCGGGTCGATGCCCTTTTCGGCCATCAGCTTCTGGGCCGAGGGGGCGTTCTCCACGTCCTTGCCGGTCGCGGCCGCGCCCGGCGCTGCTGCGGCGGCGGCCGGGGCGGCGGCTGCCACCGCGCCCGAGGAGGAGATCACCGCCAGCTTGGCCGAGGCGTCGACGGTGGTGCCTTCGGGGGCGGTGATTTCGGCCAGCACGCCGGCGGCCGGGGCCGGCACTTCGACCGAAACCTTGTCGGTTTCAAGCTCGCACAGCATTTCATCCTGCGCGACAGCATCTCCGACCGCCTTGAACCATGTCGAGACGGTGGCTTCGGTGACGCTTTCGCCGAGGGTCGGCACCATGACGTCGACCGAGCCGGCTGCGGCTGCGGCCGGCGCCGCGGCGGGGGCGGCTTCGGCGGTGGGTGCCGGGCTGGCGCCTTCACCGGCGACGATGGTGGCCAGCAGGGCGTCGACACCCACGGTGTCGCCTTCGGCGGCGATGATCTCGCCCATCACACCAGCCGAGGGGGCGGGCACTTCGACGGTCACCTTGTCGGTTTCCAATTCGCAGAGCATTTCATCGACGGCCACGGCGTCTCCGGGTTTCTTGAACCAGGTGGCGACGGTGGCTTCGGTAACGGATTCGCCCAGGGTCGGGACGCGAACTTCGCTCATGGGTTAGTTTCCTTCCATGGACAGCGCGGCGTTCACCAGCGCTTCTTGTTGTGCTTTGTGTTGGCTTGCCAGACCGGTTGCAGGCGAGGCCGAGGCCGGGCGGCCGGCATAGGTCGGGCGGGTATGTTTGGCGTTGATGCGGGTCAGCGCCCATTCGATATTGGGTTCGATGAACGACCAGGCACCCTGGTTCTTGGGCTCTTCCTGGCACCAGACCATCTCGGCCCCCTTGAAGCGCTCGAGTTCCTGGATCAGCGAATGCGCCGGGAACGGATAGAACTGTTCGATGCGCATCAGGTAGATGTCGTCGATGCCACGGGCGTCGCGCTCTTCGAGAAGGTCGAAATAGACCTTGCCCGAACACAGCACCACGCGCTTGATCTTGTCGTCGGCGACCAGCTTGGTGTCCGAGTTGCCCTTCTGCGCGTCGTCCCAGAGGACGCGGTGGAAAGAGGAACCGTCGGTGAACTCGCTGGCTTCCGAGACGCAGAGGCGATGCCGCAGCAGCGATTTCGGCGTCATCATGATCAGCGGCTTGCGGAAGCTGCGGTGGATCTGGCGGCGCAGGATGTGGAAGTAGTTCGCTGGCGTGGTGCAGTTGGCCACGATCCAGTTGTCACCGCCGCACATTTGCAGGAAACGCTCGAGCCGTGCCGAGGAGTGCTCGGGGCCCTGGCCTTCGAAGCCGTGCGGCAGCAGCACCACCAGACCCGACATGCGCAGCCATTTCGATTCACCGGACGAGATGAACTGGTCGAACATGATCTGGGCGCCATTGGCGAAATCGCCGAACTGGGCCTCCCAAAGGGTCAGCGCGTTGGGCTCGGCCAGCGAATAGCCGTATTCGAAACCCAGCACCGCATATTCCGACAGCGCCGAGTCGATGACGTCGTAATGGGCCTGACCGGCGCGGATGTGGTTGAGCGGGTAGAACCGTTCTTCGGTTTCCTGGTTGACGATGCCGGAATGGCGCTGCGAGAAGGTGCCGCGGGTGGCATCCTGTCCGGCGAGCCGCACCGGGAAGCCCTCGGTCAGCAGCGAGCCGAAGGCCAGTGCCTCGCCGGTGGCCCAGTCGATGCCCTTGCCGCTTTCGAACATCTTGGACTTGCTGTCCAGAAGCCGGTTCACGGTCTTGTGGACCGGATAGCCCTCGGGGACCCGGCTCAGCGCCGCGCCGACCTCCTGGAAGGTGGTCTCCTTGATCGAGGTCTGGCCACGCTGATAGACGCCGTCCTCGCGGTCCATGCCCGACCAGCGGCCATCCAGCCAGTCGGCCTTGTTGGGCTTGTATTCCTTGCCGGCCTCGAACTCTTCGTTGAGATGGGCCTGGAAGGCGGCCTTCATGTCTTCGATCTCGCCCTCGGGGATCAGCCCGTCCTGCACCAGGCGCTCGGTGTAGAGCGACAGGGTGGTTTTGTGGCCCTTGATCTTCTTGTACATGATCGGGTTGGTGAACATGGGCTCGTCGCCCTCGTTGTGACCGAACCGGCGATAGCAGAACATGTCGATGACGACATCCTTCTGGAACTTCTGGCGGAACTCGGTCGCCACCTTGGCGGCGTGCACCACCGCCTCGGGATCGTCGCCGTTGACGTGGAAGATCGGCGCCTCGACCACCAGCGCGTTGTCGGTGGGATAGGGCGAGGAGCGCGAGAAATGCGGCGCGGTGGTGAAACCGATCTGGTTGTTGACCACGATATGCATGGTGCCGCCGGTCTTGTGACCGCGCAGACCCGACAGGGCGAAACATTCGGCGACGACACCCTGGCCGGCAAAGGCCGCGTCACCGTGCAGCAGGATCGGCATCACCTGGGTGCGGGCGCTGTCGCCCAGCTGGTCCTGCTTGGCGCGCACCTTGCCCAGAACCACCGGGTTCACCGCCTCGAGGTGCGAGGGGTTGGCGGTCAGGCTGAGGTGTACGGTGTTGCCGTCGAACTCGCGGTCCGACGAGGCGCCGAGGTGGTATTTCACATCGCCCGAGCCGTCCACGTCTTCGGGTTTGAACGAGCCGCCCTGGAATTCGTTGAAGATCGCCTTGTAGGGTTTGGCCATCACGTTGGCCAGCACCGACAGGCGGCCGCGGTGCGGCATGCCGATGACGATTTCCTTGAGGCCGAGATTGCCGCCGCGCTTGATGATCTGTTCCATCGCCGGGATCAGGCTTTCGCCGCCGTCAAGGCCGAAACGCTTGGTGCCCATGTATTTGACATGAAGGAACTTCTCGAAGCCCTCGGCCTCGACCAGCTTGTTCAGGATCGCCTTGCGGCCCTCGCGGGTGAACTGGATTTCCTTGCCGTAGCCCTCGATGCGCTCTTTCAGCCACGAGGCCTGCTCGGGGTCGGAGATATGCATGTATTGCAGCGCGAAGGTGCCGCAATAGGTACGGTTCACGATGTCGACGATCTGGCGCATGGTGGCGATTTCCAGCCCCAGCACCTTGTCGATGAAGATCGGCCGGTCCATGTCGGCCTCGGCGAAACCGTAGGATTTCGGGTCGAGCTCGGGATGCGGGGTCTTGTCGCGCATGCCGAGGGGATCGAGGTCGGCCACCAGATGCCCCCGGATCCGGTAGGCCCGGATGATCATCAGCGCCCGGATCGAGTCCAGCACCGCGCGCTTGATTGCCTCGTCGCTGACCTTGACGCCCTTCTCGGCCGCCTTGGCCTTGATCTTGTCGCCGGCGCTCTTGACCTCGGAGGGCTGGGCCCATTCGCCGGTCAGCGCGCTGGTGAGGTCGTCATTGGGCTGCTGCGGCCAGTCGCCGCGTGCCCAGGACGGGCCGCTGGCCTCGGCCTTGACGTCCAGTTCGGCGTCGCCGAGCTGGCGGAAGAAGGATTGCCAGGCTTCGTCGACCGCATTGGGATCGGACGCGTAGCGGGCATACATCTGTTCGAGATATTCCGCGTTATGCCCCTGCATGAAGCTGGAAGCATGAAAGATGTCATTGGGGCTTTGGTCGGTCATGGAGGACTCCCGATC
>NZ_JBFJVE010000125.1:0-9420 GCF_041624275.1 Shimia sp.
GATTTCCGGCACCGGCGCGCGGGTTGCCCAGAGACCTTCGCGCGGGAAGGATTTTTCCAGGGCCTTCATGGTGTTGGGCGTGGTCATGAGATCACCCCCAGATCCTTGCCGACCCTGCCGAAGGCGGAGAGCGCCCGGTCCAGCTCGTCCCGGGTCAGGGCGGCGTTCATCTGGGTGCGGATGCGGGCCTGTCCGCGCGGCACCACCGGAAAGAAGAAGCCCGAGACATAGACACCCTCTTCGAACAGGCCTGCCGCCATGTCCTGGGCCAGCTGCGCCTCGCCCAGCATCACCGGAATGATCGGGTGCTCGCCCGGCAGGATGTCGAAACCGAGCTGTTCCAGCCCGGCGCGCCAATAGCGGGCGTTGTCGAACAGTCGGGCGCGCAGATCGGCGCCGGTTTCGACCAGCCGCAGGGCCTCGATGCCCGCCGCGACGATCGAGGGCGGCAGCGAATTGGAGAACAGATAGGGCCGCGCCCGCTGCCGCAATAGGTCGATCACCGGCTGCGGCCCGGCGATGTAACCGCCGATGGCCCCCCCCAGTGCCTTGCCCAGAGTTCCGGTGAGAATGTCGACCTCGACGCCGAAGTGATCCGGCGTTCCGGCGCCGCTCGGCCCCATGAAGCCGGTGGCGTGACAGTCGTCGACCATCACCACGGCGTCATATTCCTTGGCCAGGCGGGTGATTTCCGGCAGATTCGCCAGATAGCCGTCCATCGAGAACACCCCGTCGGTGGCGATCATGATGTGACGCGCGCCTTCATCGCGGGCGCGTTGCAGCCAGGCCTCGAGATCGGCCATGTCGTTGTTCATGTAGCGATAGCGTTTCGCCTTGCAGAGCCGCACCCCGTCGATGATCGAGGCGTGGTTCAGACTGTCGGAAATGATCGCGTCTTCGGGCCCCAGAAGCGGCTCGAACAGGCCGCCATTGGCGTCGAAACAGGCGGCGAACAGGATCGCGTCGTCCTTGTTGAGGAAGCGGGCCAGCGCCTGCTCAAGCTCGCGGTGAATGTCCTGCGTGCCGCAGATGAAGCGCACCGAGGCCATGCCGAATCCCTTGGGGCCCATCGCCGCCTGCGCGGCCTCGATCAGCGCCGGGTGATCGGCAAGACCGAGGTAGTTGTTGGCGCAGAGGTTGATGACCTCGCGGCCGCCGACCGTGATCTCGCCCCCCTGCGGCGAGGTGATCATGCGCTCGCGCTTCATCAGGCCCTCGGCCTCGATCTGGTCCAGGGTCTGCGAAATGTGACTCAGAAATGCGTCGGACATCGGTGCCTCCATGATTCTGGAGATCTGTCTAGCATAACGGACGCGTCTTCGAAACAGCAGAATGTCAATATCGCGGAAAAATTCCATGATACCGGATTCTCTGCCGGTCCAAGCGGATTTGAGGCCTCCGGCGGGAGTATTTTTGAAACGGTGAAAAAGCGCTGCGCGGCCGGGCCCGGGCCGGGGCGGCGTGGTGTCAGGCGTTCTGCACGATCAGGAACACCCGAGCCGGGCCATCGACGGCGCGGATGCAATGGGCGACATCGGCGGCATAGCGCGCCGTGTCCCCGGCCCCGAGAATGTCGCTGCTCTGGCCAGAGGTCACCTCGACCCGGCCCTCGATGACGCTGACATGTTCGCGTGCGCCCCGCGTGTGCGGTTGGCTGTCGAGCACCCCGCCGACGGCGAAATGCAGGTCGTAGACCTCGTGTTTGCCGGCCTCTTCGGGGGGCGACAGGATGCGGATCCGGCAACCCTGGCCCATGTTGTCGATGCTCGGCACCTGGGCGTCGCGGACGGTTTCGATCCGCGTCCGGGCATCGGATTCTTCCAGCAGCCCGGCGAAATCGACCTGAAGGGCGCGGGTCAGGTTCCACAGGGTGGCGATGGTCGGGCTGGATTCGCCGCGCTCGATCTGGCTGACCATCGAGCGCGAGACGCCGGACAGTTTGGCCACCGCGTCTAGCGACAGCCCCTGGGCGCGGCGCGCCTCTTTCAGCCGTGCCGGCAGCCGGGCCAGAATTTCGGTGTCGCTTGCCATGGCCCATACCTGCGGCGCACAGGCGGGCATGTCAATGCCGCTGCGTCATTTGCGACCCTTACGGTCGCGGACCCGGCGGCTAATATGATAACCACTTAAAAACTCTTGGAGGACCCCAGATGACCGAAATCGTAATTCTTGACGGCGCCCGCACCGCCATTGGCACATTCGGCGGATCGCTTGCCAATACCGCCCCCATCGACCTTGGCGCGGCAGCGGCCAAGGCGGCGCTCGAGCGCTCCGGTGTCGAGGGCGGCCAGGTGGGCCAGGTGGTCTTTGGCCATGTCATCAACACCGAGCCGCGCGACATGTACCTGAGCCGGGTGGCGGCGATGAACGCCGGCATTCCCGACACCACGCCGGCGATGAACGTCAACCGGCTGTGCGGTTCGGGCGCGCAGGCGATCGTCTCGGCGACCCAGTCGCTGATGCTGGGCGATGCCGATTTCGCGCTGGCGGGCGGTGCCGAGAACATGAGCCGGTCGCCCTATATCATGCAGTCGCAGCGCTGGGGCCAGAAGATGGGTGACGTCAAGACGCTCGACATGATGCTGGGCGCGCTGACCTGCCCCTTCGGCACCGGCCACATGGGCGTCACCGCCGAGAATGTCGCCGACGAGCACGAGGTCACCCGCGAGCAGATGGACGCCTTTGCGCTGGAAAGTCAGAACCGGGCGGCGGCGGCGATCGCGGCGGGTCATTTCAAGGACCAGATCGTGCCGGTCGAGATCAAGGTCAAGCGTGACATGGTGGCCTTTGACACCGACGAGCACCCGACCGCCTCGACGCCGGAATCGCTGGCCAAGCTGCGCGCGGTGTTCAAGAAGGACGGCCGGGTGACGGCCGGCAATGCCTCGGGCATCAACGACGGTGCGGCGGCCATCGTGCTGGCCCGCGCCGAGGCGGCGGAAAAGGCCGGTCTCAAGCCCCGCGCCCGCGTGTTGGGCTATGCCCATGCCGGGGTGCGCCCCGAGGTGATGGGCATCGGCCCGGTGCCGGCGGTGGAGAACCTGCTGGCCAAGACCGGCCTGTCGATCGGCGATTTCGACGTCATCGAATCCAACGAGGCCTTTGCCGCGCAGGCGCTGGCGGTGAACAAGGGGCTGGGACTCGACCCGGCCAAGGTCAACCCCAATGGCGGTGCCATCGCGCTGGGCCACCCGGTGGGCGCCACCGGCTGTATCATCACCGTGAAGGCGCTTTACGAGCTGGAGCGCATCGGCGGCAGCAAGGCGCTGATCACCATGTGCATCGGCGGCGGTCAGGGCATCGCGCTGGCCATCGAGCGGATGTGACCCAAGGGGCGGCGCGCCATTTAAGGGGGCGCCGGCCGAAGACGGGCTCCGGACTGCGGTTCGGGGCCCGTTTGCATTTGGGGGTTTCAGTCGACCCAGATCGCCACCCGGTCCGACCGCCCTTTGGCGTCGATGACGGTGAGGGACGAGGCGCCCTTTTCGTCAAAGGCAAGGTCGATCTCGCGCTGATGCAGCCCGGTGGCCAAGGGCACGCCATTGGCAAGGATCGACAGTGGCAGAACCCCGTCGCGCACCTTGACCGTCAGGCCACCGTCGAGCGGCGCCAGTCGCGCGCCATCGGGGGGAAAGGCCAGTTTGGGCGTATCCGGCGTCTTTTCAAACACCGCGTCGCGGCCCCGGAACCGTTGCAGCGGCTGCGGCAGCTCTGCGGTCGGCAGCATCAGCGTTTCGGGCGGTGGCGGGCCCAGCGGGTCAAGCGCGGGTTTCAGGTGCTGGAACAGCTCGAACAGCACCGGCGCCGCGAGGTCGCCGCCAAAGGCGCCGGGCACCGGCGTGCCGTCGGGGCGACCGAACCAGACGGCGGCCACATGGGTGGCGTCATAGCCCAGTGCCCAGGCGTCGCGGTGGCCATAGCTGGTGCCGGTTTTATAGGCCAATCGGTTCGGCGGTGCGCCTGCGGGCGGCGCGATGGACGACAGGATATGCCCCACCTGCCAGGCGGCGGCGCGGCTGATGACCCGGCGCGCGGGCTGTTGCGCCCTATGCTGTTGCCAGACCAGATCGACGGAGCGGCCCTGATTGGCCTGCATCGCATAGATCCGCACCAGGTCCTGCATCGACAGGCCCACCCCGCCCAGAACCACCGCCAGACCGGCCGTGCCCGTGGGCAGTTTCGGGGCGGCCCCGGTCTTGCGCAGCGCCGCCATGACGCGCGCCGGGCCCAGCTGATCGGCGAGCAGCACCACGGGGATGTTCAGCGATTGGCGCAGCGCCTCGGCAACCTTGATCTCGCCGCGAAAATGGCCGTCGAAATTGCGCGGTGCGTAAGCGCCGAAACGCACCGGCTGGTCGGTGATCAGGGTCTGCGGGTGCACCAGCCCTTCGTCAAACCCCATGGCATAGATCAGCGGTTTCAGGGTTGAGCCGGGCGAGCGGATCGCCTGCGTCATATCGACAAAGCCGGCGCGCCGGTCATTGTCGCGATATCCGGCAGAGCCCACCGAGGCGAGGATCTCTCCGGTCTGGTGGTTGGCCACCAGCATTGCCACCGACAGCCGTTCTTCCTGACCCAGCAGCGACCGCGCCGCCAGCTGCTCGAGGGATTTCTGCAGCGCGGCATCGACCGTGAGATCATGCAGGCGCTGATCGGGGGCGGCTTGCAAGGCGCGATCGGCCATATGCGCGGCCAGAACCGGAAAAGCGCGTCTTTGGGCCGAAACAGTCTCTGTTTTGGCTGCTGCTCCAGTCTCTTGCGACAGCACGCCTTCAGCGATCAGCCGCCGCAGAACCCGGTCTCGGGCCGCTTGCGCGTTCAGCCTGTTGCGATCCGGGCGGCGGGTTTCGGGGCTTTGCGGCAGGGCGATCAGAAAGGCCGCCTGCGCGGGGGTCAGGCGACCGGGTTCCTTGCCGAACCAGACCAGCGTGGCGGCGCGCACCCCTTCGAGATTGCCACCAAAGGGCGCGTGGGTGAGGTAAAGCGCGAGGATCTGGCGCTTGTCCAGCTTGCGCTCGAGTGCCAGCGCCACCCGCATCTGGCGCAGTTTGCCCTGCCAGCGCCCGGTGCTGCCGTCTTCCAGCAGCCGCGCCACCTGCATGGTGAGGGTCGAGCCGCCCGAGACGATCTCGCCATTCGCCACGGCCTGTACCGCCGCCCGGCCGAGTGCCAGAAAGTCGACCCCGGAATGCTGCCAGAAGCGCTGGTCTTCATAGGCCACCAGCATGTCGATATAGGTCTGATCCACCTGATGCGGCGCCGCGCCGAGGCGCATCAGCCCGTCTTCGACCGGATAGGCGCGCAAGAGCTGGCCGCTGCGATCCCGCACCTCGACCGAAGTTTCTGCCAGGAGGTTGGGCAGCACCGTGGCATCGACCCATAAATCGACCCTATCCCGCGCCAAAGCCGCCGCCCAAAGGGCGACAACCGGCAAGAGGTATCGGCCCCAACCGCGCATTACTCGCCGATCGCGAACCGCGCCGCCGCGGTGCGGGCGCGGTATTGCGGGCGGTACATGTCCTCGACCGTGGCGGCGGGCTGGTGATAGTCCCCGGGGCTGACGGCGCGCAGGATATAGGCCAGTTCGAACCGCTGGCCGTCACGGGAGTCCACCGCCGCGAGGAAACGGTCCGAGCGGAACTCGGTGTTCTGCGCATAGGCCAGTTTCAGCCAGTTCAGAGCCGAAATATCGCCGCTTTGCAGAAGGTTCGGATTGTCGATCTCGAACCCGGCGGGCAGCGGATCGTTGACCATCAACCGCGCGCCGCCGCCGGCGCTGGGCGATACGGTCAACACGGCGACAAAGCGATCTCCGACCTTGATACTGCCCATGTCGACCGGTGCGCCATCTGTGGTGAAATAGCTGCGCTCGATGGCATAGCCATAGCCGCCCTTGTCCACCGGATAGGTCGGCACGCCAATCGAGGTCAGGGTCAGCGCAGTCGGTGTGTTGGCCTCGTTCCTGACCAGAATGGGCGCCGATGTCGGGTCATCTGCCAGCGCCCGGATCAAGGCGCCCTCCACAGGTGCGCCATTGACGCTGAGCCCCAGGGCGCCACTGTCTTCGATCAGCGCATGGGCGGCCATCAGCGACCAGACCGATTCCTGCGTCGACAGCGTGCGACCGGCGCCGCCCACGCGGGTGGACCACAGGCTGCGATCGACGACCTCGCTGCCGGCCTCGACCGCCAGGGTCAACAGGCCAGCGGCATCGCGTAGGCGGGTGCCGTAATCGACCCGCCAGAGATTGGAGGGCGCATCGTTCCAGCGGGTTTCAAGCTTGCCCGCCGCCTTGGTGAACATGCGGTCGGCCCGGGTCTGGTCGCCGTAAAAGGCCAGCGCCGCGCCAAGCTGCGCTGCCGCAAGGGGCGTGCGGAAGTCGTCGGCCTTGACGTCGGCATAGTAACGCAGATCGCCCATATTGGCCGCGCCTTCGCGGGCCAGAACCATCAACGCATAGGCGATGTCTTCGCCGCCATTGTCAAAATCCGGCGCGTAGTTCACCCGATTGCGCAGGTTGTCCATGGCCTGACGGAAGGCGATGCCCGGCACGGCATAGCCCTTGGTCCGGGCGCGGCTGAGGAAGTCGCTGACATAGGCGTCGAGCCAGAAATCGCCGGATTCCGCATACCAGAGCCCAAAGGCGCCATTGCTGGCCTGACGGCTCAGCACCACGGCGATGGCCTGATCGATGCGGGTCTGCACCTGCGCGCGATCGCCCAGCCCGAGCGACGAGGTGATGGTGTCGAAATAGAGCAGCGGCAGCGCTTTGGACGTCACCTGCTCGGTGCAGCCATAGGGGTAGCGATCAAGGGTCTGCAGCAGCCCCGGCGCATCGAAGCGCGCCAATGCGCCGGATGAGATCACCGCAGAGCCGGTGCCGGGGCGCAGGTCGGCAAAGAGGTTCTGGTCCAGCGTCAGGGTCGCGCCAGCGGCCAGTTCGATGCGCTGCGTGCTGCTGATCTCGGGGTCATTGGCCCGGACCGGCAGCAGCAGGGATTTCACCAGTTGCCTGCCATCGGGCGTGGTGAGGGCGACGCGCAAACTGTGGTCGCCCACCTCGCCTGCGGTGATCGGCACCGAAAGACGCGCCGTCGCCTTGTCGGCCAGGGTCAGCCCCGAGGGCACATCGGCTGCGTTCAGGGTCAGACCTGTGCTGCTCACATCCAGCCCCATGCGGCCCGAGGGGCCTTCGGCATGGGTGATTTCCAAGAGCAGCCGGCTTTGATCTCCGGGGGCAAGGAAGCGCGGCAGCGAGGCGGTGACCACAACCGGGTTGCGCACCAGAACATCGCGGTCGGCCTGCCCCACGGCGGATTTGCTCCAGGCCACGGCCATCAGCCGCACGGTGCCATTGAACTCGGGCAGGTCAAAGCCGACCTCAGCCCTGCCATCGGCGCCGATGGTCACCGGGCCTTCGAAATAGGCCACCAGCTCTTCGGTGGGTGGCGGGGATTGAAAAGACGCCCCGCTGGCGGCATCGCCGCCCGAGCGCAGGGCGCCCATGTCGCCGTTCATACCGTCGATCAGGCGGCCATAGATGTCGCGGATTTCCATGCCCAGACGACGCTGGCCAAAATAATGCTCCGACGGGTCGGGGCTTTGGAAGCCGGTGAGGTTCAGAATGCCCAGATCCACGGCGGCAAGGGTGACATGGGCGGTTTCGCCCTCGCGGATGCCCTCGACCTTGATGCCCACGTCAAGACGGCCCGAGGGGGCGACCTTGTCCGCGGCCTCGAGCGAGACGCTGAGTTGCTTGGCGCCCGGGTCGATCCTGGCATAGCTGAGGCCCAAGGCCCGCGCGGGGTTCAACCCGGCCGGTTCATTGGCGGGGCGGATCACCGAGGCGCTGACATAGGCGCCGGCGCCCCATTCATCCGTCACCTCGAGCGGGATCAGGTTCTCGCCTTCCGATACCTCGACCGCCTTCATGGCAATCAGCCGGTTCGACATCACCGTGACCAGCGCGGTTCCGGCAAAGCGCGGCACCACGCGCAGGGTCGCGGTGTCGCCGCTGCGATAGCCGGGTCGGTCCAGCGACACCTCGAGCGTGTCGGGCGTGTCGGTGGCATCCGCCGGGGCGTACCAGCCGGCGTGGAACTCGGCCGCGCTGGCCACATAGTCTCCGTCCAGCCGTTCGACGACGATCTCGTATCGACCCCATTCCACCGGCGCAGAGACTTCCTTGGGTGTGGCGCCGATTGTCATCTCGCCGCTGGCCACCGTGGTGCGCCGCGTCGTCGGCTCCCAATTCCAGTCGCCATAGAGATTGTACCACTGGTACGAGGTGCGCACCCGGTTCACGGTCCAGCGCACTTTCATGGTCTGACCCTTGAGGTCTGGTGTCAGGCCAACGATCTGAAAGCTTGCAGTGCTGCCTTCGGCCAGAACATCGTCACTAAACCGGGGTTTGATGCCGATCATCGGCCCGAGGGAAGCCACCGGATGGATCAGGCGGCGTTCCACCGGACGGCCCGATCCTTCGAGAACCGAGGTGGTGAGATGGGCTTCGAAGGGGCGGCCTTTGACATCGACGTCGGGCAGGGCCAGCGGCACCAGCGCGACGCCGTTGGCATCGGTGGTGCTGCCGGCGAAATACTCGCTGCGCGGGCTGAAAAACGCGTCGTAGCGGCCAAAGCGATAGCCTTTGAATCCGTCGATGTCCGAACGGGCGCGCAACGTGACTTGACCTTCGACGCCCAGGCCAGCGCCCGGCGCGCCAAAGAGATAGCGCGCCTCGACGCGCAGATCGACGCTTGCGTCCGTCAATTGGATCGGCCCCTCGGGCAGGCTCTGGTCAAAGTCGATGCGCTCGGGCAGGAAATCTTCGACCAGCAGTTTCTGCGTCGCCAAGGCAGGCGCGTCGAGGTCGGATTTCACCGCCAGTTTCCAGGTGCCGCGCGGCACGGTGGGGCCGACGGGCAGGGCGAAAACATGGCCGCCCTCGGTGCCGTTGGTGGAAGCGACGCGGCTGTATTCCACCCCGTCGGGACGGGTCAGAATGGCGGTAACCGGCAGGCCGGCAAGCGCTTCGGCGGTGTTGCCGCGTGCCAGGGCGGTGGCGTGAATGGTCTCGCCCGCACGGTAAGCGCCGCGATCGGTGGTCAGGAAGAGATCAATCGCCGGGGCGGGCGGGCGGCCCTCGACGCCGCGATCCGAGAGATCAAAGGCGGGATCGGTGAGGGAAAGGAACGAGAAATCCTCGCCCGCCTCGAAGGTCACCATCGCCGGTGCCGCACCGCCGGTGCCACGGGTCAGGCCGGCCTCGAAACGGGCATAGCCATTGGCGTCGGACACCGCCGTTCCCAGCACCCGGTTGGCGCGCGACAAAAGCGTGACCTTGGTGCCCTCCAGCGGGGTCGCATCGCCCAGGGCGCGCAGGAACACATGCAGCCCATCGGCGCCCGACAGGGTGGTGGC
>NZ_JBFJVE010000126.1:0-9306 GCF_041624275.1 Shimia sp.
ATCCAGAAGATCCCGGCGACCGGGCGTGATGTCATCTCTTGAGCCATGGCGGCATTAACACCGCTGGGCCACGGCTTGTCGAGGAACAACGCATGTTAACCTGTTGTTCCGTCGCGACGCCTAGCCCCAGAGCAGTTTCGCGGCGATGGCCCACATGGTCAGCCCGACCACGAGATCCAGCCCCTGCCAGGCGCGGGCGCTGGTGAACATCGGGCGCAGCAGCCCGGCGCCGAAACCCAGTGTGAAGAAAAAGGTGAAGCTGGCCACCGCCGCCCCGAGACCGAAGGCCCATGCCGGATCATATTGCGACGACAGACCGCCAAGCAGCACCACGGTATCAAGATAGACATGCGGGTTGGCCCAAGTCAGCATCAGGCAGGTGGCCAGCGCCGCCCCGAAGCTGAGCGCCCCCTGCCCGCCTTCGCCCAGCGCCGCGCCGCCGCGCCATGCGGCGCGCAGGGCAAGGCCGCCATAGACCGTGAGAAAGGCCGCCCCGCCCCATTTGGCGAGGGTGACGGCTCCGGGCCAGGCCTCGACCACGCTGCCGAACCCAACCACACCGGCGGCGATCAGCAGCGTGTCCGAGACCGCGCAGGTCAGCACCAGCGGCAGCACGAACTGGCCGCGCAGCCCCTGACGCAGCACGAAGGCGTTCTGCGCGCCGATCGCCATGATCAGCGAAAACCCGAGGGCGAAACCTGCGAAAAGGGCCTGCTGCATCTGTCTTTCTCCTTGTGATGCGCCTTGCCTACAGGCCGCCCGTCCATTATCCAAATTAAAGTTTCTGTTCTTGCATTAGGTTTGCTGATGAACTTCGATCACGCGCAGCTGCAGGCGCTGGCGGCCATTCTGCGCTGTGGCAGCTTCGAGGCGGCCGCCGGCGAACTGGGGGTCACCCAATCGGCGGTTTCGCAACGGCTGAAAGCCCTTGAAGACCGGGTCGGCACCCGGCTGGTGCATCGCGGCCAGCCCTGCACCGGCACCGATGCCGGGCGGCGGATTGCGGCCCATGCGGCGCATGTCGGACTGCTGGAACAGAGCCTTGCCCGCGATCTCGGCGCCTCGGTCTCCGGGCGCGGCAGCACGGTGCGCATCGCGGTCAACGCCGACAGCCTGGCGACCTGGTTCCTGCCGGCGCTGGCCGGGGTGCCGGAGCTCCTGTTCGACCTGGTGGTCGACGATCAGGAATATTCGGCCGACTGGTTGCGGCGTGGAGAGGTGGCAGCCGCCGTCACCTCGCATGACCGGCCGGTCTCGGGCTGCGACTGCATCGCGCTGGGGGCGCTGCGCTATGTCGCCACCGCCAGCCCGGCCTATATGAAACGCCATTTCCCCGACGGGGTCTCCCCCGAGGCCGTGGCGCGGGCGCCGATGCTGCGCTTCGACCCCAAGGACTATCTGCAAAGCCGCTGGATGCAGAAACACCTGGGCTGCAAGCTGTCGCCGCCAAGCCATCGGCTGCCCTCGTCCCAGGGCTTTGTCGAAGCCTGTCTCCTGGGGCTTGGCTGGGGCATGAACCCCGAGATCCTGGCCCGCCCGCATATCGAGGCCGGGCGGCTGGTGACACTGCTTGAGGGCGCGGGGTACGAGACGCCGCTGTACTGGCAGCATTCGCGCCTGCTGGGCGACGCGCTGGCACCGCTGACGCGGGCGGTACGCCGACAGGCGCGCAGCGACCTGCCCGGCAACTGAAGGCCCGGAAACTGAGGGCCAGAAAACAACAGGGCGCCCCCCAAAGGACGCCCCTCTTACGGTTCGGCAGCCCGGCTCAGAGCTGGGCCATCACCTCGTCCGAGGCTTCGAAATTGGTGGTGACGCGCTGAATGTCGTCATCGTCCTCGAGCGCATCAACCAGCTTCATCAGCTTCTGCATGGCTTCGAGGTCCATTTCGGTGGTGGTGGTCGGCTTCCACACCAGCTTGGTCGACTCCGATTCGCCAAGCTCGGCCTCGAGCGCATTGGCGACCTCGTTGAGATCGGTGTCGGCACACCAGATGATATGGCCTTCCTCGCTGCTTTCGACGTCTTCGGCGCCGGCCTCGATCGCCGCCATCATCACCGTGTCGGCATCGCCGACTTCAGCCGGATAGGTGACTTCGCCCTTGCGGTCGAACATGAAGCCGACCGAGCCGGTTTCACCGAGGTTGCCGCCGTTCTTGGTAAAGGTCGAGCGCACGGTCGAGGCGGTGCGGTTGCGGTTGTCGGTCATCGCCTCGACGATCACCGCCACGCCGTTGGGGCCGTAGCCTTCGTAGCGGATTTCCTCGTAATCATCGCCTTCGCCGGCCTGGGATTTCTTGATCGCGCGGTCGATCACGTCCTTGGGCACCGAGTTCGACTTGGCTTCCTTCACCGCAAGGCGCAGGCGCGGGTTCTTGTCGGGGTCAGGATCGCCCATCTTGGCGGCGACGGTGATTTCCTTGGAGAGCTTCGAAAACAGCTTCGAGCGGGCGGCGTCCTGACGTCCCTTGCGATGCTGGATGTTTGCCCATTTTGAATGGCCGGCCATGTGATTGCCTCCGATGATCCTGAACAGGTACAGATTTTGCCCGCTCTATAGGGCAGTCGGCGGGTCAAGAGCAAGGGCGCGGTTGCGATTGCCGCTGGGTCGCGATGCACCGCCGGGGGCAACCAGCCTCTTGCGGGGGCGCGGCGGTCCGCTACTCTGCGCCTATGACCCAGGAACAGATCATCCTCTTTTCGCTCTTCGGCGCCTTCTTTGTCCTGCTGCTCTGGGGCCGCTTTCGCTATGACCTGATCGCCTTTGCCGCGCTGCTGACCGGCGTGGTTCTGGGGGTCGTCGACAGCAAGGACGCCTTCAGCGGTTTTGGCCACCCGGCGACCATCGTGGTGGCGCTGGTGCTGGTGGTCTCGGCCGGGCTGACGCGGTCGGGGGCGGTGTTTCTCATCACCCGCACCCTGGTCGACAGCGCCCGCGGCCTCGGCAGCCATATCGCGCTGATGGGCGGGATCGGCGCGGTGCTGTCGGCCTTCATGAACAATGTCGCGGCGCTGGCCCTGCTGATGCCGGTCGACATCCAGACTGCGCGCAAGGCCGGGCGCTCACCGGCGCTGTCGCTGATGCCGCTGTCCTTTGCCACCATCCTCGGCGGCATGGCGACCCTGATCGGCACCCCGCCCAATATCATCATCGCCGCGATCCGGGGCGAGGCAGTGGGCACCCCCTATCGCATGTTCGATTTCGCCCCGGTCGGCGGCCTCACGGCCATCGCCGGGCTGATCTTCGTTGCCCTGATCGGCTGGCGGCTGATCCCGGCGCGCGAGGATGCCGGAAAAACGGTTTCGGATCTCGACAGTTTCCTCGCCGAGCTGACAGTGCCCGCCGAAAGCAAACTGATCGGGCTGCGGCTGGCGGAGATGCAGGGCGAGGCGGATGACGCCGACGTGGCGCTGATCGGGCTGATCCGCGACGGCAAGCGCCGCTATGGCGCGGCGCGCAACGTCACGATGCAGGAGGGCGACACGCTGATCCTCGAGGCGACGCCGGGGGCGCTGGACGAGTTCCGCAGCGCGCTCAACCTGAATTTCACCGACGCCCAGCGCGAAGAGCAGCTGAAGGCGGCCGGCGAAGGGCTGGACATGATCGAAGTGGTGGTGCCCCAGACCGCGCGCATCACCGGCAAGACCGCCGAGTCGGTGGGGCTGGCCTGGCGCCAGGGCTCGGTGCTGATGGGCATCAGCCGCCAGGGCCGCCGCATCACCAGCCAGATCCGCCGCACCGCGATCAAGCCCGGCGACATCCTGCTGGTGCTGGTGCCCAAGAACCGGGGCGCCGACGTCACCGACTGGCTGGGCTGCCTGCCGCTGGCCGACAAGGGCCATGTGGTCACCGACAACACCAAGGTCTGGCTGGCCATCGGCCTGTTCGTGGCGGCGGTTCTGGCGGCCTCGCTGGGGCTGATCTACCTGCCGGTGGCGCTGGGGCTGGTGGTGGTGGCCTATGTGCTGACCCGGATCGTGCCGCTGACCGAGCTTTACGATCACATCGAATGGCCGGTGGTGGTGCTGCTCGGGTCGATGATCCCGCTCGGTGCGGCGCTGGAGGGCGCCGGCGGCACGGCGCTGATTGCCAATGCGCTGGTCGGGCTGACCGCCGGCCTGCCGGCATGGGCGGTGCTGACGGTGCTGATGGTGGTGACCATGACGCTGTCGGACGTGCTCAATAACACCGCCACCACCATCGTCGCGGCCCCGGTCGGCATCCAGATGGCGGCCAGCCTCGGGGTGTCGCCCGACCCCTTCCTGATGGCGGTGGCGGTGGCGGCCTCATCGGCCTTCCTGACCCCGATCGGGCACAAGAACAACACCCTGATCCTCGGGCCCGGCGGCTATCATTTCGGCGACTACTGGCGCATCGGGCTGCCGCTCGAGATCCTGGTGGTGGCGGTCTCGGTGCCGGCGATCCTGCTGTTCTGGCCGCTCTAACGGCGGCCCATGAGCCGCGCCATGTCGAGCATGCGGTTGGAAAAGCCCCATTCGTTGTCGTACCAGCCGAAGACCCGCAGCAACCCGCCGACCGAGACCGAGGTCTCGCGCAGCGACAGGATCAGCGATTCCGGGCGCGCCCGCAGATCGGTCGAGACCAGCGGCCGCTCGGTCCAGCCGAGAAGCGCGGCGGCGTCGGCCTCGGCCCGCAGCAGGCGGTTGACCCCGGCGACCGTGGTCTCCCGGTCGGTCTGGATGGTGAGGTCGATGGCCGAGACGCTGGCGGTCGGCACCCGGATCGCCCGCGCCAAGACCCGCCCGGCGAGATCGGGCAGCACCTTGTCGATCAGCCGCCCGGCGCTGGTGGTGGTGGGCACCATCGACAGCGCCGCCGCGCGCGAGCGCGCCAGATCGCCGCGCGGCTTGTCGACCGTCGGCTGGCTGCCGGTATAGCAGTGCACGGTGGTCATATGGCCGCTGATCAGCCCGTATTGCGCGTCGAGAAGCTTCAGCAGCGGCGCCAGCGCATTGGTGGTGCAGGACGCATTGGAGACGATGCGGTGATCGCCGAGCAGCTCCTCGTTGGCGCCCATCACCAGGGTGATGTCGGCCTCGTCCGAGGGGCCCGAGATCAGCACCGCCCCGGCCCCGGCCTGAAGGCCGCGTTCGGCCATCGCCCTTGTGCCGGCCATGCCGGTGCATTCCAGCACCACGTCGACGGTGCCGAGGTCAAGCTGGCGCAGATCGGAGACGCCATGGAAGGGCACCGCCCGCCCGTCGACGATCAGGCTGTGGTCGCCGGTCGTCACCCGGCCGGGATAGGCACCGAAGACGCTGTCGTATTCGAACAGATAGGCGCAGGTCTCGAGCGGTTCGATGTCGTTGATGCCGACGATCTCGATCTGGTCGTGGGCGCCGCGGGCGAGAATGCGCAGCAGGGTGCGGCCGATGCGGCCAAAACCGTTGAGAAAGATGCGAATCCTGCGCTGCGCCATGCGGGCCTCCTGTCCTGGCAGCGTATTCAGCGCGTTTGGCCGCAAAAGGCCAGCCTCTTTTCGTGATGTCGCCCATCAAGGGGCCTTGCCCCTCGGGCGGCAGGCCGCCCTCACCCCAGGATATTTGCGGCAAGAGAAATGAGGGCATTCAGCCGGCGGGCAGCGGCGGGTCGGGTTCAATCAGCCCGGGGCCGGTGGCGCGGCTGGAATTCACCGCCTGCCCGACCCGGTACATGTCAAGGAGATCCTCGGGGGCGGGGCGCATCAGCCGCGCCGCGCCATGGCCGGCCTCGCCGAGCCACAGCGGCCAGTCGCCCGGCGCCAGCACCAGCGGCATGCGGTGATGGATCTCGGACATCCTGCGGTTGGCTTTGGTGGTGACGATGGCGCAGGTGTCCTGCCGCAGGTCGCCGCCCTGCCAGCCCTGCCAGAGGCCGGCCAGCGCCAGCGGCGCCCCGGCGCTGATGTACCAGGGCAGGCGCCGGCCCTCGGCGTCTTTGGTCCATTCGAAGAAGCCGCTGACCGGGATCAGGCAGCGGCGGCTGCGGCAGGCGTCGCGGAAGGCCGGTTTCTCGGCCAGGGTCTCGGCGCGGGCATTGATCAGCAGCGGCCCGGCTCCGGGGCTGTCATACCAATGCGGCAGGAAGCCCCAGCGCATCGCCACCAGCCGGCGCCCCCCGGCAGAGTGGCGCACCACGTGGATGCGCGTCGTCGGGCAGACGTTGTAGTTGGGCACCTCGGGCAGATCGTTGGCCGGCGCCGCGGCAAAGAGCTGCGCCATGGCGTCGCTGGGCAGGGTGATGGCAAATCTTCCGCACATCGCGTCAGCCTATCCGTGCCGGGGCCCGGCGGCAATTGCCACGCCCGTCGCCGGGAGGGGCACGGCAACAGGGCGCCGGGGCAACCGGGCGGCGGGGCGACGGGGATCACCGGCGGGTGATCCGCCCGTCGGTATAGGGCCTGTAGGGCGCATGCGCGGCCAGGTATTCGGCCGTGACATCGGCCAGGTCGGGACCGTAGTCATAGGCCCGGGCGGCGTCGCGGAACATGGCGTAGCCGTCACCGCCGCCGCGCAGGTAGTTGTTGGAGACCAGCATGTAGGTCTTTTGCGGGTCCAGCGCCACCCAGGCGCCATCCTCGTTCACCATGACCTCGCGGATGCGGCCCTGGTTCGGGGCTTTCGCGGCATCCCAGGTGAACCTCAGCCCCGCCACCTGGGGAAAGCGGCCCTTGACCTCTTCGACCTGGCTGACGCCGTTTTCAAGCGCCGCGATCACCACCCGGCCGGGAACCTCGAAGGTCGAGAGCGTGTTCTGGAACGGCAGCACGGTCAGCACCTCGCCCCTGGTCACCTCGCCGGCGTCGATCGAGGCCCGCAGACCGCCGGCATTGGTGATGGCGATGGTCACACCCTGATCCGCCACCCGGTCGAGCATGGCGTCGGCGACCAGGTTGCCCATGGCGCATTCCTGCAGCCGGCAGACATCGCGGCTGCCGTCGATCGTCGCCGCCGCCGAGGCCACGACTTGGCGGCGGATCTTTTCCAGCGGAAGTGCCAGTTCACCGATGCGCGCCTTGGTGCCCGAATCCTCGCTCACCGCAGCATCCATGAGGATCGGCTCGCCCACCGCCGCGACGATCTCGCCGGCATCGTCGAAGGTCACCTTCAGCTCGCCGAGGAACTTGCCATAGGCATAGGCCTGCACGATGGCGGTGTTGCCGACCATGGTCGGATAGGGCCCCCTGGCGCGATCCGAGACATTCGACAGATAGCTGTTGTCATGACCGCCGACGATGACGTCCACGCCGGTGGTATTGGCCGCGACATGCTGATCGACGCCATAGCCGGAATGGCTGAGCAGGATGATCTTGTCGATGCCTTCGGCGGTCAGCCTGTCGACCTCGGCCTGGACCGCGGCCACGGGATCGGAAAAGCTGACATTGGGCCCCGGGCTGGCCAGTTCATCGGTATCCTGCGGCGTCAGGCCGATCAGGCCGATCCGCGCGCCGCCCCTTTCGATGACCGCCGATTTCCTCACCCGGCCCGCCAGCAGCGGCTCGGCGCTGACATCGGCATTGGACATCAGTACCGGGAAAGTCACCGCCTCCATGAAGCCGCGCAGCACTTCGGGGCCGTCGTCGAATTCGTGATTGCCGACGGTCATGCCGTCATAGCCCATGCGGTTCATCATCTCGGCCGCGACCCGGCCCTTGTAATAGGTGTAGAACAGCGTGCCCTGAAACTGGTCGCCGCCATCCACCAGGATCACGTTCCCGGCGCGCGCCCGGGCCTCGGCGACGGCGGTCACCAGACGGGCCGAACCGCCGAAACACTCGCCGTCAAGATTGCTTTGGGCGCTGCAACCGGAATCATATTTGCTGATCGGTTCGAACCGGGCGTGGAAATCATTGGTATGCAGAATGGTCAGATTGAACTCTGCCGCCGCCACGCTGCCCAGAGCCGCCATCGCCAGCCCGCTCAGAAACGCTCGTAACATGTCATTGCCCCCCGCTTTGCATGTGTCACCGGCGCATGGTGCCCCCGACAGGGCCCGCCTGTCAAAGCTTCTGCGGCTTGACCTCGGGGGCGTTGCGATGCACATCGGTGCCATGCTGATTTACAAGATCTTCCGGGCCGAGGAATGGGCCCTGCTGCGCGCCGCGGGCGAGACCGCCGGGGCACCGGTCGATGTCGCCGACGGCTATGTGCATTTCTCCACCGCCGCGCAGGTGGCCGAGACCGCCGCCAAGCATTTCCGCGGCGAAAGCGATCTGTTCCTGCTGGGGCTGGAGGCCGACGGCCTTGGCGACAAGCTGGTCTGGGAAGCCTCGCGCGGCGGCGCCCTGTTCCCGCATCTTTACCGGCCGCTGCGGCTCGATGACGTGGCCTGGGCGCAGCCGCTGCCGCTCGAGGGCGGGCAACACCGGTTCCCGGCCGGGGTGCTGTCATGAAGCTGATCGAGAGCCTCGGCCTGCGCGCCATGCACATGATCGACCCCGAGACCGCCCATGGGCTGGCGATCCGGGCCCTGCAAGCGGGGCTTGCCGCCGCCCCCGGACCCCTCAGCTCGCCGCGCCTGCGAACCCGCCTTGCCGGGATCGACCTGCCCAACCCGGTGGGGCTGGCGGCCGGTTTCGACAAGAACGCCACCGCCCTCGACGGGCTGGCACGGGCCGGTTTCGGCTTTTTCGAGGTCGGCGCCGCCACCCCGCGCCCGCAGCCCGGCAACCCCAGGCCGCGGTTGTTCAGGCTGAGCGAGGACCGCGCCGCGATAAACCGCTTCGGCTTCAACAATGACGGTATGGAGGCGATCGCCGGGCGGCTGGCCAATCGGCCCGAGGGCGCGGTGATCGGGCTCAACCTCGGCGCCAACAAGGACAGCGCCGACCGCGCTTCGGATTTCGCGCGGGTGCTGGAACGCTGCGGCGACCACCTTGATTTCGCCACTGTCAACGTGTCCTCCCCCAACACGGAAAAGCTGCGCGACCTTCAGGGCAAGGCGGCGCTGTCGGCCCTCTTGGCCGGGGTCATGGCGACCCGCGATGGGCTGGCCAGACCGATCCCGGTGTTTCTCAAGATCGCCCCGGACCTGAGTGACGCAGAGCTGGCAGAGATCGCCGAAGTGGCGCTGGAAACCGGGCTTGACGCGGTCATCACCACCAACACCACGCTGGATCGCACCGGGCTGGCCTCACGCCACCGGGACGAGGCGGGCGGGCTTTCGGGCGCGCCGCTGTTCGACCGCTCGACCCGGGTGCTGGCGCGGATGTCGGCGCTGCTGCAAGACCGGGTGCCGCTGATCGGGGTCGGCGGCATCGCCAGCGCCGAGGCGGCCTATGCCAAGATCTGCGCCGGGGCCTCGGC